>BNUG01000050.1 GCA_025997195.1 Clostridia bacterium | reverse complement strand
GCATAGCCGAAGACCGGGAGTCCCATGTCGACCTTTGCATGACCAAACTCTACCATCTCTATATCGCCGGCCTGACAATTCTTGTTTGTGGAATCGTAGGATATATAGATCTTTTCCCGGTGATCTCTTGATTCATTCCATGTATTTAAAAACCCGACGCTCTGATCGGCCGTAACAGAATTCAGAAACTCTGACACCTTCGAATCACTATACATCCGCATATCTTCTGTGAAAAGCGGGTGGCTGTACGCGTAGTCAGGATAGTACTGGCCGGCGTTGTTTTCACAAACAATCGAATATGCAGCAAGATCAAGAAACAGACCGAGATCCTTTTCGCTAAAATATTCCCCGAGTATTTCCACAAGACCATAGTCTTTCAGTATCTTTTTTATGACGATGTAGGCGCCGACTCGAAGAGCGCTGCTCCTTGTGGTCCGATCTTTGATCTCCGGCAGTTCCGCATCCGGAAAGAACTTTAAAAAGTTCTGATTTGGCTGCATCACAGCCGGATCATCTTTTGACAGTTTGCCGATCGTAGAACGTCTGGGTCTTGTATACTTTGCAGTTTTATCGTAGGTGCGGTCATATTCATAATCGATGTAGGTGGTATCGCCCTTTTTCACTTTGACCAGTTTTCCCGGCGCATCCGGCAATTTCACTAAAAAATCCAGGTACATTTCGCCCTCCTTACGAGATAGAATTCCATCTAAGTAAAGTATATCACTCACACCGGGTTTGTCAAGCAAAAAAAGCCCGAAAATCGCATGACTTCAGGCTTTTTTTAAATATTTTCTGCTTGGTTTTAACGAGTATTTATCGAGATGGAAAAACTACTGGAAGTTCACATTAAAAGACCCGTTCATTCACAATCCGATACATGTCACAACCTTACTAGAATTCAGCTGATGCCAAACGATTAGATATTTTCTCTTCTGATAAATGCGTCTACTGTCATGCGATTAACCTTGAGAATACGAGCAATTTCCGACTTTGACACATTGTGTTCAAGGAGATTTCGAATGAATTCTTCTTTGCCGGAAAGTTTTACTTTTTTTGATTTCCGCCCGACGGGACGGCCGAGGATCACGCCTTCTGCTTTTTTACGAGCGAGTGCTTCTTTGGTGCGCTGGCTGATTAGATTGCGTTCAATTTCGGCAGAGAGTCCAAAGGCAAAAGCAAGCACCTTACTCTGAATATCGTCGCCAAGGCGATAATTATCTTTCACTGTCCAAACGCGGCACTCTTTATTCATACAGATATTCAGGATATCCATGATCATGAAAAGATTGCGCCCAAGCCGTGAAAGTTCTGAACATATGATCAGGTCTTCGGCTTTCACCTTACCCAATAACGTGCCGAGTTTGCGCTTATCATAATTCTTTGTTCCGCTAATAGTCTCTTCGATCCATCCGTCGATTTTAATGCTTTGCAGTTTGGCAAAATTTGAAATTTCAAACCGCTGATTTTCGACAGTCTGCTTATCGCTGCTCACTCTGATGTACCCGTAATTCATGATATCCTCCGTTCTTAATGAAATGGCTCTGGAGAAAGTATGCCGAAAAGAATCGAGCGTTTATGTTAAGCAGAATAGCGTGACAATTCCGTTCGCCACTTCCGACAGTTGGACAATACTCTCGTCGATTGAGCAAAGCATTAAACGTAAAATCGAGGCGGTTGGCACTCCGCTGAGGGATTGGGATGTTAAAATCAACAGGGGCATACTTACTGGGTGCAATGAAGCATTCATTATCACCAAACAAAAACGTGAGGAGATTCTCAAGAAATGCGAAACAGCCGAGGAACGTGAACGTACTGTCGAACTTATACGACCGATTTTACGGGGCAGAGACATCAAGAAATATGGTTATGAGTTTGCCGACAAGTGGATAATTCTCGCGGAATATAACAGTCATGAATGGCTACTGAAAAAATATCCTGTTGTGTTTGAGTACTTAAGCCAATTCGAAAAAAAACTACGTGATCGTGGGCAGTGCAGATATACTGCAAGCGGGAAACCTAATAAAAATACGGGGGCACATTTTCCTGGCCAGCATCATTGGTTAGAACTTGATAATAATCCAAGACGAACTTATTTGGACGATTTTTCTAAGCAAAAAATAATATGGGGGGAGATTTCGGATAAAACAAAATTTGCAATGGACATTGAAGGAAAATATTGTGCGGAAGCAACAACATTTCTAATGACAGGAAACAATCTTGCGTATTTATTAGGGTTTTTAAATTCAAGTTTAATGGAGTATTTTTTTTCAACATTAGGGACAACAACTGGTGTTGGAACTATCCGCTGGAAAAAATACAAGATTGAGCAGCTACCAATTCCTCAACCAACTTCCCTTTTTCAAACACTACTTACCGAGACTGTACTGGAGATTATTGAGGTTCCTTTAGATAGCAAAGATAGGTATATTTTAGAAAAGAAAATTAATAGCATTGTGTTCCAAATTGTTGGACTATCTGAACAAGAAATCAGGTTCATTGAATCTCAATAAAGCCTATTATTGCTCGTTCTTCTTTTGAAAGTCTATATAAGTCAAATAATAAAGAATCGATTTCTTGTTCTATCGGTTTTGTTTGTATTCCCATTTTACGCCCATTTTGAACAGCTATGACTTTTTCAAAAAATAGACACTCGGTTGCAGAGTCAATCTTCATCACTGGAATTTTTTCCATATAAATCTTCCCCAATTCCCGCGTCTCACCCATAAGATCGGGGAAATCTCTGGCAAAGCAATACTTGAATATTGATGAATTTAAAAACGCAGTTAGATATGCTAAATTAATCCCCGTAATAATAAAGCACTTTTGATTTGTCATGTAACTTTCATCATCGAGATAGAATGGCAAGAATTTTGTCATATTTGGATATATTATTTTTTGCTTAGAAAAATCGTCCATATAAGCACAGTTACGAAGGTTATATGGAGTAACACCTTTGTCAGTTCGAATTCTGATAATATCCCAATGCTCGTCAAGGTGCGCCTTGATTGCAGGGTAGTCATTGATGTTAATAGGCTCAACTTCGTTACCACTGTCATTGCGATAACCATTGTGCACAGCAATCAAATACTTATCGGCGAACTCATACCCATACCGCTTAATATCTCTGCCCCGTAAAATAGGTCTTATTATTTCGGCAGATTTGGGATCTTTTGCGATTATTTCGTCTTTTTTTGTTCCGTCGATAATAAAAGCTTCGTTCAATCCTGTTTTTATTCCATAATTTATTGAGATATCCCATTCTTTAAGTGGCGTGCCGACAGCCTCTATTTTCTCCTTGATAGAACGCTCGATGGGGGATAATACCGTCCAACTGTCATCGGTGCAAAATTCATTGACCGAACTGTTTTGCCTAATATAAACGCTCAAATTGTTTACGCTCTCAGCATCTTTAATAATCGTTGCTTGGGTTGACCGCGCATTGTCTTCTTTCGAACATAGCAGAATATTTGTATCCACTGTAGCATCAAATATTTGTTGTCCTGCAAAATCTATTAGTCTTACCGGATTGGTTTTGCCTGCAAAATATCTTCTCAATGATTGTCCGTAAGCCGCACGCATCCATTTGTTTGAAGTTATGTAACAAAGCAATCCAAAATCGTGAAGGCACTCCATTCCCTTTTCATAGAACAAGGCGTAGATATCTCCTCTTGCTTCGTATGTGTCATATCCTAATGGTTTATATAAATCTTTTGACAATTCCTTGATGTCTTCAAAATGAATATACGGCGGATTTCCAATCACGATATCAAAACCATTCTTAATGCCAAACATCAATTCGTTATCATAAAATGGGGCGGAGATTGCTGCATCGAAAGGATGCCATTTCTGAATCATTTTAGCTCGATCAAAAAAAGTCCCAGTTCCCTGCAGATAGTAATATTCTGATTGTAGTTTTTCCTTCATCTTTTTATCAGTCTCAACAAAATACTCCGACCGCACACGAAGGAGTTCCTTTTCCGCATAATCATCCTCACCTACAACCAATTGAAGTTGCGCACCATCCCCGCCCTTCTTTGGCAGCGGTACAAGAGTATTCGCACATACAAATTTAAAATCAAGATTTGGTAGAGGTTTGACATTTCTTACATCCTTTTCGTCAACGACAATACTAAGCCATGCCCGTAGACGAGATAGTTCTACCGCCATTGGCTCGATATCTACACCGTAGATATTATTTTCCAATATCTTTAGTTTCATCGTATAGGGATCATATGCAGGATCAAGTCGCTCAATCGTTTTCAGGAGCAACTGAAGCATTCCCATAGGAAACGCACCGGACCCGCATGCCGGGTCAAGGACTTTTATTTCATCAAGCGCTTTTAATACGACAGGAACAATTGTTTTTGCGTTCGTCTTGCCAAAGAGTTCCTTTTTTGCATCGCTGTGCTTGACCTGAAACTCACTGTCCGGCATATCAAGAAGTTTGTCAACACCGTCCTTCCATGCGTCACTTTCGAGTGCTTTGTAAAGATAATGCCGGAGCGACTCTTTGCACATATATGATACGATTTCACGCGGCGTATAGAACGCGCCGTTTGCCTTCCGCGCCTGATCGCCGGTTTCAGTGCGCTGCATGGCAAGCAAATTTTCAAATACACGCCCAAGCATTTCCGGATCTATGGCAACCTGCTCATATTCGGGACTTGATTCGTCCGTCGTAAAATTAAACTTGTCAAAATGCTCATATAGCGAATCAAACCAAGAACGCGGAAAACTCACCGTTTCATTTGTCCAATCGTTTTCGTGCGGGTCGAACAAGCCGCCGTTGAGATAAGGTGTCTTTTTATCAAGCTTTGTGAAAATCATCCACCTATCTTTGAACGGTGTATTGAGTGTATCAAAGAACAAGGGCTTCAATAACGATTGATAGTATTCGGTCGCATCTGCACTCTTGCTGTCGAAATAGTCCATTGACTCATCAATAATGCCCTTTTTCCGAAGAAACCAAATAAACAATAGTCTGCCCAGAAGACGATTCGCAAATTGTTTTGCATCATTGTCGGCACGCCCTCCCCCTTCTTTAGAAAGTAAGTGCTGATACAAATCCGTGAAATGGGACGCGATACCTTCGTAGAATTTCTTATTTACTTCTTTTAGCGCGAACGCATCCCAGAGTGTTTTGTGTATCGTTCTTTGTGGTTCTAAATCGCCTACGCCGTCAAATCCTCCGGCACCGTCGATTTTTCGTAGGATGTCTATTTGGGTATTTGAAAGCCGCCCAGACAATTCGAGAACCCGGAGCTTTCCTGTATCGCTGATTGCCACTTGCAAAGAATTTGTATCGGCGGACAAGAAAAAATCAATCCCGACCTTGTAGTCCGGATATTTTGTAAGCTCGGAATCTTCCCAGTTTGGGGATAACATCACTCCGGCTGTCACACGAGCTTTCGTTGCGCTCCTATTCAACCAATAAAACTTGCTCTCGAACGGAACCTTGTCCATTTTAAAATGTTTGAGGGCAAGCCTCTCGCCGCCAAGGTAAGGATGTTTTTCGAACCAAGTCTCCACCTTTTGATTTGGGAAAGAACTTACCGGGATAACCTCATCTAATGCATCCTCACTGTACTTGAGCGACGCGCCCCACTTCACACCTCTCTCATCATTTGGCATGATAATATGCATCACTTCACCGGCCACTTCAACGGCGATATCAAGACTTTTGTCCTTGTCTTCTTCTTTCGCCAGTTTTTCAATCAGGCCATTCAGTTTGCTATAATTTGCGTCAGCCATTTACGATCTCCTATCCGCATAGAAAAGCACATTGATTGTTTCATCGATTTGACGATCCTCGGAGGCCGTTGATTGCAAGTCTTTGATGAGTATTTCGAATTGCGAAACGGTTGAAGCATTCGGAGATCCGCCTTCTTTCACCTCTCTGTTTATATGTCGTACGATCCGCTCAAACGTCTTTTTTTGCAGCGAATTTCGAAGACCTTTCACCACAACGCTTTGCAAATCAATTGGGAAATAATCTTTCAAGACCGTCAGCGCTTCAATTTGTTTTGGCTTCAATTTGTAAATACTCTCCGTGCTCTCCGCTTTGGTTTTTGCCTGCCTTGCCGCACGGCGTGCCACGATCTCACGATCAAGACGGATCGCATCTTTGCTTCTCCCATTGTCCTCCGGAGTAGTCTTAATAGAGGCGAGTGCATCGGCATCATCAATATAGTCAGCTACATATCTTCCGGTTGTGTTTACGGATATGAAAAGCGTTTCATTTATTGGGACGCCGGTTAAGGACGTTCGTCCGGTTACCCGTTCAAGCGCCAGACAAGTATCCGCAGCGAGTTTTGTTTTCCTTTCCGGGAGATAGTTCCATTTTCCGAGCGGAATGGCTTTGAGGCGTTCGATTTCACCGTCATCTTTATGTTCCGACGCGAATCGTCTGAGTTCGTAGGAATAATCATCCGTCCAACTGAGAATGTCTTCTGTATTTTCAAGATTTTCAAGAGCCTCTGATGCTTCTTCCGAATTCACGCTGTATATCTTGTTTGCGGCCTCTGAATATTCCTCGATGAATTCGATGGGATTAATTTCATTGTCCAATACACCCTGATCAATACCTATGGCATTTTTGATTGTGACAATCTTTCTTTCAAGCCGCCTGACAAGACGCAAGAATAATTCTAATTCTGCATGCGGCATCGCATTCGCAATCAACACCTCTGAATATGTGGAACCCAAACGGTTGATACGACCATTCCTCTGAATCATTCGTACAGGATTCCAATGAAGATCATAGTTGATCAGCATTCCGGCATCTTGAAGATTTTGACCTTCTGACAATACGTCTGTCGCAAACAAAAAATCGTATTCGGTTTCATCTTCCTTCAGCGTATATTTCTTTGCCACCGGTGAAAAACGCCTTGCGACTTGCTCCACTTTACCACCGCGTCCACCGGTAATAAATGCGGATCTTGTATTGAAATCCGGTATCTTCGTTACGACAAGGGGCAAACTTTCTTCAAGATACTCTATCGTGTCCGAAAAGAAGCTGAACACTACGATTTTCTTCCCATATTTCCCCTCTGCGATTATTCTTTCAATATATTCTGCAAATGCTTTAAGTTTCCCATTCGTCGTTGGGTCTGCTAATTTTGTGAGTACGCGGGTCAACATATCCGTGATACCAATATCGCGTTCAATATCGCGCTTCAAAGCATCCATATTATAAATTTTCGGATCGGCAATCTTTTTCTCCACGCCTTGGCGTTCGATCGCAGATGAATCCTCTTCATTGTCCAAAGCCTTCTGAACATCGCTCAAGTAAGTATCATAATCGGAAAATGCACGCTCGATATCCTCATCATATTCATTTTGGAGTAGTGAAATATCCGAGAGAGAAATGATATAGCCCTTGTCCAGATACTTGTTAAATAATGCAATGCGTTTTTGGTAATACGAGACACTCTTCAGAAGCGATGCCGCAGACGATTCCATGCGCTTCAGCCAAGTGATATGAAGCATATTGTGAATCGCCATCTGAATCTTGATTTTGCGTTTCTCAGCAGAGTTACTCGCTTCGGCCTGAAGCAGCGTATTGATATCCGTCACGGCTTTCCCATGATATTTTTGCATATACAAATCCGGTCGATATGGCGTAAATCCAATCAAATTAATAACCTGAAAAATATTCGGTATCACCGATTTGATTGCGGCATTTGAAAAGAGAGTTGGCATGGGCGGCTTCTTGTATAGATCCAGTGGATGCTCCGTCTGTTGTGTCAATTCCGACGCCACATCTAAATCAATATGACGAACGCTCACGCGTTCAAACACGGTGGCAATTTCATCATCAATGGCTTTTGCAATCATATCAACATCATCATTATCATAACCATACTCTATTTGCTCGACGATGCTTTTCGGGAATTCCCGGCGCGTTCCATCGATAGATATGATGCCGCCTTCGGCTTCAACGCCTTGCCGGGTCGATCGAACCAGATAATGCCTTAGACCGGTCGCGATTGTATTTCTATATTTATCCCAGTCAAGCACACCGCCCGCTTTTTCTTCCTTACGCGCTTCGGACTGAATGCGGTTCAGCGCTTCAAAAAAATCAACCTTTTCTACTTTCCCATCATTTCGTACATAAGGAACGCTAATTGAATCTAAAACGCCTTTTGAGCCGAGCTGAATCTGGTTGGCAAAGTCCATCAGCGAATTATTAATCGGTGTTGCCGTCAAAAGAAGCACTTTGGAATCCGGATTGTCAAGAAGCAATTCCAAAATCTTTGCGTACCTCGTGCTACCGGCGGATCTTAGATTATGTGCCTCATCAATCACAAACAAATCAACAGCTTTCATCCACGGCTTGTGACCCTCTTCTATCAATCGTTCAATGACGTTCAAATCCTGCATCGAAACCACTTCAAAATCATGATTCGCCCGCAAGCCGAATCTCTCTCCAAGATCGTCGCCCCATTGCTGCTTTAGTGATGCCGGTGCAATAACAATGATGCGACTCGCATTCTTGCTATCTCGATAATTTCTTATCACGGCACCTGCCGTGATTGTCTTTCCAAGACCAACAGAGTCGGACAACATCGCAACGCCCATTCGCTCAAGCTTTTTTAACAAAATTCCTGCGTTTCGATTCTGAAAACTGTACAACACCTCAGCAATATCGCCGTCAAACGACTCGGTTTCGATGAGCTCATCAGGAAACACGTCCATGAGCGTCTTAATATATACGTCATAAGGCCCAAAGGTTAAATCGCCTACGGGTGAGGATCTGAGAATCTCCGAGAACTCGCCATCCCAGGGAATGGCATTGGGGTCGTTCCACATGGATTCAAACCACGAAAGATGTCCATATTGCGATGTATCGCTGACTGGATATTTTACAATTAGGGCTTCTTGTTCCGGCGTGTTAAGCTCGGCATTACCGCCGTCGGTAATTCCAACAAGACCGGATCTGGTAAAATTTGAAGATCCAATGATGCCTATAGGTTCATCTGTATCAAAGCTGCCGAAAATATACGCTTTTGCATGAAGAAAGGGTTTGCGAAATACTTTTACTTGAAGCCGTCCTGCCTCTAATAGTTCAGATAGTGTTATTGCCACTTCTCGAAGCGAAGAAACTTTATCTTGCTCTCTATTTTGACTGGCTTGGTTCGTTGGATTAACTATATCAATAAGGTCAGCCCTGATATCATCGTCAGGGAACATGTTATCAGTCTCTTTGATATTGAGCGCCCTTTGATTACGTGTCGACAACGGCTCCTTGCCAATCAATAGCCTAATGGAATCATAGTTTTTGATCTCATTAATAATCTCCAACGTCCCGGCGAGATCCCAATAACCGGTTGCAATCGAAAGCTGTTTATAATCGGGAGCAATCTTCCTGAGTGTATCCGCAAGCGTGATTCTGTTATTATCTATAAGTTTCGATAAGTGCATTTACTAATCTCCTATTCCAAAACAATATATTCCATATATTACCATGAATTTATTTGCATGTAAAGCCTTTGATTATTCCGATGATAATTTATTATTATACCCCCGCGCTCCGAATGGCTGTTTCTCCGCCAGCCATTTTTCTTTCATTTCTTTAAGCTGCTGCGTCTTTTCGCGCGGCGGGAGATCTGCTTCGATCTCGGTCTCCTCGAGTACCTCATAAACAAACGCGTCCGCCCCCGCCTCGGTCCATTCCGTTTGGAACGCCCGGTTCGGGTGGCGCCCATCTTCGAGCATGAGGCGAAGAGTCAGCCAGCGATTTTTCAGATTGTTGCAGGAATCAATGAAGAGCTTGCCATTCGCGGTATTCGTGACCTGATACACGCCGATGCTGACCTTCATCCGACGGTACGAGTCCGCCAGCTCTTTTTTGCGTTGTTTGTCCATTAGATGAGAATGTTCCACTCCCCTTCTTTAAACCCGACCAGAACGGTTCCCGCGTCGATCAAAAGCGGGCGTTTGACGAGCATTCCATCGGTGGCGAGCAGCCCGAGCTGCTGCTCCTCGCTCATCCCGGCGAGTTTGTCCTTTAGGCCGAGCGCCTTGTACTGGAGGCCGCTTGTGTTGAAAAAGCGCTTCAGCGGCAGACCGCTCGCCTTGTGCCATTTTTTCAGCTCGGCAATCGTAGGATTGTCGGTCTTGATGTCGCGAACCTCGTAAACAAGATTCTTTTCATCCAGCCACTTGCGCGCCCTCGCGCAAGTCGTACATTTTGAATAACAGATAAACAGCATTTTATCCCTCCTGTTCTGCCAACCAATGGCCGTTTTTATCGGCACCAACTCTGGTGATTTGTCTTTTTTCTTTTAATGACTTCAGTGTTCTTTCCACGGTACGGATTGATTTTTTCGTGATAGAGGAGAGTTCCATCGCAGAGATATGATTGTTTTTCACAATCTCTTCAAAAACGATTCTCTCTGTTACCGTTAATTTTACACCGTCATTTACACCGTCATTTACGCCGTCACTTATTCCCTCATTTTCGGCCGGCAATCGAAAGACCCCCGGCGAGACTTCTCTCGTCTCATCCGTCCACAAGACATGGATTTCGCGGTTTCTCAAATCATGCTTCCCCTGCAATAGTTGATTTTCAAAAAACCAAAACAAGTATTTACTGTCCTTTTCGATCTTGCGGACTCCGTTGCGATAGTTTGCCCGCACCAAGGCATTGCGAAAATATCTTGCGTGTTCATCAAAAGGTTTGTTGTCCACATCGAAGCCGATACTGCGAAGGTACTTGATGGCAAAGACAGCAGTCGTCCTCGTATTCCCTTCCAGAAAAGCGTGCTGCACCCATACCTGCGATATAAAGTCCGCAATATGTGACACCTGCTTTTCTGCGGGTAAAGCGGAATAGTCAAAGTGCTGTTCTTGATTGATGAGCAGGGCGATCTCATCTTCGAGCATGTCCCAGTGTCCGTATTGAACAGTATCGGAATCGAGAACCCACTCCTTCTTTATAATGTCATGTTTTCTGTATTTGCCGGGCGTATATTCTTTGAAGCCCGCGAAGAGATTTTTGTGTATCGCTTTCAAAGAGTTCTCCGTCAGCGTGAACGTCCTGGTATCGAGAAGTTTTGTGATTCTTGCCGAAACAATGTCGGCCTCCTCTTTTCGTTCTTCTTTTGCCGCGTTTTTGCCTTCTCCGTCTTTGTAGTATTCCGCGATCAGCGTCTCGACATCTTCGATCGTTTTTTTGCCTTCGATATGTTCTTCCGCCAGTGCCAGCAAATATTTTGAAGGCGTCAAATTGTCAACAGCCTGAAGGCCAATGGCGGTTCTCCAGTTTTCGTACCGCTGTTTCCGATTTGCTTTTTCAGCTGGGGAATAAGTGATTTCGGACATGATTATCCTTTCAAACGCAAATACCATTTCGTCGCAAATGTGCCGTTTTTCTATCGTAATTATACCATTTACGAAAGGCAAAATATTGACTTTACCTTCTGCAAAAAACGACTTCATGAGAATAATTCCATCCATTACGACTGCTCCTGATCGCGAAAGAATGAGATATAATGCCTATAAACGGAGGTATGAAAAATGAGTAACAACATCGTAGTCCTATCCGGTTCGCCACGCAAAAACGGGACGACCGACCGTCTGACCGCCGCCTTCATCGCGGGAGCCGAAGAGACCGGAAAAAACGTCACCCTGTTTCGGGTAGCCGCCCTCAGGATCGGCGGCTGTCTCGGCTGTAACCATTGTTTTGTGGAGCAAGGCGTCTGCGTCCAAAAAGATGATATGATCCCGATCTTAGATGCGCTCCGTCAGGCGGATGCGGTCGTGCTTGCTGCGCCGGTATATTACTTCGGCGTCAGCGCGCAGCTCAAACTCGCCATCGACCGGTTTTTTGCCTTGCTGAAAGAAGGAATGCCGGTCAAGCGCGCCGCCCTGCTGCAGACCTGCGGAAACCCAAGCGGCGTTCCGGCGGAACCCGGGATTTTGATGTTTCGGCAAATGTCCGAGCATTTGAAATGGGAAGAAGCCGGCGTGATCGTAGCAGGGGGACTCCACGCCCCCGAAGATATCGAGGGACGAAAAGAATTAGACGAGGCGAAAGCGCTCGGGCGAAATATTTAGCGATTGACGAGATCACGCGTGGCTTCTCCGTGAAAAATCACGGCATCCGGTCCCAGTACAAATAGTTCACATCCACTTCCTTACGGATGCCGGGAAACTGCCCCGTCGCGCGAAACTGCCACAGGCTCGGATGGTCTTCGTCGTTCCAGGCGTTCGTGGCCGGGTCGAGGTCTGCATTGTTATTGTACCAGCGGGCGAGCCAGAAAGAATAGCCTTCCCGCCACAAGCGCTCCGCGTCAAACTGCTTGCCGGCCCAAGCCACGAAGGTGTAGAAACCGGGCTCGTATCCCAGTTCGCGGAGATATTCCATGCTGTTCCTGACTAAAGAAGTGCGGTAATCGTAGCCGCCCAATTCCTCCGATCCGACCCGGAAATACTCCTCATTTTCCACGTCGAGAAAAACCGGCAGGTCGAGTTTGATTCGGTGTTCGGCCGTATAGGCGTGGAAGTCGTCAAGTCCTTCCCGTATCCCTTCCTCGGTGAAATTGTAGAGGTAGAGATAGGCCCCAACCGAGATGCCGTTTTTCTGCGCCTCCAGCACATTGTACGCGTAGAGTCTGTCGAGCGCGAAAATCGGCCGGTCCTCCGCCGCGAGATAGCCCGCGCGCACGATCGCAAACTGCACACCGCTTTCCGCCACGGCCGCCCAGTCGACACTCTCCTCCTGATGCACCGACACATCGATGCCCTTCCAAACCGGGATTCGCCGCTTGTCCTGCACGACCCCGTCCCCGCTGATCGTAAAGACCGCCCCATCAAAATAAACCGTCCCGGTCAGCCGCCCGCCCGTGCTGATATTCAGCAAATAAGGCTGCCCGTCGATCGTCTGCTCGCCAAAAAGCATCCCCGCCGCGCCGTCATAATAAGCGGTCCGCCCCTCCGCCAGCGTCACCCATCCCGTATCAAAGCGCGCCCCGTCCATCCCATAATAATACCAGGCTCCGTCCACCTGCTTCTCGCCGTCCTTCAGTTTGCCCGTAATTTCTTCATAATAATAATCTTTGCCGCCGAGATTGACCGCGCCGACAAATTCCGCGCCGTCTTCCCCGAATAGATAATCCTGCCCGTCTATCTGATATTCCCGATTCATGATCTTATGTCCGTCCGTATCAAAATAAAAACGGTCGTCGCCCTTTTCTGTCCACCCATAGCGCATCACGCCTGTCTCATCGTCAAAGGAATAGACGTATCCGTCCAATGTGATTTCGCCGGTATAGACCGCCCCATCTGCATCAAAGTAATATTTCTCCGAATCGATTTCAAGCAAGGCGCTCTTCACCGCGCCCGCGTGCCGGTCCAAGTACCGACGCCCCTCGTCCGCAGAAACCCACCCCGACCGGTCAGGAAAATCAAAGAAAAACCAATAGCCATTGTAATACCGCAGCCCCAACGCACAAAAGGCCCCGATGGCGATCACAAGAACAACAATAATTTTTTTCTGCGTCATAGTCATATCGAAGATTATCATATCACACCGTCCTCGCGGTGTTCCTCAAGTGTCATTCCCGCGAGCCACTCTTGTCATTCCCGCGAAGGCGGGAATCTCAAGACAGTCATTATTTTTGGATTCCCGCCTTCGCGGAAATGACAGTGACATCGGTGAAAATTCAAAATCACCCACGTATTGTTTCTACAATGCTGTTGTTTTTCAGCCGGCCCTGTGAGTAACGCATAGTAACCCAAGTCACCGCGAATACGCCGAACACGCAATAGACGCAGGCAAGCCACGGAAACTGATACGGAATCGGAAACGCCGCCCGAATCGGTAAATTTATGAAGTAAGTCAGCGCGAGCGCAAGTGGCAGTCCGATGATCAGCGACCCTGCGGTACACATCACGCTTTCAAGGTTTAGCATACGCGTGAGACCACGGCGGGTCATCCCGACGCTCTGCAAAACCGCAAACTCCCGCGCGCGCATACGCACATTCGCTGAAATCGTGCTTATGACGTTAGTAAGACCGATTAGGGTCAGCAGCGCCACAAAACTGTATACGAAAACCATGGCCAACTCAATGCCGATATTCATCACTTTCATATAGTCCCCAATGGTGTACACGCGGGTGTTAAAGCCGCGTTCCATATAGCCGGATTCCGGGGCCTCAGGGAACATCTCTTCCATAACATCATTGGCGTAATCTATGAATCCGTCAATGCCTGCGGTGTTCGCGTACCACGTATAGTTTCGCGTTTCAGCCTGCGGAACAATCAGCCGAACTACCTGTACGTTTGGTCCCAGAATCTCGTTTGGTACATCCTCCTGCGTTAATACGCCGTGTACAGGGACTTCGCTGACTGCGCCGTTCGCTCTCACTAATTGCACCGTTTTGCCCGCAAGCGTAAACGGCTCGATCGATATTTCGTAACCCTTATCCACGTAGCTGTACCGATTGACAAGGATATTTGAGCCGACAGGAACACCCGCCTTGCCGCAGAGCGCGGCGTAATTCACGGTATCTAATGTTATAATTTCCGCCCGAACTTCATACGCGCTATGTTCTTCGAACCCGAAATATACCTCCAGCATTTGCGGTGAGATTGCTTCCCTTGGAACAACGGCGGTATATGTTTCCATATCGTCGCCTACGCCAAAGATTGCTGTGTTTTCATATTCACGAAGTCTTACGCTTACCGCATGTGCAAACTCGCTGTCAATGGGGGCGGCGATAATGGTTTCTTCCCGCGCGGAGGAATAATCCACGATAACGGCCGCGTCAACGTCGGGGAATATGATATTCTCAAACGCCCGCGCCTGTTCGGAAAGCGCGCTTAGGGTAATAAACAGAACCACGCTGACGGTAAGCGAAACGAGACTTGCGCGAAAATTACGGCGGTTGCGTTTCATATTCTTCGCTGCGAGCGTACCCTCGAATCCGAATAATTTTTGTATCAGCGGACTTGTATGCAGACGCGTCCGCCTGCCGGACGGGCAGGTTTCCATGTTGACTTCGCCCGTCCCGCGAATGCTTGCGATAGCGGTGATTTTTGCCGCCTTGCGCGCGGGAAGCCACGCCGATAGCAGCACGGCGGCGAAGGAAATGAATGCGGCGGCGATTAAGACCTGCCACGCAACAACAAAATCAAGAGCGATCGTTATTTCGTTCATCATCATATGGATAAGGTCGTTCAACTCAGCAAAGAAGTGATTGGCGACCCTGACGCCGACAAAAGCGATGATCAGTCCGACGATCATTCCGATGGGGATGCCCGTCGCCGAAAGGAATAGACTTTCATACAAAACGGAAGAAGTGATTTGCCGTTTTGTAGCTCCCACGCTTTTTAATATGCCAAACTGTGCGCTGCGCTCGCCCGCGCTTACGCGGAATGCGTTCGAGATGACGACGGCAGACATTGAAATAATGAGCGCGATCAGAATACACGCCGGAATCAGAAATAATGCGGTAAGCGTTTCGCCGAAATCGTCATCGCCCTTGCTCCGTAAATCCAAAATCAAAGCATTACCGCTAGCCGCAAAACTGCAAACAGCCGTGATCAATGCCGCCGAGAGAATAATTCCGAGAAGCGTCCACGCTGTGCGCGAGCGGTTTATTCTGATTTGGCTGTAAGCCAATTTCGCGGTCAGTTTCATACCCGTACCGCCTCGTCACGAAGGATTTTGCCGTCGCCGATCGTGATAATTCTATCGGCCCCGAGCGCGATATTTTCGTCGTGCGTGATCACGATCAGCGTTTGCCCGTCGCGCCTGTTTGACAATTTCAGCAGGTCTATGATTTCACGGCCCACCTTGCTGTCGAGGTTGCCCGTAGGCTCGTCCGCGAGAATAACGGCAGGGTCATTGATCAGCGCGCGCCCGATGGAAACGCGCTGTTGCTGCCCGCCGGAAAGTTCGCTCGGCAAATGTTTCGCGCGGTCTGTCAGCCCGATGGTTTCGAGTATCGACGCGAGTTTCGCCTCGTCCGGCCTGCGGTTATCTAAAAGGCGCGGCAGGCTGATATTTTCCTCTGCCGTGAGCGTCGGAATGAGGTTGTAGAATTGATAAACGATTCCGATATTGCGGCGGCGAAAAATCGCCATCTCGCTCTCGTCCAATTCGCCTACGGCATTGCCGTCAATCACGACGCTGCCCGACGTAGGGCGGTCAACACCGCCGAGCAGATGCAGGAGCGTAGACTTCCCCGACCCGGACGCGCCGACGATCGCGACAAACTCGCCCTTATCCACGCGGAACGATATATCGTCCAAAGCAGCGACGGCGGTATCGCCTTTGCCGTATATTTTTGTCAGCCCCGTGACCCTAAGTATTTCCATTGGCATATCCTCCCGAAGTTCGTACCGATGTTTGCTATTGTAACAAGCCAATATGACTTTTCGGTGACGGGCATCCCCATCGGAATGATCGTCGGACTGATCATCGCTTTTGTCGGCGTCAGGGTCGCCAATCACTTCTTTGCTGAGTTGAACGACCTTATCCATATGATGATGAACGAAATAACGA
>BNUG01000049.1 GCA_025997195.1 Clostridia bacterium | reverse complement strand
GTGAAATGCTACACTATCGAAATAGCCTGGGAGAAGATGACGATTTGGATCCTGACATCGTGACTCGTCTCGAAGTGCGGTATGACGAGATACTAAAAACCGCCGGGCTGGAATACGAATACGAACCGCCAAGCAAATATTACAGAGACGGATACAATCTCTACAAGCGTCTCAGAGACTACAAGGAAAACGAGCTGCTGTTCCTCCACGATAAGCGTGTCCCTGCAAACAACTCGCTTTGCGAGCGTCTCGCAAGGCTGTACAAACGAAAACAGAAACAGGCCATGGTGATGCGGAGTTTCGCCAGTCTCAGCTATCTGTGTAATAGCTTGAGTGTTCTCTACACGCTACGAACGACCGGGAAGAATATTTTCGAAGAAACAACGGAAATATTCAACCGACCTCGTCCTCGAAAAATATCGGCTTAAACCTGCGCTTAGGTGTGACTAAAGCACGGCATCTTCTCCACGCCTTCTATTCGGACGCGAACTACTGTGTGAACTGTAACGATTACCGTTCAAGGATATTGGTTCGCCAATCGGACGTATTGCATAGGCGCCCGGCCTGTGATATGATGTTGGCAAGTTAATAATGTTTCAGGGCGGGGTGAAAGTCCCCACCGGCGGTGAAGCGCGAGGTCGGCAGTGTCAGAAAAAGCTGCGGCGAGGCGACAAGTCCGCGAGCCGAGAGGCCGAATTGGTTAGAATCCAATCTACCGACGGTTAGAGTCCGGAAGGGAGGAACTTCTATGCAAACCAATGTCAATTCACGTACGTTAAAACTCGTCAAGATGGCGCTCATGATCGCGGTGGCCGTCATATTTTCTTTCATCCATTTTCCGATCCTGCCGGCGGCGCCCTTCCTCGAATTTGAGGTGTCGGATATTCCGATCCTGATCGCGGCGTTTGCCTTCGGCCCGATCCCCGGACTCGTCGTCGCGCTGATCTCCATCCTGCTGCACGACCTTCTGATGGGACCGGCGAGCGGTCCCTATGGGATGATCATGCACATCATCGCCGCCGCTGTGCTCGTGCTCATCTCCGGCTTCCTGTACCAAAAATTCAAGTCGAAAAAGGGCGCGATCATCTCACTGATTGTTGGCGGTTTGTGTATGGCGGGCGTCATGGTGCCGGCCAATCTTGTGGTCACGCCGCTCTTCATGGGCCTTCCCGTCAGCGCCGTGATCCCGATGCTGCCCACGGTCATCATCCCCTTCAACCTCATCAAGGTCGCCATCCTTTGCGTCGTGGTATTTTACTTGTACAAGGGCATCTCCCCCATCCTGCACGGCGTGAAAGCCGCGCCGGAGACCAAGAAACGCGAACCTTTGGGTGCGGCCGTGATACGAACCATTATTGGGGTAGGGCTCGTGGTTTATTTTGCTTATTTGGTGTTTGCCTTATCCGGCGGCGCGACGCTGACCAAGGACACCATCGGGGTGATCACCATACTTGTCGCCGGCATCGTTATCATTATTACCGGCGTGGTATCACTGGTCAAAAGAAAGAAATAGTGCAGCGCTTTAGCGCGTGGCACTCTACCGTGCCCGTTTTTCCATTGCCGACTACCTACGCTTCGCTTCGCTGTCCGTTTTCACATTGCGGCGAAAGCCACGTGAAAAGGCAAAGTCGGCGGAAAAAAAGCAGAATCCAGAGCCTGTCATATTTCATAGATTCTGCACCGGAGTCTGTGCTGCGTCCAAAGGATGCAGTAGCGCAAAATGACGAAACACATGCATCAATGACGAAATGTTTGCACCAATATGAAATACGCTTCGCGGGGTCTGAATAGACACAAAAACAGTCGTATTTCTCAAGACAGAGGCAGGGTGGCATAGGCGTCAAGATCGAGACTATCGCGTTTGCCGGCCCGGTATTCGTAGTACCCAGCGCAGGCGATCATCGCCGCGTTGTCCGTACAGAATATGGGGGACGGAATGAATAACCCAACTCCCTCCGCTTCGCTCATCTCCCGCATGCGCTTTCGCAAAGCGCTGTTGGCGGCAACGCCACCCGCAAGCACGAGGCTTTTGCGGCCTGTCAATATAAGAGATTGACGCGTCTTTTCGGCAAGTACATCGATGACCGCCTGCTGAAAAGACGCGGCGACATCAGCCGCATCGAACGACTCCGGAGCTTGTGCATCAACAAGACGGTTCTTTTTATCAGCGGGCCTGCTCTCAGAATCAAGCGAACGGTTTTCAGAAGCCTTCACCGCGGCGTTTTCCGCCGCTTGTTTTTTTGTATGAACGTAGTTGATGACGGCCGTCTTGAGCCCGCTGAAACTAAAGTCTAAGCTGCCGTCTTCGAGCATGATCCGCTTGAATTTGATCGCGTCCGGATTGCCTTCCATAGCGAGTTTGTCGACCTTGGGCCCGCCCGGATAGCCGAGCCCCAGCACGCGCGCGACCTTGTCGTAAGCCTCGCCGGCCGCGTCGTCCCGCGTTTTCCCGAGCACCGACATATCCCCCTCTGCCCCGCCGAGACCACGTACATCGATCAGAGAAGTGTGACCGCCCGAGACGACAAGGGCAAGGAAAGGCGGCTCCAGTTCCGGATGCTGCAGAAGCGCCGCACAGATATGGCCCTTGATATGATGAACCCCAACAAGCGACCGACCCGTCACATAAGCCATCGCCTTCGCTGTCGCAAGACCAATCAGCACCGCGCCGACCAGACCCGGGCCTTTCGTCACTGCAATCGCGTCAATCTCGTCGGTTGACACCCGCGCTTCGCGAAGCGCTTCGGAAACGATGCTGCCGATCGCCGTCAGGTGATGCCGCGCCGCGATCTCGGGAACCACGCCGCCAAAGACGGCATGCACGTCTACTTGCGAGGCGATGATGTTTGACAATACCTCGCGCCCGTCCGCCGTGACCGCCGCCGCCGTTTCGTCGCAACTGGTTTCGATCCCCAAAAGGATGGTCTTTCCGTTTTTCATCCGTCCGCACACTCAGGTTCAGACTGCGCTGTCAAATTCGTATGCCCGTTCTGCCCGTCCCGCCGCCACATAATCAGGGCATCTTCTCGGCCGCCGCCCGGTTTTGCATAATAATCCTTGCGTCGGCCCTCCGTCTGGAAGCCGAGTTTTTCATACAAGCCAATCGCGCCGACGTCGCTTTCCCGGACCTCCAACGTGAAGTCTGTGATACCTTCCGCCTCGGATCTGTGCAGCAATGCCAAGAGCGTCTGTGTTCCGACGCCTTTCCGGCGCACGGATGGATGGACGGCGATGTTGGTGATATGCCCCTCCGGGGCGATGCGGTGCAGTCCTGCATAGGCAGCAATGAAACCAGGGATACGCCGGCTACCCCCGCCGGATTTCCCATCTGTCAGGCCTGCTTCGCCTCCGGTTTTCCTCTCTGCCATGTCTTCGCTACTGCTGGCTTTTCTGCTGGCAACGCCTTCGCCCCCTATCGCGCAAACAACATAGTCACTGTAGGAGAGCTCTAAATCGTCGCGAATACTCTGTTCCAGCCAGGGCTCGCCAAAGCTAAGACGTTCCACCACCGACATACCGTAAACATCGTCCGGCAATGCGGTGCGGCAAGACACAGGGACACAAGACACAGGGACAGGCCTTCTGTCTTGCCGCTCGGGCAAGACAGAAGGCCTGTCCCTGTGTCTTGCTTCCAGCGCCAACTTCTCCTCCAGCTTGCGGCTGGCTTCAGCTTTGCGCATATAAATTGGTTCGGGAAGATCTTTGCTCGCGCTTCCATACGCCAACGCCCATTGAAGAACCGCGCGCGCATCCTGCACCCGGCCGCTATCTCTTGAGGGAATTTTCCCGATCCAGCCCTCCACAAGATGCGCGCCGTCACCCATCCACTCCACAACAATTTTCGTCTCGGCATTTTCGGTATGCGCCATCAATCTTTGGAAAGCGCCCGCCGCATCGGTCAAAGAGGTCAAATAGTCTTCCACTATATAGGCCCCGCCGTTTACCAATGTCATAATGCGGCCATCCGCTTCCAGAAAATACGCTCCTGAATAAATCTGCTCACGTCTGGCGTCAAAGACCGGACAAACAATGTGGCAACAGGCCTTCTGTCCTGCTTCATCCCAAGGCAAATAAACAAAGGTTTCGAGGGTCGGTACTTTGATCACAGGAATCCCGATCGTCTGCGCAAGCGCACGCGCCGTCGCCACACCAATGCGAATACCCGTGAACGAACCCGGACCCGCGGATACCACGATCGCATCCAGGTCTGCAGGCTGCAGTCCCGCTTCCGAAACCACTTCATCGATCATCGGCACAAGAGAAGTCAAATGCCGCAATCCCTCTTTCGACGAACGATGGAAAACACGCCCGCCGGACAATAGGGCAACCGAACAAAGCGGCCCCGTCGTTTCGATTGCCAGAACCGTACCCGAAATGTTTGTGATCCTTCCTCCTGCCTCTACATAGGGCTTCATGAAACCACAACCTCCCGGGTTTCCACATCCGGTCCATACGACAGGGAGATACGAATCGCATCTTCCGGAAGCAGCTGCTCCACGAGATCGGCCCATTCCACGATCGTTACGCCATCGCCAAAAAAATATTCCTCATACCCAAGTTCTTCCATCCCCACGAGGGCCGCTTCACCCTCGCCCAGCCGGTAGACGTCAAAATGAGAAAGCGGTAAGCGTCCGCTCGTATATTCATTAATCATCGTAAAGGTCGGACTCGTGATCTCGTCCGTCACACCAAGCCCCTTCGCAATCCCTTTCGCAAGTGTCGTCTTCCCCGCACCAAGTTCGCCTGTAAGCGCAATCACTACGCCAGGAGCAAGTTCACTCCCGAGCCGCATGCCATATTCCATTAGTTCCCGCTCGTTCAGTACCATTCCGCTATTGTAGCAAAAAACAGGAGAACAAGATGTACATGGATTTCCCAAGACCACGTTTGGGACAGGTATGACAGAGAGAAGGCGCTGACACAAAATGGCAACAAAATCTTAAAATGCCGGCTATGTTGAAACCACACGCATTTGAGGGTATAATAACGTGTTACATTGTGCACTCAATGGTACTTCCCTAAATCTTGGATTTGGCGGAAGCGGCTGTAAAATTAAAAGGAGAATGTTCATGTATTGCAAGGTTTGCGGAAACTTCTTAAGCGAGACAGATACGGTCTGCGAAAGATGCGGCAACGATGTCGAACAGCAAAGAAAGCAGGAGCTTGCTGCGACCGAGACTGCAAGGTCTGGCGGGTATGCGCAGCGCGAAGAGAAATCCGAGATCGATCGCGAGAAGGATGAGGCGATCAATCGTATCCTATACGAGGATGAAGCCGCATCCGCTCGTGACAGACTGGACGAGCGTCGGCGCAAGCGCGCACAAGAAAGAGCAACAGGTTCGGGCCTGGGCGGTCTCTTTGCAGGCCGTACTCCGCATAGTGACGCCCCCAAACCGACAAAAGACACTCCGGCGACTACGACATTCGAAGCGCCGACCTTTGCTTTACCGGTAGAAGAAGCCCCGGCCTTTGAAGCGCCCACACCAAAACCGTCCGCGCCGCAAACGCCGACTCTATTTGACACGCCGAAACCGGAACCGCCGGCTGCACCGAAACCGGAACAAAAACCCGAAGTTTCCACATCCGAAGAAAAGCCCGCGCCGAACGCGACAGGATTTTCGTTTGACAGAATCGAATCCGTCCATGCAGCGGAGCCTGCCAAGCCGCGATCGCCGGAACCCCCGAGGCCGCACGAACCCTCTCCGGCAGAGGAACATCCGCGCAGGAATTTCCGCTCTGAGTTTGTTTTTGGCGACCGCCCCAAACCGCAGCCGCCTACTCCGATAACAGAACCGGCGCAGGCCGCACCTGTATTTGCCTCGGAGCCTTCACAAACCGGTGTCCCGCCGGCGCCAGAGCAAGAGTCTGCGCCACATCCCGCTCCGGCGTTTGCGCCAGCTGCTCCGGGTGTACAAGCCACACACGAGCCTGTGCCTGCACCTGTGCCTGCGCCCTTCCAAGCAGATGTCATTACCAAGCAAGCCAAACCCGAGAGGCCCGAGCCCGAAACTTCTAAGGGAGTCTCTTTCGGGGACTTGGACGGTTTCTTTGCTCTAAAAGTCGATGAGGCCGAACAAGCGCTCTTCGACATCAATAAGAAAAACGAAGAATTCCAGGAACTGCTGGATGAAGAATTTGAGCGGTTACGCCGCGGCGGGGCTGTAACAAGCGAAGCAAAGAGTCTCGTCAACGATGAGATCCTCACAGAAGCGGCGCCGACGCCCGAGATCCTCGTGACCGGGGATAACGCGCGTGAACTTGTTGAAGACAGAATCGAAGACTACCTGAAGCGTGCTGATTTGGATATGCTAAAGGAGATCCAGGCCCGCCTCGAAAAGGAACTGGCTGAAAAAGGTACTCCGGCGCCCGTAGGTGCTTATATTGCACAGGCGGAAGAAGGGATTCCGCAAGAAGACGCCATCACCGAACAGATTAATCTCGCGTTCCCGGAGCCCGAAATGCCCAAAGAAGTCTCTTATGAGATCTTGGACGAAATGTTTGGAAAAGTTCCCGAAGCAGTCGAAGCCGACGAACCGACGGCTCCGGTGCAGAAGCCCGCGTGTGACCCCGGAATAACAGCTACACGTGAACCTGCGCCTGTACCGGGCTTTGCTTTCGATGAGAAGGATTTCGGCCATGCATTTTCGCATGGCGCACCACAACCTTCCGATTTAAAGACGAATGTCGAGGCCTTGATTGCGCAAGAAAAAGAAGGGCTTTCGACGGACGAGACAGTCTTGGCGCATGAGACAGATCTTGAATTCAAAACTGTGGACGGAAACGCACCCGCGCCGCTTACCTATGCGGACTTTGAAATCTTTGATTTTAGCGCCGCACAGGCCCCAGTGCCCGAACCCATTGTGGTGTCGGAGCCTGTGGCAACCGAGCCGGAACCCGTACCTGTGACAGCCGAGCCTGCGCCTACTACGGAACCCGCACCCGAACCGGCACCCTTACCGACGCCGGAACCCGAAAAGACATCCCCTTTGCCGGAAGGCTGGGGACGCGGTGCTCCGACACGGGAACAAGCTGCGGCTTTTCTGAGTCAGCCGGTCGTTTTGCCATTCGATGAACCGGCATCGAAACCCGCGCCAGCACCTGCTTTTGTAACAGAACCGGTGCCGACGCCCGAACCCATTGCGAAACCGGAACCTGTAGTCACCAAACCGGAACCCGCACCGGCGCCTGTACCGGCTTTTGCGACAGAACCAGAACCAACACCGGCACCCATTCCTTATCAAAAAACCGGACACGAGATCCTAAAAGAAAATCCGCAATGGCAACCGGAGACATCTTTCCTTGATCTGCTTGCGCCGTCTCTGACGGAAGCACAGCCAGACCCAACACCCGCGAAGCTTTCTTTCGCAGAAGCGCCGGCTACAGAACTTTCTTCTGCAAAAACGCCAGTTGCAGAGCCGTCTTTTGCAGAAGCACCGGCTATCGTAGAGCCGTCTGTATCCGAAGCGCCGACTACAGAGCTTTCTTCTGCAGAAGCGCCAGTTGCAGAGCCGTCTTTTGCAGAAGCACCAGCTATCGTAGAGCCGCCTGTATCCGAAGCGCCGGCCACGGAGCCTCCTGTGGCCGAGGCGCCTGCCTTAATACCTCCGATCCCGGAACCGCTGCCGGTCGTTGAGCCGCTGCCTGCCACGCCGTCAGCCATTTCCTACGACGACGCGCTGGCCGCCCCGACAATCACGGGCGCACCCGCAGAACCACCGAAACCGCAAACAGCAGAACGCGAAACGGATCTCCGCGAGGGAACGAAGAAGACCAAACCCGTCGGCGAGCCTTCAAAAATACAGCGGAACATCATCTCGGTCGTGATTACCATCTTGATTATTGTCCTCGTGCTCGTCATCGCCTGTATAGCAACCTTGAAGTTTATGCCGGATTCGATCGGCGCTTACTATATTCTCGACTTTATCGAAACCATACAAGCAAAATTCTCAGGCGGATGACCGCCTGTGGAAAATAATCGCAGCAAATCTCAGGAAAGGGACACCCAATGAACCAGCATAGAAACAAAATCGTGCGGAACGTAGTAATCGCGGCGATCATTGCGATCATCGTGCTCGTCGCTCTCTCCGGCTTCATCACAGACCTCCTTTGGTTCGATGATCTCGGGTATCTCAGCGTATTTTTGACGAAATTGCTGACCCAGCTTGTCATCGGCGTCCCGGTATTCTTCATTATGTGGCTGATCGGGACACTCTATCTGAACGCGATCAACAAGGGTTATCACAAACGCTTGATCCTCAGCGAAGAAAAATGGGGAGCGAAGGGTCAAAAAAGACTGTCTCTTATCTTCTCCGCACTCTCATCGCTCATCATGACTTACACCGCTGTCACCGGCGTTTGGTATCAGTGGCTGCAGTTTTCGAACTCGACCGCTTTTGGGATCGCCGATCCGATCTTTCACTACGACGTATCCTTCTACACCTTCCGGCTACAATTCATCCACGGGCTCAACAACACCATCATCACCGGCATCGTTGTCTATGCCTTTATGACCTTCATCTACTATGCGATCCTAATGAGTATCGCTCCGCCGAAGGCCATTCCGCAGGAGGAGGATATTTCGGAAGACGAACTCAGCAAGCGCAGGAAGAAGGCGCAGCAGAGCAGCGCCCTCAAGGATGGACTCCTGCGTGCGATCGGCATCGATCCCAGCCAATTTCAAAGCCAGAATTCAGCCCAGCCGCGCGACAGTTCGAGCGGGCATTTTCGTGAACTCATCTATATCGCTTCGAAGCAGCTCGTCACCCTCGGCATCCTGTTTTTCCTCATGCTCGGCGTCTTTTTCTTCCTGAAGCGCTTTGACCTGCTGTACTCGAGCACGAGCGTACTTTATGGCGCCGGGTATACGGACATTCATATCAATCTGTGGGTGTACAATATTCTTATTGTGTTGTCAGTGGTCGCGGCTGTCATGTTTGCGCGCGGCGTTATTATTAAAAGCGTAAAGGTCGTTTTTACGACGCCCGGCATCATGATCGGCGTCGGGATCGTCGGAGCGATCGTTGCCGCGATCATGCAAAGCCTTGTGGTTTCCCCGGACGCCATCAACAAGGAAGGCCCCTACCTCGCTTATAACATCGAGGCCACGCTCAATGCCTATGACTTGCAGGATGTCTCAATCCAGGACTTCCCGGTCGCCAACGATCTGTCAAGGGAAGATATTCTCGCCAATACCGGCTCGATACAGAACATCCGAATCAACGACTACGATCCGGCGAAAATTTTCTACAATTCTACGCAGAGTATCCGTATGTATTACAATTTCAATGATGTTGACGTAGATCGCTATATGATCAACGGCAAATATACGCAGACCTTCCTGACCGCGCGCGAGATCAACGAGAGCACGGTACCGCAGGAATGGCTGAACCTACATCTGAAATATACGCACGGCTACGGCGTCACGATTTCGCGCGTCGACCAGGTGACGACGAGCGGGCAGCCCGATTTGCTGGTCAAGAATATTCCGCCGGAATCAGCGGATGGATCTCCGGTGATCACACAGCCGCAAATCTATTTCGGCGAATTGACGAACAACTATATCGTTGTCGGCACGGACGAAACGGAATTTGATTATCCGGAAGGCGACAGCAATGTGTACACAACTTACGAAGCAGACAGCGGCGTGCGCATGAATCCTTTCAACCGCTTCATGTTTGCGATTCGCGAGCAGAGCATGAAACTGCTTGTCTCTTCCAATATCACGAAGGACAGCCACATCATTATCAACCGCAACATCGGGCAGCGCGTACGTGAAATCATGCCCTTCCTCCAGTATTCCGATCCCTACATGGTGACAGCGGAAGGAAAACTATACTGGATCATCGACGCGTACACAACGAGCGATTACTATCCATATTCTGAGCCGTACAATTTGGCGGCCGGCAGTTCGACGAATTATATCCGCAATTCGGTCAAGGTCGTGATCGACGCTTACACAGGGGACACCGGATATTATTTGATCGACAATGGCGATCCTGTCGCAAACACGATGGCGAAGATCTATCCGGATCTCTTCCGGACCAAGGACAAGATGCCTGAGGGCGTTGCGGAACATATCCGCTATCCGGCGACCATGCTGAGTATTCAGGCCAACGTCTACAAGCGCTACCATATGCAGAATGTCAGCGTCTTCTATCAGAATGAGGACCGCTGGGATATCGCGAAGGAGAAGGTCGGCGCCAGCGATGAAGCGACGGCGATGGTGCCCAACTATTACATCATGAAGTTGCCGGGCGAGAAACAGGTCGAGTTCGTTAACTCCATCCCGTATACGCCGAACGGCAAGGACAATATGACGGCGCTGCTTGTCGCGAGGAACGACGGCGAGCATTACGGGGAATTGGTGCTCTTCCAACTGCCGAAGGGCCGTATCGTCATGGGACCAAACCAGATCGACGCACAGATCGCGCAGGATACAGAGATCAGCCGGGACTTCTCTCTGTGGGAAAACTCGGGGTCAACGTACAGCCGCGGCAATATGTTCGTGGTGCCGATCGAGGATTCGATCATGTACGTGGAGACGATTTATCTGAAGGCGAGCAGCAGTTCGATGCCGGAAGTCAAACGAATCATCCTGTACTACAATGACCGAATCGCCTATGAACCGACGCTTGCGGAAGCGCTCGACTCGATGTTTGGGAAAGGCGCCGGGGCGGCGGCCACGAAGGCCGGCGGCGAAGATGTTGATCAGGAGATCGGAAGCGGCGATACTTCCTCCTCGGATAACAGTTCGGGCGACTCGGGAAGTTCGGGCGGCACAACCGGCGGTTCGAGCGCCGCCGACACGAGCAACCTGTCGGATACAGAGTTGATCGCGGCAGCACAGGCGGCCTATGACAAGGGACAGCAGGCGCTGAAGGACGGCGACTGGACGGCTTACGGTGCGGCGCAAGAAGAACTCGGACGTATTCTCACGCAGCTGACCGGCCCGACTGCGCATCCGGTGACGCCGATCGATGAGACGGAAACCACAGATGCTGAGACTGCCGCAGAGGAAGAGTAAGCACCTTGGTCATTCTGCGCCATTTAATATTAGAGGAACTTGCATGTTAGATATCAAGAGAATTCGCGAAGACTATGACGCGGTCAAGGCGGCGGTAGAAAGCCGCGGCAAGGGCGACTTCGGGCTGTCCGAAGTGCTGGGCCTGGACAAAGAGCGGCGTGAAATCATTGCCGGCGCCGAGCAGCGGAAGGCCAGGCAAAATACGGTTTCGAAAGACATCCCGCGCATCAAGAAGGAAGGCGGCGACGCCTCCGTTGTGCTGGCGGAGATGAAAGAGTTGGCCGATCAAATCAAGGCCGATGACGCGCGTTTGGCGGAACTGGACGAAAAGCTGAAGGACGTCCTGCTCGGGATTCCGAACACGCCGGACGCCTCGGCACCGCTTGGAGCGGACGACAGCGAAAACGCGGAACTGCGCCGCTTCGGCGAGCCGACTGCGTTTGACTTTGAGCCGAAGCCGCATTGGGATATCGGCACGGACCTCGACATTCTTGACTTTGAGCGCGCCGCGAAAATTTCCGGCGCGCGTTTTTCCGTGAACAAGGGGCTGGGCGCCCGGCTTGAGCGCTCGGTCATCAACTTCATGCTAAATCTGCATACGGAAGAGCACGGCTATACCGAGATTCTGCCACCTTTCATGGTCAACCGTGCGGCGATGACGGGCACGGGGCAGCTGCCGAAATTTGAAGAGGATATGTTTTGGGTGCCTGCCAAGGACTTTTTTCTCGTCCCGACGGCCGAAGTACCGGTAACCAATCTCTATATGGACGAGATCCTAGACGGCGATCTGCTGCCGATCTACCATACAGCCTATACGCCCTGCTTCCGGAAGGAAGCCGGTTCGGCCGGACGCGACACGCGCGGGCTGATTCGCGTCCATCAGTTCAACAAAGTCGAACTTGTGAAATTCACAAAACCAGAGACTAGCTGGGATGAACTCGAATCGCTCACGGCGGCGGCGGAAGAAGTGCTGAAGCGCCTCGGTCTGCCTTACCGCGTTGTTGCGCTTTCGACGGGCGACATCGGATTTTCCGCAGCCAAGACCTATGACATCGAGGTGTGGATGCCGAGTTACGAGCGCTATGTCGAGATCAGTTCGTGCAGCAATTTCACGGACTTTCAGGCCAGGCGCGCCGGGATTCGCTTCCGCCGCGAACAGGGCGCCAAGCCCGAATTCGTTCACACGCTCAACGGTTCCGGCCTCGCGGTCGGACGTACTGTCGCGGCCATTCTTGAAAACTTCCAACAGGCCGACGGCACGGTCACCTGTCCCGAAGCCCTGCGCCCCTATGTTGGTGCATCGGTCATCGGCCCGCGAATTGCGGGATAGCAAAATTGCCGGATAAAATGATAGGAAAATAAACGTGCTCTCACCAGATCAAATAAAACCGGAACTCAGCGGGCTGAAAGACGCCCTCGCCGAACTCGGCAGCGCCTTGGATATCGGCACGCTTTCCGCGCGCCTCGAAGCGATCTCCGCCGACAGTGAACGCCAGGATTTCTGGGAAGACCATGAAGCCGCCAGCAAACTCCTCAAAGAAAAGAAGTCTATCGAAACAAAATTGTCCGGATTCGAAGAATTACAGGCTGAATTTGAAGATCTCGAAACCATCGTAGAGATGGCGGAGGAAGAAGGCGACGGCAGCCTCGATGAGGAGGTATTCCAAGCTTATTCGAAATATACGCAGCGTTTTGACGCGATGAAAATCGCCAATCTGCTCGACGGCGAACATGACAGCGCCAACGCGATCGTTCAGGTCCACGCAGGCGCCGGCGGTACGGACGCCCAGGATTGGGCGGAGATGCTGGTCCGCATGTATATGCGCTGGGCGGAATCGAAAAACTACAAGGTCAAACTTTGGGAGATCCAGAGCGCAGACGAAGCCGGCATTAAAGGCGCGACCTTCACGGTCGAAGGCGAAAATGTTTACGGATATCTAAAAACGGAAAAAGGCATCCATCGCCTTGTGCGTATCTCGCCCTTCAATTCGCAGGGCAAGCGGCAGACGAGTTTTGCTTCGGTAGACGTCATGCCGGAGATCGACGACGAAGTGACGGTCGACATCGCGCCCGAAGACCTGCGTATCGATACCTATCGCTCCAGCGGTGCGGGCGGCCAGCATGTCAACAAGACAGATTCGGCCGTGCGCATCACGCATATTCCGACCAGCATCGTAGTCACTTGTCAGAACGAGCGGTCACAACATCAAAACAAAGAGGTCGCCATGCGCATCCTCAAATCCAAACTGCTCGAACTCGCGGAACAGGAACAAAAGGACAGCCTCGCGGAGCTTGCCGGAGATTACAGTCAAATCGCGTGGGGCAATCAGATTCGTTCTTATGTCTTCCACCCTTACTCCCTCGTCAAGGATCATCGAACCGATGCGGAGAACGGCAATGTGCAGGCGGTGATGGACGGAGATCTCGACCTTTTCATCAATGAACGCCTGAAGCAAAGGCCGCCTGCGTAATGGCCTGCCCGGTGAGTGTATCCGGTCACCATTCCGGCCTGTCAACATCGACGATTGACGCAACGCCGTCAACCATAAAGTTTGACACGGCGCTCTTCGATTTCGACGGTACCATCATGGACACGAATGACATCGTCATCGAATCGTGGCAGTACACAGTGCGAATGTTGACCGGAAGGGAAGTCACACTGGACGAGCTTCGTACAGCGCTCGGTGAAGTTTTCGCCTTCTCCATGAAACGTATCATGCCTGAAATTGATTTTCAATTAGCGGTCGAGACTTACCGGACCTATCAGCGGGAAAAATTCCTTAACGGTATTCACCTTTTCGATGGTGTGACAGAAACACTTGCCGCGCTGCAAGAACTCGGAATCAAGATCGGCCTTGTGACAAGCCGACTCGCGAACTCTACCTACAAGGCTCTCGATCATTTTGACATTCGAAAATATTTTGACATTGTTCTCACAGAAGAAGATTGTTCGAAATTCAAACCCGACCCGGAACCACTCCTTCTCGCGCTCGCGCGCCTCGAATCAGAGGCGGCAAAGACGATCTATCTTGGAGATGCAATCTACGACATCCTGGCTGCAAAGAGGGCAGGCGTTTGCGCAGTTCTCGCCGATTGGTCGGTCGCGCTCCCGCCGGGAAAACGGGCCGGATCGCCGAAACCGGATCTTATCATCGAACACATGCGCGATCTACTCAAATTATTCAAATAAGACGCCGATTTTGATATACTGATTTTGATACAAAGCAGAGGGCTTTGGGCGGAACGCCAGGCTGCGCGAGCATCGCCTAAGTACAAGGAGAATATTATGGAATTCACAAAGGAACCGAACTGGATCTATGCGGAAAATACTATGGGCAACATCATCGCCGAAGTCACTTTCCCAAACTACACGCCGGGCGTCGTCGCCATCAATCACACCTTTGTGGATGATTCGCTGCGCGGCCAGGGCATCGCGGGCAAGCTCATGGAAGAGTGCTACGCAGTACTGAAGGCGGACGGCCGCAAAGCGAAACTCATCTGCCCCTACGCGGTCAAATGGTATCGCGAGCACCCCGAGAAAAACGACATTGTGGTGTGATAGCGCAATCACGACCGGCCAACTACAGCGCCGAGCAGCTACAGGCAAGAAACTTGGAGGAAGTTCTATGATTTACATACATCTTGCGGACGGATTTGAAGAGATCGAGGCGCTCACGGTTTGTGACATCCTGCGCCGCGCCGGGCTGAAAACGGAGACCGTCTCCATCATGGGCCGGCTGCCTGTAACAGGTGCGCACGGCATTGAGGTCGTGGCGGATATCGTCTTCGAAGACGCCGTTTACAACAGCTGCGAACTCATCGTTTTGCCGGGCGGTATGCCGGGCGCGGAAAACCTCGACAACCATGCCCGCTTGCGCGAAAAGATACAGTCTTTCGCGGTCCAAGGCAAAAAACTCGCGGCGATTTGCGCGGCCCCGCTCGTACTCGGCCATGCGGGCGTGCTCGAAGGGAAAGAGGCGACCTGCTATCCGGGCTTCGAAGTGGAACTCACGGGTGCCGTCCTGACGGAAACCGCCGTCTGTGTTTCGGACAATATCACCACCTCACGCGGACCCGCAACAGCGGCCGCTTTCGCCTTCGAACTCGTACGTCAGCTAAAAGGCGACGCCGTGTCTGACAGCATCGCCCGCGATATGTTGTTTCATAAATAGTTTAGAGAGATTTAGTATGCCTGCACGTCCAACTCAAAGTACGCCTGCGGATGCTTGCACGCCGGACATTCGTCAACCGCCTTCTTGCCTTTGTACTTGAAACCGCAGTTGCCGCATTTCCAAACCACAGGCTCAGGGCGCTCGAAGATGAGTCCCTTTTCAATATTCTTTTTCAATTTGAGATAACGCTCTTCATGCGTTTTTTCGATCTTGCCCACATTCTCAAACTGGAGCGCGATCTCTTTAAAGCCCTCTTCCTTCGCCTCCGCGGCCATCCGCTTGTACATATCCGACCATTCGTAATGCTCGCCGGCCGCCGCGTCCGCCAAATTTTCCACCGTCGTACCAATGCCGTGGAAATATTTGAACCAGAGTTCAGCATGCTCCTTCTCATTGCCCGCCGTTTCCGCGAAGATATTCGAAATCTGCCGGAAACCGTCTTTCGCCGCCTGAGACGAGTAGAACGTGTACTTGTTTCGCGCCTGTGATTCGCCGGAAAACGCTTCCTGCAAATTGGCTTCTGTCTTCGTGCCTTTCAAATCTGCCATTTGATCTACCTCCGTTCGACCTTCATTCCACATGTTGCTTGATGATTTTTTAATACCCCGCATTACGGCTTTGAAACAAAATTTTGCAATAATAGGGTACTGTCTGTATTGTACCGCAATCCGGGTACACACACAACGCGCCCTTTCCCGCCGGGTGCGTCCTTTCCCGCCTGCCGGGTGCGGGAATGGCAGCGTGATTACCAGTGAACATAACTCTTGAACATCGGCGGAAAACTACTTTGGTAGAGTTTTTGTACGGGCCGGACAAATGCCGATATCCCGCTTATCCTCCAGTACATGTTCACGGATCCGGAACTAAAAGGCGACATGTATCGAGATCTTATTATGGGGCTGATCTTCGCCTTTGTCGGCTGCATCGCCTTGTTCAGAAGTATTGCGCTGGGTTCAAAAAGCGTGAACTCGCAGATCAAGGTGCTGGCCGGAAGGCGGTAAGCACTGTCACCATTTTGCCCTATTTCACTGTCGTGTTATACTTTTGCTATGGATTTAAACGTCAAACTATTTCGCGAGGCTAGGAGTGAAGCCGAGGACTTGCTCGTGCCGAAAGGGACGCGCATCGAAGAGCTCTATCTGGAGCGGCGCTCCCATCTGCCCTACCGCGTGATCACGGCGCGCGTCAATGGCGACGACGTATCGCTGAACGAACCGCTCGTGAAGAGCTGCGAAGTCGTGTTCTGCGATATCCGCGAAAACACGGCCAACCGCGCATTTCAGCGCGGTTTGTCGCTCGTCTACCTCAAAGCCGTGCGGGAGACGCTTGGCCCCTGTGCGCACGTCCTCATCTGCAACTCTGTCAACCGGGGCGTTTACACGACGATCGAATTTACCGGGGACGAGATCTGCGGGGATAGTGAAACGGCCGGAACGGATCGGGCAAGACAGACGAACCGGACGGACTGGGAGGTTCGGGCGGACAAAGCGATCACCGAGCAGGATCTTCGGAAAATCGAGAAACGGATGTGGGGACTGGCGGACGCCAATCGTCCAATCCTTGTGAAAACGATGCGCAAAGAGGCGCTTTTCCGCTATCTCCGGCACATCAACGATAAAGAGAAGCTAAGGCTCCTGCAAAGCGTCCCGGAATTGTCTTCCGTCAGCGTCAGCAATCTCGATGGCTACGTCAATTATTTTTATGGCGTCATGCCACCGTCTACCGGCTATATCCAGCCTTTCGCGCTGGATCTCTACCACGGCGGCGTGCTCATGCGTTTCCCTCATCCCTCGGATCCGCTGAGTATTCCGATCTATACACGCGACGATAAGA
>BNUG01000048.1 GCA_025997195.1 Clostridia bacterium | reverse complement strand
CGGCAGCGCGAAAAGCATCCTCGGCTTTGAGAATATCCGTGCAGCCTTCGGCATTCAGATGCGCAGCAACTTCGGCAAATGCTGCGGCTTCGCGTTCGCGCTCCTCCGCAATGATCAGTTTTTTTTACCGCGTTCCTCCGGATCACATGTGCCATCGCTATACCTGACAGCTGATATTTGCTCACATACCTGCGCATATTCCTCTGTCAATTTGCGATACTCTTTGTGCTTTGAAACCTCAGCTTCGAAGAACGGAATATCTTCTAATGGAATAGATTTCGTCTTTGTTTTACCATTTTCGCCGGTCAACGTGAGAATTCTGTAGGGCCCCTTCTTAACGGTTTGCCCGTCTTTATGTTTCACATTGACGTACTGTTCGCAGAGCGAACCTTTGCGCATACTGTCGATTTTAGCAATGTTACTTAAAAGTTTCTGCCGCTTCCGTTCAAGTGTAGTCATTTCATCCATTGTATTCACCTCTACATTTAAGCAATAACACTTAAATAGTGTACATCAAAAAAATAGGGGAATCAATACATACACGAAATTTGTCATAAAAAATATATTTATGACGTGCACCCTTTGACAGCAGAGTGCTGTCTTTTTTTGCCTGAATGCGGTAAGATATATTGCTATAAGCAGATATTGCTTCGTCGATTCAAGGTTGGACTAAATTGGCGAGGCAGCACGGCATCATGCAAGGCGCACCTACGCTGGCTGAGGTACAGGAGCTTTCGCTCCGTTGTACCTCGCACACCTGTGAGTGCAGCGCTTTAGCGCGTGGCACTCTACCGTGTCCGTTTTTCCATTACGCAGCAAGCTGCGCGGAAAAAAGGCGGGCCCGCAGCAATACTGATGGTATTGCGAGGCTTTCGGGCGAAGCAGGATGTCGTGCTGGTCGTCAAGATGTCCAATATTGAATCGGCGAAGCAATAAGTAAAGGAGGCGTTAATATGCCTAAAATCGGATATTTGCAGGCGTTCGGGTATTTTTGGAGATATTACGCGAATTTCTCCGGCAGAACCACCAAAGAAGCGTTCTGGAAGGGGTATTTTGTTGTCCAGCTGATTTCGCTGGGCTTGAGTATTCCGGTTTATCCAATGGCAATGAATGTCATGAAAAATTTTAGTGCGATTCTGAATGGGGACACAAGCGGTTCGGTCGGTGCTACGCTGTATCTCATGCTTTTTGGAATCTATTCGTTGGCAACACTCATACCGCTGCTCGCGCTTTATGTTCGGCGTCTGCATGATATTGACAGGCACGGGGCGTTTGTTTTGCTCTTCCTGATTCCTTATGCCGGTATTATCCTTATGCTCATCATGTTGACACGGCCTTCGGCACCGTATGATGTGTTTCCGGGCCAGCCCGGAGGGCCATATCCGTATGAATTTCGCCCGCCCGGCGCCGTCCCATATTCCGGACAGCAGCCGCCATATGGACAGCAGCCACCTTATGGACAGCCGGCGCCTTACGAACCGCCGGCGCCATATGGACAGCAGCCGCCTTACGGGCAGCCGGCGCCATATGCGCAGCAACCGTATCAACAGCAACCGCCGCCCTACGGACAGCCGACTCCTTATACGCAGCAGCCGTACGGACAGATGCCGCCTCCGGGCTGGCGTCCGCAAAGTCCAAGGCGGTTTTCGCCGTATGCAGGCGGAAATGCAGCTTTGGCGGCCATCATTCTCTCAGTTTGCGTATATGCAGGCGGCATAGGATATAGCGTTTGGGTAAATGAGCACTATGCAGATCAGATCATGAACTATTATGATGAAATGGTTTCGGGCGTGCTGGGCGGAAGCAGATACGGCGATTTGTTTGAGGGTCTGCCGCTGCCGAACACCGACCCCTATGTTCCCGGTTACCCCGACGTGCCCGAATACCCCAATGTGCCCGGATACGATGAGGATGAATACGGGTATGACGGAAATGACGAGGATTGGAACCATACGCTTACGCAGGCGGAAGAGGCGGCGATCGTCCTGGTGAGAATGTCGACCTTAGAGGGATATCCGGAGTTTTCGATTGAGGAAGTGTTGCTTTCGCGTGCGAATGAGGACGGGTTCGATTGGGATTGCTATGAATATGATTCCGGAGATCAGGCCTCGTATTACGTCTCAGCGACGGGATTCTCACCTGAGTATGATTTTATCTATGCGGAATTTTACCTGACCGAGGGAGAAGGTCTCTATCCGGTGGCGACGAATATTATGTATGGAGACCGCGATGAGTACGAGTCGCGGGCGGAAGAACTATACGGTGACTGGTATCGCGGGATGCAGACATTTGGCGGTGCTTGGTCAGCTGCTTGAGTGTAATATTTTATTATTTTATCGGAGGAAAAGAACATGCTATCGAAACAATTAACAGATGATTTTTGGTGGGTGGGGAATCTTGACCCTAATCTGCGGGTATTTGACATTGTCATGCATACCGACCACGGGACGAGTTACAATGCGTATATTTTGAAGGGCAAAGACAAGACGGTTCTTTTTGAAGCCGCGAAAGCGTCTTTTTACGATCTCTTTATTGCAAAGATCGAAGAAGTATGTCCGGTGAAGGACATCGATATCCTTGTGTGCAATCATACGGAGCCGGATCATACGGGGACGATCGAGAAGATGATCGGACTGAATCCGGATCTGCAGATCTATGCCACGATGGGCGGGCTGAATTTTCTGAGGGAGGTTACGAACAAGGAATTAAGTGGCGTGGCTGTCAAGGACGGGGACGAACTGGATATCGGCGGACGGACACTGCATTTTATCACGGCGCCGAATCTGCACTGGCCGGACACGATGTTTACGTATATCGCCGAGGAGCATATCCTGGTGACCTGCGACGTCTTCGGAGCGCATTATTCTTATGAAGGTATCGTGGTGGATGAGGATATTGACGATGAAGTGCTCATGAAGACGGCGATCTATTATTTTGACAATATCATGGGGCCGTTCAGGGAAGATGTGCTGAAGGCGATCGGGAAAATCGAAGGACTTCAGATCGATATGATCGCCAACGGACACGGGCCGGTGCTGGTGAAAGACCACTGGCGGATGATCAATCTATACAGGAAATGGGCGCGTGCGCCGGTCGGGTTCCCGAGAAAAACGGTGATCATTCCCTATGTTTCTGCTTACGGATACACGAAGAGTCTTGCGGAGAAAATCGAGGAGGGGATCCGCTCAGCAGGTGATGTAGATGTGAAACTTTATGATATGGTATATGCCGATCCGGACGAAGTGATGGGGCTGATCGATAAGGCTGACGGCTTCCTGCTGGGAACTCCGACGATCGTGGGAGAGGCGCTGCCGCCGATTTGGAATGTTGCCTCGCTTCTCAACGCCAAGGTGCATGGCGGGAAATATGCGGGCGTGTTCGGGAGTTATGGCTGGTCAGGCGAGGGTGTGCCGCATATCATGGACAGGCTGCGTCAGCTCAAACTTAATATCGTCGGAGACGGACTGCGCGTTCGGTTCAAGCCCAATGACAAGGACAATGAAACGGCCTTTGAATATGGGAAACAATTTGGCACGGCAGTGCTTACCGGCATGATGCCGGACTAACGGCATATGTTGGCCGGCAAGAAAACGACAAAGATCGGCGCTGCTTCTTTTGACGTACTTGTCATCGGCGGCGGCGCTGCGGGACTGGCGGCGGCGATCGCGTATTTGAGGAGGCCGGATGCCGGACGTTTGCTGGTGCTTGAAGTGAATGAAGCCTGCGGGCGCAAATTGCTGGCGACAGGCAACGGGCGCTGCAATGTTTCGAATCTGTCGGCGGATGGTTATACGGAAATCAAAAGTTTTTTCGAAAGCATTGGTGTGTTGTTTCGCATAGGGGAAGGCGGCCGGACATATCCGATGTCGGGCCGGGCTGCCTCCGTACAGCAGGCGTTGTTGCTTGCCGCAGAGCAGTTCGGAGCGTCCTTTGACTATGGTCGGCGTGTTACGGATGTGAGAGCGATGCCGGGCGGCGGCTTCGGTGTGCGGGCACAGATGGCGGGTAAAGCCGGCGAAGCGGCTGACGCCGAGGAATATTTTTATCGCGCAAAACGGGTGTTGATTGCGAGTGGTGGCAAGGCCGGTCCGCAGTATGGCTGCCTTGGCGATGGTTTTGGGATTGCCAGGAAACTCGGACATACCGTCACCAGCATCGGTCCGGCTCTCGTGCCCCTGATCTATACGGATGCGGATCGGAAGCGGTTTGCCGGGCTAAAAGGGGTGCGCGTGAAGTGCAAAGCGGAGTTGCATATCGACGGAAGGTGCGCGGCGGCTTCCTCGGGGGAACTGCTCTTCACGGATTACGGGTTGTCGGGTGTGATGATGTTTGATCTTTCCGCCGCCATGCCCAAGTCGATTTTGGAGGATCGTCCGCAGGTGTGTGTTCACGCTGATCTGGTTCCGGGGATTGATGTGGCTGCACTCGAACGGCTGATGGAAGGCAACAAAGGGCTTTGGCTAGCCGGTGTGCTCGATGAAAAACTATCGCAGTTTATTGTAGAAGAGAATACGGGAGATCTTTCTAAAGTCGCGGCGGCGGCGAAAGATTTCAAAGCCTGCGTGTCCGGGACAAAGGGCTGGAAAGAGGCGCAGACCACACGGGGCGGCGTCTCTCTGACAGAGATCGATGGCGCGACCGGAGAGTCGCGCTTGGTGCCCGGTTTGTTTTTTGCGGGAGAGGTGCTCGAACCGGTTTTTCTTTGCGGGGGCTTTAACTTGAGCAACGCATGGGCGACGGGGATCCGCGCAGGGGCGTGTATGTGACAATAGGGAGGAAATATGGAACAGAACACAAACGATAGCATCAAGCGGCGGCCGTCGATGATCGTGATTCTGGATGGCTGGGGCGATCGGGAAGAAACCTTCGGCAACGCTGTGGCGCTCGCCAAAACGCCGGTACTTGACGCGCTTTGGGAGAAACATCCGCATACGCTCATCGATACGAGCGGTCTGGCAGTGGGTCTGCCGGAAGGTCAGATGGGCAATTCCGAAGTCGGACATTTGAACATCGGCGCGGGTCGGACGGTTTATCAGTCCCTGACGCGCGTCACAAAATCGATCAAGGACGGAGATTTTTTCGAGAACTCGGCGCTGGTTTCGGCGATGGAAAACGCCAAAGGCGCGGCGGCGGCGACTGCCGGTATGGGGCACAGCCTGCATCTCATGGGTCTCGTGTCGCCGGGCGGCGTGCACAGCCACACGGATCATCTTCTCGCTCTGGTTCGCATGGCGAAGGATCGTGGAGTGCGGAATATTTATGTGCATGCTTTCCTCGACGGCAGAGATACGCCGCCGCGTTCGGCCGAAGGCTATCTTGAACAGCTGGAAGCGGATCTGGCGGAGATCGGTGCGGGGCGCATTGTTTTGATTTCCGGACGGTACTATGCGATGGATCGCGACAATCGGTGGGATCGTGTTGAACTCGCTTACGACGCGCTGACACTTGGCACGGGCATTTCGTCGGATTCGTCGTCCGCAGCGATTCGGGCAGCTTATGAACGGGGCGAGGATGACGAATTTGTCAAGCCGACAAATATGATTGGAGCAGACGGGGAGATCGCGGTCGTTCGGGACGGGGATTCGGTCGTGTTCTTCAATTTCCGGCCCGACCGCGCGCGGGAACTGACGCGGGTGTTTACGGAACCGGAGTTTGCAGGATTTGCGCGAAAAGTATTTCCGCAGGATCTCAATTTTGTCACGATGACGGAATACGACGCCACGCTGTCGCACGTACACATCGCCTTCCCTCCGGAGGACGTACGCAATACCCTTGGAGAATATCTGGCGGCGCTCGGACTCAAGCAGCTGCGCATCGCCGAGACGGAAAAATACGCGCATGTGACCTTCTTCTTTAACGGCGGTGTGGAAGCGCCGAATCCGAACGAAGACCGCGTGCTGATCCCTTCACCCAAGGTCGCCACCTATGATCTTCAGCCCGAGATGAGCGCCGGCGGGGTCACGGATCGGGTGGTTCAGGAAATTGAAGGCGGCGTCTACGATGCGATCATTTTGAATTTTGCCAACATGGATATGGTCGGGCATACAGGCATACTCGAAGCGGCGATCAAGGCTGTGGAAGCGGTGGATACCTGCGTCGGCCGGGTCGTGGCCGCGCTCGAAAAGGCCGGCGGACAGATGCTGCTCACGGCGGATCACGGCAATTCGGAGGAAGTGCTGACTGAGGACGGCCGGCATATCACCGCCCATACGACGAATCCGGTCCGTCTGATCCTGATCCGGGATGACGACGCGGGCCTTGTGCTGGCGGGCGGCGGGGCCTTGTCCGATTTGGCGCCGACGCTGCTGGACATGATGGAATTGCCAAAACCGGCCGAGATGACGGGTCACAGCCTTGTGGAGAAAAAACAATGAACAACGCCGCAGATGACCGCATAATAAAATTCTTGCTGCGCCATGGCCTGCATGAATCCTGCTTTGATTTTGAGGCGCATGTGCGTCGCTTCACCGAGGAGATGGACAACGGTCTGGCCGGTGATACGAGTTCGCTGCTGATGCTCCCGACTTACCTGGACGACCGGAAGGGCGGCGGGATGAAGGATGAGGTGATCGCGATCGATGCCGGCGGGACGAACCTGCGCATCGGGCTTGTGAAATTCTCACCCGGTGAACCGCCCGAGAGGATATATTACGAAAAGCAACCCATACCCGGTGCAGGGACGCCGGTAGACAAGACGGTTTTCTTTGATCGTATCGCGGCGGCTTTGGAACCTGTCGCGGGACGCAGTGGTAAAATAGGGTTTTGTTTTTCATTCCCGACGGATATCCTGCCAAGCAGGGACGGACGGATTCTTATTTTTGACAAAGAGGTGAAGGTTACGGACGGAGCAGGTTCGCTATTGGGGCAGGAACTGAATGACGCCCTTGCGCGTGCGGGAAAACCCGCGGCGTCTGTGACAGTTCTCAACGATTCAACGGCGGCGATTCTCGGCGTACTTGCTTTTGAACAGGCAAGGATACGAAAACAGGAGCAAACATACTCCGGTCACATCGGTCTGATCTATGGAACCGGCGTCAACATTTGTTATTCGGAGTGTATCGATCGAATTCCCAAACTCAAGAAAGAAGACATCCCGCAAGGATCGCGCTATATGTTGATCAATACCGAGGCCGGCGGCTATGCAGGTTTTGAGCGTGGGCCCGTCGATCGGGAAATGGATGAAACATCGGAAGACCCCGGCGGACAACTCTTTGAAAAAATGGTCAGCGGCGCCTACTTCTCCGTTTTGGTTTTGCGCTCTCTCAAACTTGCCGCCAATGAGGGACTCTTCTCCGAAGCGGCTGCCGCGCGGATCGCGGAGCATGATCGGCTGGATCCGGCTGATATCGATCGCTTCCTAAAAGATCCCGGCGGTCGTTCGACGCTTGCCGCACTCTGTCTCGGGGAAAATGATTCTGCGCAGTTGTTCTCTCTGATTGACGGACTCTATGATCGTGCCGCAAAATTGGTTGCGATTGTAGTGGCGGCAGTAATGATTCGCTGCGGCGGCGGAACGGCGGACGCCCCTATTTTGTTGGTGGTCGATGGAAGCACTTTTCATAAGGGCTATCGGTTCCGGGAGCGTTTCGTCGGCATGATCGAGAAATATACGGATTCCGCTTTGCATTACGAACTGGTCGGTTCGGAGGATCATACGTTGATCGGCGCAGCCGCTTCCGTTTTTATGTAGGATCGCCATGGGCTTCACGCCGCAGCAGCAGAAAGCGATCGAATCCCGCGGCAGCGATATCCTTGTTTCGGCAGCGGCCGGATCCGGCAAGACTTCGGTTTTAACGGAACGCATCGTAAGGCTTGTCGCCGAAGATCGAATCCCGCTGGGACGTATCCTCGTCGTGACTTTTACGGATGCCGCGGCGGCGGAAATGAAGAGCCGTATTTCTTTGGCGCTTGAATCCGCCTCTGCGAAGGGTGATGATTTTATCGAGGCACAGCTTCGCCGTCTTGGCTCGGCAAAGATCTCGACGTTTCACGGCTTTGCGCTTACTGTCCTCAGACGTCACTATGCGTCGATCGACTTAGATCCGTCTTTCTCTGTCTGTGATGAACTCCGGCAGGCGACGCTGAAAGAAGAAGCGATGGAGGAGACTTTCTCACGGGTTTTCGCGATGCCGGAGGAATATGCCGGATTTACGGATTTCCTGCGCAACTACGCCGGCCCGAAAGAGGAACGCTCGGTTCAGTCGATGGTACAAAAGACCTTCGAATTCATCATGACGCTGCCGAATCCCGAGAATTGGCTTGAGCGGGCTGTAGCAGATTTGTATGGCGATCCGGACGCTTTTCTGTCATCTGAGGCGATGCGTTTTGCGCGCGCGGAGATCCTGTGGCGTATCCGTATCGCGAGATCCCTTACGGACCGCGTCGGAGAAGATCTTCTCTCAAATGGCTTCCCGTCGCTCGCGGCGAAGAATCAAACGGATTTGGACGGGATACTTGCCATGGAAGCAGCGTTCCTGTCGGACGACTATGAAGCACTGCGTTCTCTTCTTGGCACGTATAAGCGCGCACGATTTGTTGCGACGAAAAAAGAGACCGAAAACGGATGGGCGGACCGGAGGCCTTTGATCAAGGTACGCCGCGACCGTGTGAACGATATTTTCCAAAGCCTGCGAGAAACATTTTATGCCCGCGGTATGGAGGAGTATACGGCGGAGATCCGATATGTCGCACCGTATGCGGAAATGCTCGTCTGTCTGGTGAAATTGTTTGCGGAGGTATTTGCGGAAACCAAGCGCCGGGAAAACATGATCGACTTCTCGGACATCGAGCATATGGCGCTGGAAATTCTGGCAAAGGACAGCATCGCGGAAGAGTATCACAAAAACCTGGACTATATTTTTATCGACGAATATCAGGATAGTAATTATGTGCAGGATGCGATCGTGAAGCGCATTGCCCGAAAGGACAATGTCTTTATGGTTGGCGACGTGAAACAGAGTATTTACAAGTTTCGCAATGCAGAGCCTGCGATCTTTCTGGAAAAACTGGAACGGTTTTCGAAAGGTGTGGACGGCATCCGCATTGATCTGTCGGCGAATTTTCGCAGCAAAATCAGCGTGATCGACGCCGTCAATGCTGTGTTCGAGCAGGTGATGGAGGCGCGTTATTCCCGTATCGAATATGGGGAAGGGCAGCGTCTGGAAGCGGGACTGCCGTGCGGATTGGAAGCGAACCGAAAGACGCGGCTTTATCTGGCAGCGAAAGATTCCGCAAAGGCGGTCTATGCGAACACTGCGGAAAGTGAAGCCGCCGTCTGTGTCCGGATCATCCACGAACTTGTCGGGCAGGATCGCTTTGATGCGAAAGCGAACTGTATGCGCCCCATCCAATACCGCGATATCGTCATCTTGCTGCGCAGCGCCAAAGGGACTGCGGAACCGATGCGCAAAATTTTGGAACAACACGGGATCCCCACATTCACAGACCGCGGAGAAGGCTATTTTGAGACCGTTGAGATAGAAACGTTTCTTGGTCTGCTGAAAACGATAATCAATACCAGGCGGGACATCCCTCTCGCCGCTTCTCTCTGTTCGGCGGCTTTTGGATTTGATCTTGCGGAACTGGCCGATATTCGTCTCGGGAAAACCGACGGATATTTTTATGAAGCCTTCCTTGCCTATGCGGAGACCGGAGCGGATTCGGTGTTGGCGGACAAATGCCGCCAGGTGATCGACCGACTTGCCTTATGGCGGAATGATGAGCGGTTCATGCCGCTGGATGAATTTCTTTGGAAACTGATGCGGGAGAGCGGATATTTTGATTATGCGGGGGTGCTGCCGAACGGACCACAGCGTCAGGCAAATCTGCGCGGTCTGCTCGACCGGGCGCAAGATTTCCAAAAGGGCCGTGTGCGCGGGTTGCGCGCTTTTGTGTCTTATCTCGATCGTGTCAAGAAAAAAGTGGCTGTACCGCAGATCAAACTGCTGTCCGAAGGGGAGGACGTGGTGCGCCTTATGACGATCCATGGGAGCAAGGGACTCGAATTTCCTGTTGTTATCCAGTGCGGACTCGGCGATTCTTTTTCCAGAGGCGGAAGCGGTGACGATGGGCTGTTGCTTCATTATGAAGCGGGGCTGTCCTTGCAATGGGAAAACAGACGGGCACATACATACAAGAAGACACTACCGCATCATGCGATCCGCCTGCGCCGCGATTTGGACGAAAGGGCGGAAGACGTCCGTCTGCTGTATGTGTCGATGACGAGGGCGATGGATCAGCTCTGTCTCATCGGAACCGTTTCGAATCCCGATGCTGTGCTGGATCTCTATGCGGATATGGATCCCGCCCTCGATACCGATGTGCCGGGCGCCAAAAATTATCTGGAACTTATTTTGCCCGCGGCCTATGCCAGGCGTGATCTTTTTGAGATCACGGCAGTGTCGGCACAAGACACAGGGACACAAGACACAGGGACAGGCCTTCTGTCTTGTGCCCCCCAACAAGACAGAAGGCCTGTCCCTGTGTCTTGTGGCTTTGTATATCCCTATGCGGATGCGTCATTGCGGAAGGTCAAATACAGCGTGACGGAATTGACAGCGGCAAGCCGGGAAACTGCAAGACGTCCGGTTTTCTATTCGGCAGGTTCTCCGGGAGAGACCGAGGAGGATGCAGGCCTGTCAGGTCAGGATCTGACAGCGTCAGAGAAGGGCACTGCATTGCACAAGGCGCTGGAATTGCTTGACTTTGCGGAAGCCTATCAACATCGCGGGGACATGGACTTTTTCGAAACGTATTTGAGCGGCTTGCGCGCATCCGGGGTACTGACTGACGCCGAAGTGCAGGTGACCCGTGCAGATTTTCTCTCCCGGTTCGCAAGCAGCGATCTGTGTGCAAGAGCTGCGCGCGCAGAGTTTATGATAAAGGAAGCGCCGTTTAATATGCGGCTGCCCGAGGAAGGGATTATCGTACAAGGCGTGATCGACCTGCTTTTCCGAGAGGAGGGCGGTCTCGTGGTCGCCGATTACAAGTCCGGTCATTTTGTGCCGGACAGGCCGGGCGAAGAAGAGCGCATCCGTGAAACATATGGCGGACAAATCGCCTTTTATCGGCGCGCGGCAGAGCAAGTGTTTGGCGAACCCGTGAAAGAAACATTCCTGTATATGACGCGGGTAGGCATTTGCATCAGCACTTAGCCGGCCCGCGGCGGACTCAGCAGGCATCGGTCTCGGTAAAAAGTCTGATTTTTCGGTGTATTTCCGTACATATTGACACGGAATCGGCGTCGTGTAATAGTATTTATATTAGAGTGAACGGTCACTCGCAGGTATTATTTAAAGGAGGAACTCATGGATTACGTAGATAAAATTATCGCTGACGCAGAGAAGAAAAATGCCGATCAGCCTGAATTTTTGCAGGCCGCGAAGGAAGTACTGGAATCCCTGCGGGTAGTGGTTGGCCGCGACAGTGTCTATGAAGAGGTGGGACTGTTGGAACGGCTGGTTGAGCCGGAACGCATCATTCAGTTCCGTGTTCCATGGGTGGACGACAGCGGCAAAGTACAAGTAAACCGCGGTTACCGCGTGCAATTCAACTCTGCGATCGGACCGTACAAAGGAGGCCTGCGCTTTCATCCCTCGGTCAACCTCGGTATTATCAAATTTCTCGGTTTCGAGCAAATCTTCAAAAACTCACTGACCGGGCTGCCGATCGGCGGCGGTAAAGGAGGATCAGACTTTGATCCGAAGGGCAAGACAGATGCGGAAGTGATGCGCTTCTGCCAGTCTTTTATGACGGAACTCTATCGGCACGTCGGACCGAACACGGATGTGCCGGCCGGTGATATCGGCGTGGGCGGTCGCGAGATCGGTTTCCTCTTCGGACAATACAAGCGGCTGACAAATGCCTTTGAAGGTGTGCTGACAGGGAAGGGTCTGACTTGGGGTGGCAGTCTTGCGCGTACCGAAGCAACGGGTTATGGTCTCGTCTATATGATAGAAGAATATCTGAAGAGCATCGGCGCTGCGTTCGAAGGGCGCGAAGTTGCGATCTCCGGCTCCGGCAATGTTGCCATTTTTGCGACGCAGAAAGTACAGCAACTCGGCGGAACCGTCGTCACCATGACGGATTCCAACGGTTTCATTTATCACAAGGCCGGTATTGATCTCGACGCGATCAAGGAAATCAAACTGATCAACAGGGGCCGGCTGTCCGAATACACCAAGTTCCATGCGGATGCGGTATACACGGACGTTGCAGACGGCAAGGTCTGGAATACACCTTGCGACGTCGCGTTGCCCTGCGCCACACAAAACGAACTCGACCTCGCGGATGCAAAGACACTCGTAGCAAGCGGCTGCAAGATCGTTGGCGAAGGCGCCAATATGCCTACGACGCTCGAAGCTTCGATTTACCTGCAGCAAAACGGCGTCGCGTTCTTCCCTGGTAAAGCGGCCAATGCCGGCGGCGTCGGCACTTCGGCTCTGGAAATGAGCCAAAACAGCGAGCGTCTCTCGTGGTCTTTCGAAGAAGTGGACGCGATGCTGAGGCGCATTATGGTCGATATCTTCCACAACATCGACAACACAGCAAGAGAGTACGGTAAAGAAGGCGACTATATCCTTGGGGCCAACATCGCGGGCTTCAAAAAGGTCGCTCACGCCATGCTCGACCAGGGCATTATATAATACAAGCCAATACAAGTCGCAAGTTACGTTGCTGTTACAAAACGACTCAATTCATTGTACAGGGGGCGCGCTTTCATTAGACTCTAATTATGTCGAAGGGAAGAAAAGCAGTCCTCATCGTCTTCGCGGTTCTCTTTGTTATTGTCGTCGCCATCCTGTACAGCATCATTTATGTGACGCCTCGCATCGAAGGTATCGGCAAGGATACGGTCATCGTAGAATATGCGGAGTTCCCGGTGCAGGAAACTGTGACCGGTATCTTCGTACGGGAAGAAACACTTTATACGGCGGCCTATGCGGGCGCGCCTCAGTACATGGTGGCTGAGGGGACGAAGATCCGCGCAGGTACACAGGTCGTGTATATCAATCCAGACGCGCCGCCGCCGCCCGAGGCGGATGCTCCCGCAGACATGGGGAAAGAAGCGCCCGCAGAAGGTGCGGAAGTGATCCCGGCCGATGGGATTTCGGATCTTTCAGAAGAAGACAGAGGTCCTGTAACGCCTACGCTTGATCAAGTCAAGCAGACGGCTGCAGGGAGTATGACAACGAGTGAGGGCGGTGTTACACCGAAAACGGCTATTGTGAGTTATTATGCGGATGGGTACGAAGCACGAATCAATCCTGAGTCGATCGGAACACTCGGCAAGACTCTGATGGAATCCCTGCCGGATCTGGCGCTGGATATTGAAACTCCTTGGGTGAACGCAGGCGATCCGGTCTACAAGATCACAGACAACAACAGTTGGTATTTCGTTTTTTGGCTGCCGGATACCAGCAGTGATTTAGAGAAACGGTATGCGCCTGGCGCTGAGGTGACAATGGATCTTGGTACGACCAATGTGACAGCAGTCATCGAGTCCGCCGCGCGGCAAGGCAACGATCTATTTGTCGTGCTGCACTCAGACATGTATTATCGCGATCTCGACAAATATCGCAAGCAGGAAGTACATATCGTCTTTCATGTTTATTATGGCGCTGTGATACAAGAAGAGGCGGTGTCGGAGCGTGCAGGGATTCCCGGCGTTTATGTGCGGCAGCAAAGCGGTTCCTTTAAGTGGGTGCCCATCAAGATTCTACGGGAATCGGAAGGGCGTTATCTGGTCGCGGAAACCAGCTATCAGGACACGATTGGAAGCAGAATCACGACGGTGCGTTATTACGATGAGATCATGAGCGACCCGGCTTCGGAAGGATATTGATGGAAGGGAAGACTGGGATGACGATTGGAGACAATATGAGAGAAATTCAATCTTGTATCGCGGCAGCGGAAGCGCGTGCGGGGCGGACGCCCGGCACCGTTACCCTTATCTGCGTGACCAAGACGCGTACTGTGACGGAGATGTCGGAAGCCGTTCGGTCAGGCGCCTTTGATCTCGGAGAAAACCGCGTGCAGGAAATGATGGAAAAATATGGTGCTATGCAAGATGTGGCGGGTACAGGAGAAAAAAAATACAACATAAAGTGGCATTTGATTGGACAACTACAAAGAAACAAGGTAAAATACATCATCGGAAAGACCTCTCTGATTCATTCTGTCGACAGTTTTCGTTTGGCGGAAGAGATTGAGCGGTGTGCAAAAGAGGCGAAGGTAAATGTGGGCGTCTTGATCCAAGTGAATCCTGCAGGGGAAATGCAAAAGGCGGGGGTATCCCTGCCGGAAGCGGAGTTGCTTACGCGAGAGATTGATGGCGGTCTGACGCGGGTGCGGGTGCAGGGACTGATGTCAGTCGTGCCGATCGCAGAAGACCCGGAAGAAGTAAGAGGCTACTTCCGCGAGGTCAAACAGACATTTGACAAAATGGCAGCCGCATACCCGGCGTTTCGGCACTTGTCAATGGGGATGACACACGACTATGAGGTCGCAATTGAAGAAGGCGCAACCATGGTGCGCGTAGGCGCGGGAATTTTCGGGCCACGGGCGCAAAGAGAATAGACACAGTAGAATAAGCGGAAACGGAGGTCAAAAAATGGGATTATTCGATAAGATCAAAGATCTTGTACACGCAGAGGATGAAGATTTCGACGACGATTTTGAGGATGAACCGAAGCGCCCTGAGCCGTCACGCAGCACGCCGGAACCGAGGCGTACCTACGGCTTGCCGGTCGGTACGGATTCCTTTCCCCGGCGCGAGCCGATTCGGGAACCGCTCGCTGCAAGCCGGGAAAGCCGGGATGGCAGAGACAGCCGCGACCGGGACAATCTGATCCCGTTACCGGGTCGTCAGGCGATTGAAAAATTAACGTCACGTTTCAAAATCGTTGTCATTGAGCCCAGGGCTTTTGATGAATGTCCCCGGCTTGTCGACAGTCTCAAAGCGCGTAAACCTGTCATCCTCAATCTGGAACGCATCGAGAACGATACGGCGCGCAAGATTTTCGACTTTTTGTCCGGCGCGACCTATGCGCTCGGCGGCAATGTCCAAAAGATTGCACAGAATATCTTTGTTTTCCTGCCGGAAAATGTCGATGTGCAGGCAAACGCAGAGGCGGGCGCTTTCAAGTACGGTGACGATAGTTCGAACCCGTGGAAGTAAGGCGATAGGGTAAACAGATGTCGAATTTAGGTGTGATTTTCGTATATCAGATCGTCTCTTGGGTCTGCAATATCTTGACGCTTATTTTGATCGCGCGGTCGATCCTGAGTTGGATCGTATATTCCGGCTATCAATACAACCGAACACTCCATCAGATCTACGATGTACTGGGGAAGATCACGGAGCCGATTGTTGCGCCGGTCAGGCGCCTGATCAATCGTTTTGTTCGTCCGGGATCTATCGATTTTGCCCCGATGGCAACGTTTCTCATCATCCTGATCGTGGAGAACATCTTGCTGGCAATCCTAAGAGCCTTGATTTAGCAGGTAGCGGACATGATTACACCGGCAGCAATACAGAGACAAGAATTCACACGCGGCGTACGCGGCTATCGCGAAGAAGAGGTCGACCGTTTTCTCGATGAGATGGCGGCGGACTTCGAAACTCTGCTGCGCGAGAATGAGTCACTCAAAGAAAACATTCGCTTGCTCACCGCAGAAATCGAACGCTATCGCGGATCTGAAAACTCAATCCTTACCACGCTCGAATCGGCAAAGGCTCTGATGTCGGACATCTCGGCCAGTGCGGAAAAACGCGCAGATCTGGTGCTCAAGAGCGCCGAACTTGATGCGGAACGTATACGGCGCGACGCCCGGGATTCGGTCGAGCGCATGCGAGAGGAAAGCAATGCGCTTTCGCGGCGCTGGGAACTGTTCAATGCGCGGTTTCGCAACCTGCTGGAAACGGAACTCGAGCGTTTTGACAGCAGTGCCGCCAGTATCCTGTTCGAGGAATCCTTCGAGGGAGGCAAAGGGGGCAGCCATACGATTCGTCCGCAGCACGCTCCTGCTTCGCCGCTGCGCGATCCATCGCAGACGTTCAAAGCACATAAGATTCCTTGAAGAGGGCGGTCTTTCTCATTTACATCGCGATGTTCGCGGCATTTCTCTGGCTTGACCGCTTTTTGAAAAACCTCGTTGTTGACAATCTAGCGCTCGGAGAGGCGTGGCCGTCCTTGGATGATTTTGCCCGTATCCTCTATACGCGCAACACGGGCGTTTCCTTTAGCTTGTTAGAAGGTCATCCGGAAGCACTCATCGCCCTGCAGTCGATACTCTTTGCTGTCGTCATCTGTGCCTTTGTGATCACCTGCCGAAAGCTGCGCCATCCGCTTCTACAGACAGCATTGTGCTGGATCGCGTGCGGAGGACTCGGAAATCTGATCGACCGCATCCTTTTTGGTTATGTCATCGACTTTATCTCGGTCGGAGACTTTCCCGTATGGAATTTTGCGGATATGTGTATCGTTGGCGGCTGTATCCTTCTGGGAATCTACGTTCTCTTTCTCCACGGAAAAGCGGAAAAGAAAAAGGAGCGCCTTTCTGATGTCGGATGAGCTCTATCTGGAAACCGAGGAATCCGAAGAACGCGAAGCGATTTTTGATGAGCCGGATGCGGGAAAGCGTCTGGACGCCGCCATTGCGGAGCGTTTTCCCGATTTGTCGCGCAGCCGTGTACAAGAGCTGATTGCTTCGGGTGGCGTAATTTACGTCGGCAAACCCGGGAAGGTGAACAAAAGCGCCCGCATTGCAGCCGGCGATCATATTAAGATCACTCTCTATAAGCGGATTCCGCTGAATGCAGAACCAGAGGAAATCCCGCTGGACATTGTCTACGAAGATGAGGAGCTGATTGTGATCGACAAAGTGCGCGGCATGGTCGTGCATCCCGCCCGAGGCAACGAGACCGGAACACTGGTCAATGCTTTGCTCTGGCACCTGGGCACAGAGGCGCTTGCCGGCGTGAATGGCTCGGTGCGTCCCGGCATTGTCCACCGTATCGATAAAAACACGAGCGGCCTGCTCGTCATCGCCAAAACCGATGCCGCCCATGCAGGCTTAGCGGAGCAATTTCGCGAGCATACGATAGATCGGCGCTACGAAGCGATCACGATCGGCACATTTAAAGAAGAAGAAGGAGTCATTGACGCCCCGATCGGCCGAGACCCCGCGAATCGGCTTCGCCAGGCAGTCAGGCCGGAGCCGGGCGGACGCAAGGCGATCACCCGCTGGCGCGTCCTGGAACATCTGGGCAGCCTGCCGGGCGGCGCAGGAAACGCAGGCACCTATACACTGCTTGAACTTTCCCTGGAAACGGGACGAACCCACCAAATTCGTGTGCACCTCGCCCATATCAGCCGGCCCGTTCTGGGAGACGATCTCTACGGGCCCGCAAAAGGCCTGGCGGCGGGGCAAGGTCAATACCTGCACGC
>BNUG01000047.1 GCA_025997195.1 Clostridia bacterium | reverse complement strand
TCTGTATCGAGATACGGCCCGTGCCCTTGAGCGGGTCGAAGATCGGCTCCAGCAGCTTTGCGCCGTCTACCGCCATCTTCTCGACGACCGTCCACGCGACGGTTTCTTTTACAACGACACAGGCGCTTGCGATCGGCGAAGCCATCGAACGCGGGCTGAAACGCCGTGACGCGGAAGGGGCAGACACGGAGCATATGAGCCCGGTCTGCACGATCATGATCGGCCGCCTTGACGACTGGCTGAAGAAGGTCGTGGAGCGTGACAATATCGCGATCGACCCGCGCGTGCTCGATTTTGCGGGCATTGCCTGTACGAAGAAGGCCTACGAGATCTACAAGGAAAGGGGCTACCGCACGAAGGTGCTGACGGCCGCTTACCGCCATCCGCTGCACTGGACGGAGTTCATCGGAGGCGATATGGTGTTGACGATACCTTATAAATATCAGGTACGGTTCAACAATTCGGACTTTCCGGTCGAAGCTGCGATCGACCGCCCGGTCGATACAAATTATATCGGGCAGCTTCGCACACTCCCTGATTTTGTGAAAGCGTATGACGAAATGAGCGTTGAGGAATTCGACTCCTACGGACCGGTCAATATCACTCTGGAACAGTTTGCGAACGGATACGATGACCTGGTGAAGATCATCCGGAAGTTTATGATCCAATATTGATCATTTTGGGGGCTTTTTCGCGGGCTTGCCTAAGTATTCGCGCGTGGAGTTGCGTACGACGAGTTCAACAGGCATCTCGATGCGCTGCTTCGTGTCTTTGCCTTCAATGATGTCCAGTAACATGCGCGCGGCGAGTAGGCCTTTTTTGAAAGAGTGCTGACGGATTGTCGTAAGCGGCGGGTTCATATAGGCGGAGAAGGGCATATCGTCAAAGCCGACGACGGACACGTCGCCGGGCACGGATTTGCCGAGGTCGTTCATAGCACTGATGGCGCCGATCGCCATGAGATCACTGCCGGTGAAGAGTGCGCTGATGCTGTTGTCTTCCAGAAATTTCTTCGCGGTTTTGTAGCCGCTTTCGATCGAGGTGTCCCCGTTTACGACAATGGATGTGTCATAGGGGATGCCGTATTTTTCGAGCACATCCTGATAGCCTCGGAACCGTTCTGTACTACTTGCCAGGATTGAGGGCCCATTGATGAAAGCGATGCGCCGGTGTCCGAGTGATACAAGATGTTCTATGGCGAGTTGGGCGCCTTTGAAATCGTTTGTCACAACGCTGTGGATATTTGTGAAGCTTGGCGTTCGTGCCGCCGAAACAAATGGAACGTCAAGCCCAAGGATCTCCTCGATCATTTTGCGGTGTATCGAGCCCGGACTCAGCATGATGATGCCGTCTACGCGTTTTTGGCGGATCGCGGGCAGGTAATCAGTCGATTTGGAATAGACGAGCAGCAGATAATAGCCGCGTTTTTTGATCTCATTGGAAACGCCGCGGATCATGTCTGTATAATAGGGATTGAATAGGACATAATTTTCATCGTAAGGAATGACGAGCGCGATTGTGTTGCTCTTTTTTGTCAGAATCGCAGACGCAAACGCATTCGGCGAGAAATCATACTGCTTGATGAGCGCTTCTATCCGCTCACGGGTCTTTGCGCTGACGTCGGGCTTTTTGTTTAGGACGCGCGAAACCGTCGTCTTGGAGACGCCCGCGAGTTCGGCGATTTGAGAAATAGTAATGGTTTCCATGAACTTCATTCTATCCTCAAAAAATGATGTTGACAAGGGGTGTCTTTTTGTATATGCTCCTATAATAATAAGTTCCGTAACCGATTACGGTATCGGTTACGGAACAAAATAATTGAGTGATTTTGTGTTACTGCAACAAGAAAGATGGAGTTTTATTCATGACGCCGAAAGAAAGAATCCTCAATCTGATTTCCGGTAAGGAAGTTGACCTGCGACCCGTACAACTTGATTTTTCTCCGTTAATGTTGCCGAAGGTCTACAAGCATTTTGGAATACAATGTGGTTTTGAAGAAGACCTGTTGTCTTATATTGATAATCATTTCATCTATGCATTTCTGAACGATCCCTTTGGGCGGCAACGGCATCGTACATTTGCTGAAAATGTTGAGTACGACGATTGGGGTGTTGGATGGGATATGCTTCAAGAAGGAATCTTCATGGTGAATCATCCGCTTCAGGGTAAGGATACGTTGCGTGGTTATGTATTTCCAAATCCCGATCGAGCCGGACTTTTGGATTTTGTTGCACCGCTCGTAAAAAACTATGGCGATACACATCTTGTTTGCAGTTATCAAGTGACCGGACTCAACGAAAGGGCATCTGCTTTATGTGGTTATACGGACTGGCTGATGAACATTATGATCCATGAGGATTTCGCAAACGAGTTGTTGGACGGCATTATGGACTATCAAATCAAACTCGCAAAAAATTATGTAAAAGCTGGTGTTACGTGCGGGCGATATGGTGACGATTACGGAATGCAAAACAGTATGATGATATCGCCGGATACATTCAGAGCTTTGTTCAAACCGCGGCTGAAAAAGATATTCGACGTATACAAGGATGAAGGACTACCTCTCATCTATCATAGCTGCGGCGACATTCGCCCGATCATTCCAGACTTTATTGAGATCGGCGTGGATGTGCTGAACAATGTGCAACCGGAGGCGATGCCAAGACAGGAATTGGCTGATACATTTGGAGATACAAAACTGATTTTCTACGGCGGTATTTCGACGCAACAGGTATTAAAAAAAGGCAAACGGGAAGATATCGCAGCTGAAATCGAAGATTGTATCGCTACACTCGGAAAGCATGGAAAGTGGCTAATTTCAACAGGGATATCTATTACCTCGGATACTACGCTTGATGTAGTTGACATTTTGATTGAAGAAATAGCGAAAAGAAGATAGGTCGTTTTGGCGATGCTGATTACGGCCTGTTTCTGATAGATTCATTCGTTGTTATTGGCATGTGTTTTGAAGGAGGAAATAAGGTAATGAAAAGATTTCGTTTGTTAGTATTAGTAGCAGTCCTTGTCTTTGCTCTTGTTGCGTCAGCTTGTTCTGGTGAAAGTAACTCATCGGGGTCAACGGGTAGTACGGGTTCGACGAGTACGGCAAACAGCTCCAGAGAGGAAACCGGTAATACAGATAGTGCGACCGGGGAGAAAGATTTATATGTTGTCGCAACCGTATATTCTGGCCTTGATTATTTTCAAGACTATAAGAGGGCGATCGAAGTGGCAGAAAAAGAACTAGATGTCACAGTTGAATTTGTTGGTCCAACAGATTACAACATCGAAGCTATGATTGCCGCAATTGATCAGGCTATTGCTAAAAAACCCACAGGAATTATTGTAATGGGTTGGGAAGAAACTTTGAATACCGTGATTGACAAAGCCGTTGATGCTGGAATTTTTGTGACAACGACCGCGGTCGATTTGCCTGACTCGAAGAGGAATACTTTCATCGGACAAGGTAACTATGAGGCTGGCAGACTCGCTGCGCGGTATATCGTCGAGAAAATCGGCGGTAAAGGAGAGGTTGCGATTCTACGTGGTTTGACTCTTGCCAATGTGACAGAACGCTTTGAAGGATTTGTGAGTGTTCTTGATGAATATCCGGATATCAAATTGGTCGCAGATGTGGATAACAAAAATGATGAGGTTGTTGCATCGCAGCAAGCTGCTTCCGTAATTCAGCAATATCCGAACTTATCAGCGTTTCTTGCTGCTGATGGCATATCGGCTCCGGCGGTTGCGACTTCCGTACGTGAAGCAGGTAAAGCCGGAGACGTGACGATTGTGGCTTATGACAGAGACCCGGTCGTTCTGGATGGTATCGAAGAGGGCGTCATTACTGCTACGATCGTGGCAGGGACTCCGTTTGAAGTGTATCTTGCGATACAAAATATGCAGCGTATGAAACATAGCGAACTTCAGCTTTCATATGATGACAAGGCTGCTGGCGTTGTCTTTACACCGACTTATATTGACCCCGGTTGTACGGTTGTCAATCAATCGAATGTCGAATATTTCAAGAGGACCAATGCTGATTAATAATGATATTGTCGTTGGGGTTGTGTGTATGCGCCACAGCCCCATACATGTTTTTTTGAGAAGCTGAAAAAGGATGAAGCATGAACGATATTATTTTGAAAACAGAAGGCATCACGAAGTCTTTTTTCGGAGTAAAAGCACTTGATAAAGTAAATTTTGATGTCCGAAAAGGTGAGGTTCACGGCATAGTAGGCGAGAATGGTGCAGGGAAGAGTACGTTGATGTCTGTACTCACGGGCGTCCATTTACCCGAAGAAGGCCAGATATTTTTTGAAGACAATCCTGTTCAAATTTTATCACCCCATCACGCAAGTGAGCTTGGTATTAGTCTCGTTTTTCAAGAACTCAGCTTGGTGCCAAATCTGAGCGTCGCCGAAAACATATATGCCAATACACAACCGATTAATGCGCTGAATCTTATCAACAGTAAGAAAATGTATCGACAAGCGAATGATTTGCTGAAATTGTTCAAGGTTGATATCGATTCGTCCGATCTTGTATTGAATCTATCCGTTGCACAACAGCAGGTAGTTGAAATATTAAAGGCAATATCTAAGAATCCAAAAGTATTGATACTGGATGAGCCTACATCTTCTATCACGACGGTAGAGAAAGACTGCCTGTTTGAGTTGATAAGAAATCTTAAAGGCACAGGAACATCCATTCTGTATATATCACATCATCTGCGGGAAATTTTTGAAATATGCGATCGTGTAACTGTTCTGAAAGACGGGAAGTATGTTTGTACAAACAATATTACAGAAGTAGATGAAAACTATGTTGTCACAAAGATGGTTGGGCGTGAACTTGGCGACATATATGGACAACGTACTCATGCGTCAAGCGATCAAGTAGTATTTCAAGTAAAAAACTGCACGAAGAAAAATACGTTTGAAAACATTAATTTCAGTATATACAGGGGGGAAATACTTGGCATATACGGACTGGTAGGATCTGGACGCACGGAGTTTGCTCGAACTATTATTGGTTGTGATAACTTAGATGAAGGCAAATTCATTCTTAACGATTGCGTGGTTAAGAACTATTCCGTGAGTAAAGCCATACAGAATCGGATGTTGTATGTTACGGAAGACAGAAAACAAGATGGGCTGTATTTACAGTCATCCATCGCAATGAATTTGATTGCGAATCATTTAAAAGATTTTGCAGACGGTATATTTTTGAATGAAAAGAAAATTAATGAATATGCAAAGAATATGGTTGACTCATTTCGAATAAGAACACCCTCAATCTTTCAAAAACTAGAGAATTTATCCGGAGGAAATCAACAAAAAGTACTCCTTTCGGCTTGGCTCAGTCTTAAACCTGAATTGCTCATAGTGGATGAACCGACGCGGGGTGTTGACGTGGGATCACGTAATGATATTTATACATTTATGCGTTCTTGTGCGCAAAAAGGAAGTTCGATTATCATGATTTCATCTGATTTGCTTGAAATACTTGGACTTAGTGATCGAATCCTCGTGATGAAGGACGGTAAAATTGTCAGAGAGATGGATGCATCGGATGCTACGGAAGAAAAAATCATTTCAATAGCTACAGGAGTCGAAGTTGACGGGAGACAAATAATATGAGAGTCATGAAACGTTTAATGGCACAGAGAGAAACGAGCATCATCATTGCTGTACTGGTTTTAGTGATACTTGGTGGAATCAAAAATCCGGCTGTATTTTTAAGTTCCGGAAATATTTTGGGTATACTGCTGAATGTGGCCAATGATGCAATCATAGCGGTTGCAATGACGATACTCATGGTGTGTGGTGGATTCGACATGTCGGTCGGTTCGATATTTGGATTTTCTAGTATGCTTGCTGCCATATTCATGGTGAAATTGTCTGTTCCGATCGTTCCTGCAATCATAATTGTTCTGCTGATAATAATGCTGCTCGGTGCGGCAAACGGTTTTATTGTAGCGAAAATAGGAATCAATGCATTTATTACAACGCTTGCTACAATGAATATGATTCGAGGATTGATTTATATCGTTTCTAATGGAGAGAACTTGGGGGGCTTCCCGAAAAGTTTTCTTACAATTGGACAGACATCCATCGGAGGTATACAACTTCCGATTATATACATGATTGTCTTCATCGTGTTGGGTGATATCTTGCTTCGAAAATCCCGCTATCTTCGTCAAATGTATTTCATCGGAGGGAACGAAAAATCGGCTTTGTTGTCGGGAATTAATGTGCCGCGAATGAAGATATTGTGTTTTGTGCTCTGCGCATTGTTTGCTGGTGTAGCGGGCATCATTTGGGCGGCCAGAACAGGTACTGCATCTGTTAATACTGGATTGGGAACCGAGATTCGCGTCATTACGGCGGTCATCATCGGCGGAGCGAGCCTGAATGGTGGTGAGGGGTCGGTGCTCGGGTCATTCTTTGGAGCTATACTCATGGTGATGATCATCAGCATCATGAGTTTGTACGCAATTAATGTATATTGGCAAAACTTTGTGACAGGAGCTGTCCTTCTTATTGCTGTACTACTCGAAGTATTTACACAGAAGAACCGGCAGAAGAAAGCAATCGCGGCGAGTAATATTGTTAGCTAGATTTTGTGAAAAATAAGGAGATTGAAAAGTGATGGAAATGGTAATAGGCGGAAATAAGGTAGTATCAAGTTCGGGCAAGACAATTGATGTGTCGAATTCTTATACTCAAGAGGTGATCGATTCAGTTCCCGCTGCTTCGAAAGAAGATGTGCAAAAATCGGTTTTCATTGCGGATAAGGGTAAAAAGACATGGGAAAATACGCCTTTGTACAAACGTGTCGAAATCATCCATAAATTCCTTGCGAATTTGGCGGATTACCGCGATGCGCTTGGCGCGTTGATGAGCAAAGAAACGGGAAAATTGCTCAATGATTGTAAGGGAGAGGTAGACTATGTGATTGATGGATTCAAGGGCTATATAGAAATCGCATCGCATCGGCTTGATGAAATCCTTCCGGCAGAAAACAGGCCCGGCGCTGAAAGCGATATCACGCTGACCTACCGGGTTCCTATCGGGATCATTGCCTGCATTCTTCCTTTCAACTATCCATTGGCTTTGTTTGTACACAAAGTCGCGCCGGCAATCGTTACCGGTAATGTTGTTATCATAAAACCTCCATCGGAGAGTCCTTTGGCCATCACGAGGCTTGTGCAAATCATGATCGAATCAGGCATACCCGGTGATGTGGTACAAGTTGTGACCGGATCCGGATCTGAAGTCGGCTATGAATTGGCTTCAAATCCGCTTGTTGACGCTGTCTCACTGACGGGCTCTGTGGAAACAGGCTTGCGCATTGCGGAATGTGCGGCAAAGAACCTAAAGAGAACTTTCCTCGAATTGGGTGGCAATGATGCACTGATTATTTTCCGGGATGCGGATATAGACAAGGCCGTTAATATCGTATTTGGCGGCAGGATTGCAAATGCGGGCCAAATCTGTGCGGCAAGCAAAAGGGTACTCGTCCACAATTCAATCAAGAAAGAATTCACTGAACGTCTTGTGGAAGCATTCAAAAATATCAAATACGGAGACCCGATGGATCCTAATACGGAAATGGGATGTTTGGTCAGCGTAAAAGCGGCGGAAAAAGTCGAAGAGCAAGTGAACCTGACAATATCGCAAGGTGCAAAATGCTTGTGTGGTGGCATGCGTGACAAATCACTATTTGCACCGACTGTATTGGCGGATGTGACCTTGGATATGGATATTGCAACGGATATGGAGGTATTTGGCCCCGTCGTTCCGATTCTTGGATTTGACACGATAGATGAGGCGATTAATATTGCAAACGCCCAAAAATATGGGTTGCAGCACGCCATTGTAACACCTGATATCTCCCTCGCCTTGAAGACCGCTAAGAGACTTGACGCTGGCGGCGTTGTCATCAATGGCCCCAATAGTTTTAGGACACATGATATCGCGTTTGGCGGTCATAAGATGAGCGGTATGGGAGTTGAAGGGATGTCGCACACAATGGATGAGATGACGCTTCTAAAGAATTTTGTCCTCAAAGATATCTACGCCTAAATAGAAGAGGAAATATAAATGAATTCAAAAGAACGTATATTAACTGCATTCGAACACAAAGAAGCGGATCGGGTACCATGCGCGGAGCTGCATCTCATGTCGCCGATTTCAAGTGAACTGTTGGGCCGGGAGGCGATCACCGGAGAAGGCGGATGGACGATATGGACACAGAAGGAGATGGTTGCTTCAGGGCGTCGCGATGAATATGTCGAACGCCTGAAAGTCGATACCGTTGACGCTTTTACACAAGCGGGACTCGATAATATATTAATGGAACTTGATCCGCCCAAAGATACGCAGAAAAAAATTACTGATCTCGATGAGGCGGTTTGGATCGAAGAATACCCGAATGGTTTGTGGGCAAAATTTAAATACGAAAAAATTGCTGACACAGTACTTGAAATCGATTCATCGGAAAAGCAGGATGGAGCCAGTGCAGTCAAGAGACATCTGGACACCTTGGAAGAGAGCAAGTTCTATATTGATGAGGGCTGTTTCGAGTCAACAAAATACGCTGTGGAAAAAGCCGGAAATGAAAAATTCATCATGGCGAAAGTTCCTAATTTGTTTCCGTCCGGTAGGAGTTGGTATACGTATTTCATGGAAATGATCTATATCGAACCAGATCTCGCAGAAAGAATGTTTGATGTGTATACAAAGTATGCGCTTGCTGCTGTGAAACGATATGCGGAGATCGGTGTTGATTGCGTGATGATCGCATCTGACTGGGCATACAATGCCGGACCTATATTTGCACCGGATGTTGTTGCTAAATACATGGCGCCGCAGGTTCAGACGATTGCGGATTATTGTCATGCGCATGATGTACTTGTACTGAAACACACAGATGGAAACATCTGGATGATAGAAGACATTTTTTTCAATATGGGAATCGATGGCTATCAAGGTATGGAACCGAACGTTGGGATGCGCATCGCTGAGGTGAAAGCGAAATACGGCGATCATGTCACATTGATGGGGAATGTTGATTGTGGGCATACTCTTCCATTCGGAACAAAAGAAGAAGTAATCGAAGAAACAACGGCCTGTGTTCGAGATGGCGCGAAAGGGGGTGGGTATATTCTCTCCAGCGCTAATTCTATTGCCCATCCGACTCCGCTCAAGAATTTTTTAACAATGATCGAAACCGTGCATAAGTATGGTGTATATCCAATTGAATTTTGAACAGGAGGTATTGAAATGTCTAAGAAAGTTAAAGTTGTAGCCTTACTGAAAGCCAAAGATGGCATGACAGATGCGGAAATTCGTAATCACTGGCTCAATGTGCATGCAAAGATTACAGGCGGGTACAAAAATATCAAAGGATACAGAGTCAATCTTCCGTTGGATGGCTTCTCCGAAGAGAATAAGGCCCTTGGCTATGATGGTACTGCAGAATTGTGGTGGGACTCCGTTGAAGATATGAATGAGGACTTTGCTTCGGAAAATGGATCAAAAGCAAGTGCAGATGCAGATAGTTGGGTGGCAGAATGCATTTCATTCTATTCTGAAGAATTTATCATTCTATAGAATATCATCAGATGAAAGCTATTAGCATTGAAAAGCCCAACGAGATTGTTGTCAAACAGGTAAGTTTGCCAACGGTTAATTCAAACGAGGCTTTGGTGAGGATTAAATCGGTAATGATATGCGGCTCAGATGTCAGCGCATATAAAGGACGTGGCGTTCAGATAGATTATCCTCGCATTATTGGCCATGAGGTAGCGGGTGTGATAGAACAGGTAGGCGAAAATGATGGCGGACTAAAAAATGGCGATCATGTTCTATTAAATCCATATATTTATTGCGGCGAATGTTATTCGTGTAAGCAGGGAAGAACGAATGCCTGTGAGCAGCTTGAGGTTTTAGGCGTTCAGACGGATGGGGCAATGTCCGAATACTTTGCACATCCAACGAAACTTCTCATTAAAGTATCAAACGAAATACCATGGGAACTGGTACCCTTAGCTGAACCATTGACGATAGCAATGCATGCACTTCACAGAACAAAGCTTACCGCGGGGGAACACGTGGTCATCATCGGTGTGGGTTCGATTGGTTTGTATGCTGCGCAGATTGCATTAGCATATGGCGCTGTGCCAATCGTCTTGGATGTCGTCGATTCCAGACTTGAAAATGCAAAAAAATATGGGGTTAAGTGTGTAATAAACAATAAGAAACAAGATTCCATTGCTATGATCAGGGAAATTACAGATGGCCGTATGGCTGAAGTCGTCGTTGAAGCATCCGGCGTAAAGAGTGAAATACGGCGGACCGTTGACTATGCGTCATATCTCGGGCGTATCGCATTCACAGGTTGGCCTACGGGAGAGACTCCGATTCTCACGCCGATGATTACAAAAAAAGAACTCGACATTCGTGGTTCTCGCACAGGTGTAAAAGAAGAACTTGAGGAGTCTATATTGCTTATGCAGAGCGGAAAGGTAGATGTGAAGTCCGTTTTGAGTGAAGTCGTTGCGTTTGACGAGCTGCCGGACGCTGTCAGAAGAATTGCATCGAATCCGACAGACTATCTCAAGATTGGTTCTGTGTTTTGAATTATTCATGTTTGCGCACTACTGTTTTGGATTCGCGGCGGATGGGCGGACAGATGGTGAATTCATACAGAAATGCTTGATTTTCAACAAGAATTTGATTTTTATCTGAGTGGATTCGATTGACGGTTCCCCGCTTAAAACAATAAGACTTGGTCTACTTGACCAAGTCTTATTGTTGTGTTAATCTATTTTTAACAGGAGCAAAGGAGGCGCAAGAGGATGACTGTTATGGTAAATGTTCAGGAAGCGAAGACACAACTTTCAAAACTGCTCACTCGTGCTTCACAAGGTGAAAAAATTGTGATCGCCAGACGCGGAGTCCCTGTCGTAAACCTTGAACCCGTGAGGCTTGACAATCGCCGAAAACTTGGATTTGTGAAGGGGACGCTGCCGGAGAGTTTCTTCGATGCGCTGCCTGAAGAGGAATTGGAAGCATGGAATCTGTGAAGCGATATTTGCTGGATACGCACACCTTCCTTTGGGCGGTTCAGGAGGAAAAGAAACTGTCGGCGGCAGCAAGGCAAATCATCGAGAACGCAGACAACGAATTGTTCGTTTCGGCGATCAGCGCCTTTGAAATCGCAAACAAGTATCGCATCGGCAAATTGCCGGATTATGAATATATCGTTGATAACTATCCCTATATTGTGCTGAAATTGCAAGCGCAGGAATTGCCGGTGAACACTGCCCATGCTTTTTTTGCCGCCAAATTTGAATGGGACCACAAAGATCCCTTTGATCGTATTCTCGTGTCGCAGGCATCCATCGAAAACATACCGATCCTTACGAATGACGCGACCATATCGTCCCTGCCTTGGATCGAGACGATCTGGTAAAATGGCGTTGCATAAACATACGAATTGATGTATAATTATTCATTAAGGAACGGAACGCTATATGTGTGAAGCGGAGGAAATATGGAAGGCATGCTTTATCTTGAGGATGGCACGGTTTACCGAGGCAAGGGCTTTGGAGCCCCGGGGACGAAGGTCGGGGAGTTGGTGTTCAATACTTCGATGACGGGGTATCAGGGGATTTTGACGGACTCGAGCTATATGGGGCAAATCATCAATATGACTTATCCGCTCATTGGGAATTATGGGATGAGCGAGGTGGACGATCAGTCGGGGGGGGGATCCACGCGTTCGGCTTTGTGACGCGGGACATCACGTTTCGGCCGAACAACCGCATGAGTGTGATGACGGTCGCTGCTGAAATGGACTGCGGCACTGTCGTGATCGGCGGAACCGGCAATTACCGGTTTGACCACTCACCCCACGGCGGTCACAAGAAGAGCGGAATCGGGCATGAAGGCGTCAGCATCACACTGGAAGAACTATCACAACTCAAAGCGATTGCATTCAAGAAACAACTTGACGTCTAAGGGGATAGAAGGGGGATGGTTCTGCCGTCCCCCTTCTATCTTGCTGTATCGTTACAGGACTTCGCCAGCCTCTAGGATAACGTCGCCGGCTTCTTCAGAGACAATTTCTGCTGCTGCTAAGATTTCTTGCAGATCCGCGAGCAGATCCGGAATCTCTTCCGTCATACTGTCCCAAAATGCTTTTAGCTGAGGATTTTTTTCTGCCTCCTCCGCCAACTCATGCTCGGTTTTCTTGAAAAGCTCTAGCAATTTGCGCAGCGTGTGCTGATGTTTTTCCTTCATAATAAATGATACCCTCCTGATGAAATCATATTACCACTTATGATAGGCGATAAGCGTTTTCGGATGAATGAAGCAAGAACTTGAATCGTCCCCTCCGTGATTCTATCGCCCCGCCCCTCCGATCACCTTCGCCCCGAGCAGCGCGGTGACGGGGACGGAAAGCGCGAGCGCCGTACTCGCGGAAAGACCCTGCAATATTTCGACAGCGAGCAAATCGAGATTTACCGTCCGCAGATAGGGCATTTGATATAGGAAGATCACGAGCAGGGCGTTGATGCCGCTGCCCGCAAAGGCGAGGATGAGCGTGTTCGTCATCGTACCCATGATGTCGCGGCCGATGTTCAGGCCGGATTTGAGCAGGCGGGCGGGCGTGATCCCGGGATCGACCTCTTTGATTTCCGTGAGCGCGGAAGCGACGGAAATCGTCGTGTCCATCATGGCGCCGGACGCGGCAATGAGAATGCCCGCGAAGAGGATGTCCGGCAGACGGAGCGCGGAGTTTTGCGCGATGAACATGAGGTTTTCCGCTTCGGGCGTCGTATATGTGGAAACGTGCATAAGGCTGCCGAAAGCGCGGGCGATCCCGCCGGCCGTGAGGGTGCAGAGGATGCAGGACAGCCCCGCCACGAAGGTCTTTGGTGTGAAACCGCTCAGCGCTGTGAGCGTGACGACCGTCGACAGGACGACACAGATCAGCGCTGCGAGAATGGGATTCATGCCTTTCAGCAAAAGCGGGATAAAGAGAAAAATCACGCAGACGAGCGTGAAAACAAGAGCGAACAGGGAGCGGACTCCCTTGCTCCGCCCAAAGAAAACGACCGCCGCGCAGAACAGGGCGGCGAGCAGATACAGCCCGCCCGTGCGGTCATAACCCATGACCATGCCGCTCACAAAGCCGTCATAACTCGATATCACCATCTTTGTGCCGACCGCAGCGGGATAGTTCATCAGCCGCGTCACCGGATTTTTTAACAGAACGCGCGTACCCTTGTATGCGCCGGTCAGGACTTCCAGTTCGAGTTCCTGCAACCCGATTTCGACTTGCGCGACATCGGGGTCGGGGGCAAGGGTGTCCGAAAGAACGGTCACGACACGCGCCGATTCATATTCATTGCCAATCTGCACGTCGGGCGGCGCGGGATAGTTCAGCCCCGCATTCAGGAGGATCAGGGCAATCGCAAAAGCGCCCAGAAACGCCGTCCAGAGGACGGCGTTCCGCAGGGTCTTTTTTCCTTTCAGGGTTTCCATAAGACTCTGTGAGAAACTTAGGAAACTTAAGCTGCTTTGATGTAGGCGCTGATGATGACGAAGTCCGCTATGTTGACGACGCCGTCTCCGTTTACATCGCCCTGGATATTCGCACCCTCTGCGCGGTAATTGCTTACGGCAAGCGAGAGGTCCGCGAGCGTCACCTTGCCGTCGCCGTTCACGTCGGCGGCTTTCTTCTCAGATACCAATTTCGTAACGACCTCGTCTGTTTCAAGCAATGCAGAGACGTCTAATATGTCGTTCTCATCCACATACACCGTGTCCGCACGGGTGAGTTTTACGGACGTCGTATCCGCGGTCTGCCCGTCTTTCAACATGAAGACGAAGCGCGCGATGTCCGTGTAGTTCGTATTCGTGAGAGCATTTGCGGTTTCCACGCTTTGGATGATACGTATTTTGCCCGGCACCGTCGTGTCCACATCCGCGTAGAGATTGTCCGCGATACCGTCCGTGCCGATGTATTCGAGGACAGCGGAATCATACTCGATGGCTGTGTCAAAGGCGTTCGCGCCTACGAGGTCCTTGTAGGAAACCGTGTAGGTAAGCTTCCCGGCGTTTTCGACGACTGCGCGCTCCGGTCCGCTGATGCGCGCCGTCGGCTGCGTCGGCGTTTCATTACCGCCGCCTGCGCCGCGTTCGACGGTCAGCGTATCGTACAGATATTTCGGCGTAGTGATGGTATCCGTGGCTTCATTGTATTTGAACATATAGGAGTTGATTGTCGCACTTGTCTTGCTGACTTCAAATTCGACAATGACCTGTTCCTGCAGGGTGTCCGAACCCTTGTTCCGTCCAAGCGGGTCCTGCGCCGGGTCGGCTGAGTCCACATCGAGGAAGGAGTAGCCGGGGGCAATCGGATCGCCGGTTCCTACCGTGTAATTGATACGGCTGTACCATTTCAGTCCGCCCGCGTGTCCGCCGATCATATAGAGGGGCGCGTATGCGGGATCGATCGTAGCGCCGTTTTCGCTCTGTTCGACGTCCGCCTTGTAACCGCTTTCCGTCACGAAACCGCGTGAATACACATGGTCATGACCCTGAAGAACGAAGTCCACGTCAAGCTGCGCAAAGATCGGGCACCAGTATTTCCGCATGGCGACTACATCGGAGTCCACGACATGCGAGGCGCCCGTGTAGAGCGATTTGTGGAAACCTACCGCCGTCCACTGACCCCGCGCTTTCGCATCGGCGATCTTCTGCTCGAGAAATGCCTTTTGTTCCCCGCGTGCTGTTGCGCTGCTGTTTGCCGCTTCGATGTTGAGCATAATGAATGTGACCGGACCGTAATCAAAATCGTAGACGATGTTGCCCATCTTTGCGGGTGCGTTGATATGACGGTTGAAAGTATTGTTATCATGGTTTCCCTGTACTGCCGCGACGAGATAGTTTGTGAACATATCCGCACCGCCCGTCGGGAAAGCCCCGCCGTTCTTGAAGAGCCATTCCCATTGTGCTTCGCTCGTCGCCGTATCCGTCACGTCGCCCGCGAGGTAGACAAAGTCGGGATTCATAGCGTTTACCTCTGCCAGCGTCGCGCCGAGAGATTCAGCGTTATCCGCATTCGACACCTGCGTATCGGCGAGGTAGACGAATTTGATGGTCGCGTCAGCCGATGCCGGCGCGGTCTTGAACTTGCCGTCCACCGTGTTTGGCGCTACACCGGCTGTATAATGGTAAGTCGTGTCCGCTTCCAATCCGTTTACAGAAATCTTGTGAAAATACTTGTCGCTCGCGCCGGGAGATGATCCGCCCGTGACCGTAAAGGGCTGCGCGCCGTCTTTGGCCGCTGTCAGCGTGATCGTGGACACCTGCGCCGCGATGGTCGTGTAGGTGACATTGACCTGCGTCTGCGCGTCGTCGCCGACATGGACGTTGAGCTGTTCGGGTTTCATGGCCGGGTCTGCAGCAGGCGTTCCCGGCTCTTCGCCGCCTTCGCCTTCGCCTTCGTCAGATTCGCCCGATTCGCCGGATTCCGCGAAGGTCGCCGTCAGATCCATGCCGAAATAAATATCCGAGCTGTTACTGTCGCGGTTGTGGACGTCCGCCGCAATCGTGTTTGGCCCGACGACGAGAAACTGTTTGTATGCCGTCAAATCAAGCGTCACGTTGGCGCGGTCTTCGCTCGGTTCCCAAACTCCAGGAGCAGTGGTGCTTGCGTTCGCATCGCCTGCAGGCATATTGATGGTACCGATTTTATTTCCGTTCAGCCAGAGTACAACGCCGTCGTCGATCGCGACCCGCGCCGTCAGCTTTGTGATCTGTGCGGGGTCTTCCACTGCGAAGCCCTTGCGGAAATAGTAGGTGATATAGGCGTTCGGACTGCCTTTGCTTGCCACGAGCGTGCCGCCCGAAACCGGACCGAAGAACTGGCTCTGATCGGTTGCCGGATAACCGAGTGGCGCGGGGCCGCTCTTCCACGCAGCATCATCAAAATCCTTGCTGCGGAAGTCGCTCGTGACGTCGCCGAACAAATCTGTATTCGTGTCGCTGTACTTCCACGTCTCTTGTGCGCCGATCAGCGTGACGCTTTCTTCGCCCGCATAGGCTGCCTGCCCAAAGCCGGGCATCCACGCACCCGCCGTGAGCGTGCCTACGGCAATCACGGTGGCAAGCGCGCCTGCCAGCATCTTTCTTACATTCATAATAACGTTCCCTTTCATTGTTGTTTCTCTCCTTTTCTTCTTCTTCTTTTGCTTCTTCGTTCGCGCTGATTCTTTGGTCAGCGCTCCCTCTATTCTGACTTTAACTTCTGCTCTCTCCTGCGTACTATCAATAAACATCCCAGAATCACGATGACGCACACACAGACGACGAGCAAAATCCAGAGCAAGGTATTCCCTTGCCCTATGCCCATTGTTAGAGCTGTGCCGTTTTCGGTTTGTCCAAGGATGGTGTTGTTGCTTTCCGTGTCCGTGCCGGCGCCTGCACTTGCCGGAACATTTCCGCCGTCAATTTGCCTTAGTTCCGGCGAAACGCTTTCCGTTCGCGTGGCCGGGGCGGATGAGGCGGACGAGGATGATGAAATGTCTGCCTGCACGGACTGGGTTCCCGACTTGTTCGTACCCTTGTCCGTGCCGGCAATATTGGAGGAAGTCCCCTCGGATGCGGGGTTTGAAATAATCGGGATCTCACCCATGCCCGGACCTTCGTGCGCCGGTGGGGTGGCGGGCAGCGCCGGTTTGTTCGTCTGTCCGGCGCGGTTGATTGTAATCATAATATTCGCGGGAATGCTTCCGCTTTGTACGCGCGTGCCTGATTTCGTGTGAACCTGCACAAGGTCAAGTACCGCTGTCGTATTCTCCGTGCCCGTATATTTCAAGTCAACGGTCGCGGTCACAGTCCCGGAAAAATCGTTCTCCCCGCCAAAAAAGCCAAACCATGTGACGCCTTTCGAGGGCGTCGGACCGGCTTTTGACGATGGCGTATCATAAGATACTTTTTCGACCGTCACGCCGTCCGCACAGCGCAGCGCAAATTCCGCGCCCGCAAAATTGCCCGGATTTGTCAGCGCGAACCTTACGTGGAAATTTTCCTCACCGGACGCGAGGTTTACTTCCTGCGTATTCGACGTCACCGTCACGCCGGAATTTTCGTACGCCGTCACGCCCGTTTCCGCTCCGTACGCTATTGCGCCCGTTTGTGCGAAATTCGCGATCGCCAGTCCAAACAGCGCCGCCACAATCAAAACCACAAATACGATAAAAGGCAATCTCCTCATCGTTTCGCGCCGCTTCTCTTTTTTCGTTTCTCCAGTCATTTTCCGTACCTCTTTCTCCTCCAATGTCCTTCCCGCGCAGGTAACGTTCGCTGCGCTCCCTTCGCTGTCGGTTTTTCCGAGCCAACGATATTTGTACCATCTTCTAAAGCATAGCGAAGGAATGTAAAGTACAAAATCACCTTCACGTAAAG
>BNUG01000046.1 GCA_025997195.1 Clostridia bacterium | reverse complement strand
GCGATTTCGATCTTTTCTGCTCCCAGATCAATGGCAATGACCTTGCTGGCTCCGTGTGATTTTGCAATCTGTATGGCAAAGAGGCCGATCGGACCGGCTCCGTATGCAACGAAAGTCTCACCCTCTTTCAAATTTGCCTGCGTCAGTGCATGGATCGCATTCGCGGCCGGGTCGGTTGTTGCCGCATCCAGAAGGCTGACATTGTCAGGAACCTTCAGCAGATTGTTTTCGATGACACTGAGGTATTGCGTAAAGGCGCCGTCGCGTCTTGAACCATAATAATCATAGTCCTCACAAAGGGAATAGACGCCTTTTTCGCACCACTCGCATTTGTAACAAGGGATGAGCGGCAAGACGGTCACGCGATCTCCGAGTTTGAAATTTTTCACATCTTTACCGATTTCAACGATCTCTCCTGAAAATTCGTGGCCGGGGGTAATCGGGGAAATATGTGCGCCAGTTTTGGTAAGCCGGGGGATATCCGATCCGCATACGCCGCACCCGTATATCTTGATTAATGCCTCATTGTCTGCAGGAGAAGGCTTCTCAACTTCTTCCGCTCTCAGATCGCCGGGCTTGTACATCCTCACTGCCTTCATGGGAATAAATCCTTTCACAATAATTGATTAACACCCTCAATCCGTATGCAGTGCACAGAATATTGACTGTAATGATGATTCTTGCTCAATCAGCATAGATTACTGGAATTTCAATGTCAACGTTATTTAAACATTGTGGGAATCATTGATATATATTCACAAATTAACACGCAAAACGTGCAATTTGTTTCATGTTTTTAAACCTATTCGCAAAATCTTGACTTCTCATTCTGACGTAACTAAACTAAATTTATGAATCGCGATCCAAAAATTTACGTTGTCCTTAAATTTTCAAGGTTCGCGCTACGATTTCAGTTTCTTATTTTCGTAGCAATAAAATTATCCATACGATTTTGATATAATATTGAAATATTCTGATCGCGATTCCGCTATAATAATTTTGTTGAGAAACAATGAGAATGGAGATTTAAATATGCGTGTGATAGAACCATCTTTTACGATTTTAAACAACCCCGACGGTTTTGCCATCCTACAGTCGGTCGAGCGGATCGGAAGGGTTTGCTACAAATCCGAAGACAAGATCTCGAAGAATTCGTGCAGGACTTTCGTATCAAGCATCCTCAAGAGAGGACACGAATCTGTACTCGAACACGAAAAAATATCCGTCCTTGTCATTTGCGACCGAGGTGTCAGTCACGAGATCGTGCGCCACAGGACGGCAAGCTATAGTCAAGAAAGCACGCGTTACTGCAATTATACAAACGACAAGTTCGGGAATGAATTGACCTTTATCAAGCCGTTTTTTTGGGAAGAGGACTCCGCAGCGTATCAGATTTGGCTCGGTACGATGCAGACGATTGAAGAGAGCTATTTCCGATTGATGGAGACGGGTGCTACGCCCGAGGAGGCTCGGAGCATTCTGCCCAACAGCCTGAAAACGGAGCTGGTGATGTCGATGAATCTGCGGGAATGGCGGCATTTTTTCCGCTTGCGGACATCAGCGGCGTCACATCCCCAGATGCGTGAGATCGCACGGCCAATGCTGCTCGCCATGAAAGAACTCGTCCCCATCGTATTTGATGATATCGAAGTCTAAGCAACACAGCGGGGCGGTTCGTTTTGTGCGGTACCGCGAGGACGGCAGCTGCTTTATCGTTCTTCTCGGAAATACGGAACCGAAAGGTTTGTGGGTGGCTGGTCTTCTTTGCGGTTTTTCTGCGTTGAGAAAATGACGATCAGAATGGTCGCCGCATAGGGGAACATGTCGACCAAATACTGCGATACGTGGAAACCCATGCTTTGGAGCCGGAATCCGAGGATGGAGAGCGCTCCGAACAGGTAGGAGCCGAGCAAGGCTTTGACCGGATTCCAGGAGGCGAAGATGACGAGGGCGACCGCGATCCAGCCGCGGCCCGTCACGACATCCGCCTGCCAGATGGGAACCGTCACGAGGGCAAGGTAAGCGCCACCGAGACCACACAGACCGCCGCCAAAGATGATATGCGCGTATTTGTGGAAATCCACGGCGATGCCCGACGCGTCGGCGGATGCGGTATTTTCACCTATCGCGCGCATATTGAGACCCGGTCTGGTCTTGTAGAGATAAATCGTTACTAGGGCGACTAGGATATAGCCGATATAGACGAAGGCATCCTGCCGGAAAAAGACCGGCCCGATCCCGGGAATATCGCCAAGCAGCGGCACATTGACACGGGCAAAGAACGCCTGCACGGACTTCGGCACGGACTGGCCGACGAGCGGATCGCCGACAAAGCGCGCAAAACCGCTGCCAAAGATCGTGAGCGTCAGACCCGTCACGACCTGATTGCCGCGCAGTGTTACCGTAATAATAGCAAAGATCAAAGCCCCCGCCGCGCCCGCCGCAAAAGCCCCAAGCAGGGCCACGCCGGGGAATCCCGTATTGTATGCCGTCACAAAGCCGATCACAGCACCCATGAGCATCATGCCCTCAACGCCGAGGTTCAAACTACCGGACTTCTCCGTGACAAGTTCGCCGAGGGTCGCGAAGAGCAGCGGCATACCGGCGAGGACAGCGGCGGCGAGAAAATCAATCATGATAGACACGCGCCTCCGCCGCATTCTTGAGGCCGACCCACTGCACACGGTAGCGCAAGAAGAAGTCGCTGCCGAGAACAAAGAACAAAATCACGCCCTGTACGACGTCTGCGATAGAACTGGGTACGTTCATAGACAGCTGGATGTAACTCGCGCCTTGCAAGAGCAAAGCGAAAGCCAGACATACAAACAAGGTCGTGATCGCATTCAGACGGGCAAGCCAACTGGTGATGATAGCCGTAAATCCGTAATTCGCAGACAGGCCCCAGGTAAGCGTCTTTTCGATCGCACTGGCCTGCACAAAACCGACAAAACCCAGGAGACCGCCCGAGATGAACATGGCGACCATGATGATGGCAGGGACGTTCATCCCGGCATAGCGCGCCGTACCGATGCTCTCGCCGACCACTGTGATTTCATATCCTTTCTTTGTATAGCCCATAAAGAGGAAAATAGCGATCGTCAGAAGGATCATAAAGATCCAGCCGATGTGAACGCCGAATACCTCTGGCAGAATCGCATTTTCCGAAAAACCCGGAATCTTCGGAAAGCCCTTTGAGGCAGGGTCCTTCCACGGGCCGTATTGCAGATACATCACAATCTTGATGATGATGTAATTCATCATCAGCGTGAAGATCGTCTCGTTTGTCCCCAACTTCGCCTTGAAGATGGCCGGAATCAGCGCCCAGATACCGCCACCCGCTACGGAAGCAACCGCCATCAGCGGCAGGAGGACGTTGGGCGGGAGATGCCCGTAGTTCAGCGCAACATAGGAGGCGCAGAGTGCACCCATCATGATCTGGCCTTCGCCGCCGATATTCCAAAACTTCATCTTGAAAGCAACAAGGATACCGAGCGAAGCGATCGTGAGCGGGATCGCCTTGATCAGTGTTTGCTCGATGCGCATGGGCGTGCCAAGTGCGCCGGTGACGATGGTTCCAAAGACCTTCAGCGGATTCAGTTCAAAAAAGAGCAGCACGATGCCGGAAAAGACCAGAGCCAGCACGATCGAAAGCGTCAGGATAAAGGCTGTTTGTTTGCGGGGTACGTTGTCACGCTTGGTGACTTTGATCGGGGAAATCATGACGCCGCCCCCTGCCCGCCGGCCATGAGATAGCCGATCTCTTCTTTCGTAGTGAGCCGGGCATTGAGCATGCCCGTGATTCGGCCGCACGAAAGCACGAGAATTCGATCACAAAGGCCGAGCAGGACGTCCAGATCCTCACCGACAAAAATGATCCCGACCCCCAGTTCTTTTTGTTCGTTCAGCAAATCATAGATGCGGTACGAAGCACCGATATCGAGGCCGCGCACGGGGTATGCCGTGATGAGAACCTTAGGCGACGAATCGATCTCGCGGCCAAGCAGGACTTTCTGAATATTGCCGCCCGAAAGCCGGGCGACCGGCGTGTAGATCGAAGGCGTCAGGATATCGAGCCGCTCGACGATGCGCCTTGCTTTCTCGGCCGACGGCCCCCGGTGCAGCACGATGCCCCTCTGGCTTTGATACTCCTTGAGAATGATATTGTGAACGATGTCCATTGAGCCGACGAGACCCATGCCGAGCCGATCCTCGGGGATGAAGCCCATGCGGATGCCAAGCCGGATGATGTCGCGCGGCGATTTGCCGAGAATATTGCTACCTTCAAAAAAGATCCGACCCTTTTCTGCGTGCTGAAGACCCGCGATCGTCTCGCAAAGCTCCTTCTGCCCACTGCCCGCGACGCCGGCGATCCCGAGGATCTCGCCCGGAAACAAGTCAAAACCGACGAGGTCAAGCGCGGCTTTTTTGTCCTTGTCGATGACGGTGACGCCGTCGAGTTTGAGCAGCGGTTCCTCATGTTTGAACGTCTCGCGGCGAATCGAAAGGTCAACGCGCCGCCCCACCATCATCTCGATGAGCGTAGCCGCGTCGGTTTTCATCGTCTCGAGCGTGCCGATGGATTCGCCTTTGCGTAACACCGTGATGCGATCCGAGATCTCCATAACTTCGCCCAATTTGTGTGTAATAATAATGATCGCACAGCCCTCGTTTTTCATATTGCGAACGATGGCAAAAAGGCGGTCGATTTCTTGCGGCGTCAGGACAGCGGTAGGTTCATCCATGATCAGAATCCGTGCGCCGCGATAGAGTACTTTGAGGATCTCGAGCGTCTGTTTTTCTCCAACGCTCATTTCGTAGACTTTTTTGCCGGGATTGACATCCAGCCCATAACGATCCGATAGCTCCCGGATGCGGTGGTCGAGTTTCTTGTTGCTCAGAAAAAATCCTTCACCGCTGCCCAGATTGATATTGTCGCGGGCCGTCATCACGTCCACCAGTTTGAAATGTTGATGAATCATGCCGATGCCTTTGGCAATGCTTTCCTTCGGCGAAGCAAAATGCACTTCTTCGCCTTGCACAAAAACAGAACCGCTGTCGGGACGATAGATCCCCGACAGCATGTTCATGAGTGTGCTTTTGCCAGCCCCGTTCTCCCCGAGAAGCGCATGAATCTCCCCGGGCAGTACGGTCAGGTTGATATCATTGTTGGCAACGACAGAACCGAAAGCCTTCGAGATGCCACGCATCTCAATGGCCGGCGTCACGTTCACACTGTCCTGTTCAGCCGCCATCGTCCCTCGTCACCTTGCGTTTCGTACGGCCTATTCGGGTGCATTGACGCCTTTAACGACCTTGTCGATCGACCAAATCTGTCCGCGGTCGAGTTTCTGTCCATCTTCTGCCAGTACCGTGCCGTCTGCGTATTCGATCGGACCCGTGAAGACATTGAACGCACCGGACTGGATCTGAGCGCGAACTTCTTCGACCTTTGCTTTCGCTTCCTCCGTTACATTTTTCGTCAACGGTGCAAGATCGATATAACCATCCGCCAACGTGCCATAATAGGACTCAGGCGTCCAGGTACCATCAAGGATTGCTTGGATGGTCGGCTTCAGATATACGTCATGATGCCAAATCGGCGCCGTCAGGAAGGCGTCTTCCAGCCCTTCGAGACCGCTGTTGTCGAGGTTGTAGCCTACAGTAAATGCACCGGCGTCAGCTGCCGCAAGCTGCGGGCCTGCCGTGTCGGCATGCTGCGTGATGACGTCGCAGCCCTGGGAAAGCAGCGCTTCCGCAGCCTGCTTCTCACCGGCAGGATCATACCAGCTGTTTGTGTAAACGACGTTCACGACGACATCCGGATTCACAGACTGCGCGCCGAGGGCAAACGCATTAATGCCGATCTTGACTTCCGTATACGGATAAGCCGCAACATAACCTAGCTTGTTCGTCTTTGTCTGCAGACCCGCGATGATACCCGACAGGTAGCGGGGCTCTTCCATCGCGCCGAAATAATTGCCAAAGTTTTTGTCATTGATATTGCTGCCCGAGAAATGCAGGAAGGTGATGTCATCGTAGTCGCCCGATTCGGCAAGCGCGAACAAGGCGTCGCCAAATCCAAAACTCGTGCCGATCACAATCGTCGCTCCCTGATCGATCAGTTGCTTCGCCGCATCCGTAGCCGCCTGCGTATTCGTATCGTCGATGCCTTCGAGCCAGACTGTCTTGATCTTGCCCGCAAGTGCTTCCTGCAGAGCCACCGTTCCGTTGTGCTGGGTCTGTGTGTAGCCGCCGTCATTGACCGCGCCGATATAGATGAAGCCTACCGTGACCGGATCGCCGGATTCGGGTTCTGCTGCCGGTTCCTGCGCCGCTGCGTTGCTTCCGCTGTCCGCCGGCGGCGGCGTGGCGGCACTCCCTGCGTCCTTGCCGCCGCATGCCGACAAAGCCAGCACCATAATGGCTGCCAATGCAATCAATAAGATTTTTTTCATATCCACTCTCCTTCTCATGAGCCAGTTGATCATGGCACTTCGCCTGTGCCCCTTAGGGTGCAAATCACTGTAAGTGATTTGCACCTTATGCAGTGCTTTCACCAACAAAGTCGGTACAGGTCCGAATCTTTGATTTTCTGAAAGCGACTGCAATGAAATATCTTTTAATTATAGAAGAATGTCCGAAACATTACAAGGGCATTTCAGACATATTTTGTAGTTATTACAGAGAATTTTTTGAAAAACCACAAGTGGTTGATTTTAGTCATTCCCGCGAATCAACTTGTCATCCCCGCGTCGCCACCTGTCATTCCCGCGAAGGCGGGAATCGCCATCTACTCTGCGAACGTGATCACTCCGTCTGCGATCTGTTCAACGACCGCGAGCGACTCCACGCGGATGCCTTTTTCCCGCAGGCGTTCCGCGCCGCCCTGAAAAGCCTTCTCGATCACAAAACCGCCGCCGAGAATCCGGGCTCCCGCCTGGTTCGCGAGGTTGACAAGGCCGAGCGCCGCCTGCCCGTGGGCCAAAAAGTCGTCGATGATCAGGCAGCGTTCGCCGGCCTGCAAAAATTTCTTGTCAATGCGAATGGAACTCATCTTGCGCTTCGTAAAGCTCATGATCTCGGAAAAATAGTATCCGCCTTCCATCGTGCTCGGCTGTTCCTTCTTGGCGAAGACCACGGGAACCGAGCCGAAATAACGCGCCGTGAACGCCGCGACCGCGATGCCGGAAGCCTCGACGGTCAGGATCTTGTCCACATTTTCCGCGATGTCGTCAAAGCGCGTCCGAAAGTCGGCGCCGATCAACTCGAAAAGCGTAACGTCCACCTGATGATTGAGGAAAGAGTCAACCTTCAGGATCTCGGTGCCGACGGCAAGGCCGTCTTTCAGAATGCGGTTCTTTAGTATTTGCATAATTCCCCTGTCATTCGTCGGCTAGACCGGCGAATCTAATACTCATAAACCAACTCCACCGAACTGTTGTTGTAAACCTTCTGCACATCGTCATTTTCATCAAACGCGTCGACCATCTTCGACAGCGATTTCAGCGCGTGGTCGTCTTTCGGCACCGCTTCGATGCTGGGGATGAACTCCACATCCGCTTCTTCATTCCCGATCCCGGCTGCCTGCAGCGCATCCACGACCGCGATCAAATCATCGGGCGCCGTACGGACTTCCCAATAGTCTTCCGCGTCGATCACGTCTTCCAATCCGGCGTCAAGCCCCGCTTCCATAATCGAGTCTTCATCCGAAACACTCTTTTCAATCAAAATCACGCCCTTGCGCTCAAACATATAAGATACACAACCCGGCGCGCCCATATTGCCGCCGAAACGGTCAAAGATATGCTTCACTGCCGAGGTCGTGCGATTCATATTGTCCGTCAGCACATCCACGATGACCGCCACGCCCGAAGGCCCGTAGCCTTCAAACCGTGCCTCTTCGTATGACTCGCCTTCAAGCTGTCCCGAACCCTTCTTCACCGCCTGTTCGATCTTGTCCTTTGGCATACTGATCGACTTCGCCTTCTCAATGGCCGTCCGCAGCGAAGCATTGTAAGACGGATCCGCGCCCGCCTTCGCCGCGACCATAATGGCCCGCGCGTATTTTGTAAAAATGGCCGCTCTCTTGTTATCCTGTGCCGCCTTACGACCTGCGATCGTACCGTGTCTGCCCATTGATCATTACCTCAATTCTCTCACATAAATTTATCCCAAAAATTATACCATAAATCTAAGGCGATACCGAATAGTTAATATTTTCATATTATTCCTTTTAATGGTTGACAAGCTCCGGACAAGCCCTGTATTCTCCTTAAAGAGAGGTTGCCGTGCGCGGGTGCTTCCTGAAACGGAAAGGCGGCGCACATGGTAACAATCGAAATAACGCTGGACGTTATCGCCCTTGTGATCCTGGTGTTGCTTCTGAGTCACAAAAAGAAGTAATACCGCTCAGGTAAAAAGCGGTACTCTTACAAGATGATGATATATTGTTTCTGTGAGGTACTCGCCGCAACCAATCGACAACCTCTCATTTCATTGATTCTACCGCCCTTCCCCATATTTTGTCAAACGGTTTTTTTACAAAAATATCGACGGCTTTTCTCTCCACCCCGCCGGCTTTCCGGCTTCCTTCTTCGCCAGATTCTTATGCGCGGTGGCCATCATGAGTTTGATACGGTTGAGCTGGTTGACATCCGACGCGCCAGGGTCGTAGTCGACAGCCTACTGCGCACGAGTATTACGGCACTGCCGCTGAAGTGGATATGCAGTTGATCAAAAAGAAATATGAGAAAAGCGGTTTTGTATTATTTATAACTATACTATTTCTTCGAACCTCGCGGTGAAATGTCTCATTATGGTTGGGGCATAGACAAGTTTCAATTTATGAATCCGAGATTTGTTTTTCACAATATCAGCAAAAGTGTTCACAATAACATCCATGTGACGATCCGTGTAAACACGCCGTGGAATAGCCAATCGAACCAATTCAAGTTCAGGGTAGTATTCTTCTCCGGTAGCAGAGTCTGTATGTCCGAAAGCGCAGGTACCAAGTTCAACACCGCGAATACCGCCAGCTTTATAAAGTTCGATAGTCAATGCTTGCGCCGGAAAATATTTCTGTTCAATATCCGGCAACAGTTTCTTGGCGTTGATAAAAACTCCGTGCCCCCCAAAGGGTATTTGCAACGGAATCCCTATCTCATTCAATTTGTCCCCAAGATACTTTACCTGTCCTATCCTGTCTTCCAAATAATCGTCATTCAATCCTTCATATAGCCCCGCTGCAATTGCTTCCATATCTCTGCCCGCAAGGCCGCCATAAGTTCTGAACCCTTCGTATTGAATTTGCCGTTGCGTACACATATTATACAAATCTTCATCATTCTTTATGGCAACAAAACCACCGATATTTACAATAGCATCCTTTTTAGCGCTCATTGTTGCCCCGTCACCATAAGAAAACATCTCCGTTGCAATTTCCTTGATAGATTTATCTTCGTAGCCTTTTTCTCGTTGCTGGATAAAATAGCAGTTTTCTGCATATCTTGCAGCATCGAAAAAAAACTTCAGCCCATACTTGTGCGTAATTTCTGCTGCCTCTCTTATGTTTTTCATGGAAACAGGCTGCCCACCGTTGCTATTACAGGTCACAGTCATCATCACAAAAGGAACTGTTCCGTTTTCTGCCCCTACCTTTAATTCCGCTTCTAATTTCTCAAGATCCATATTGCCTTTGAAGGGCGCATCGAACTCTGTGTCAAATCCTTCATCTCGCAACAAATTAACAGGTAAAGCCTCATTCATCAGGACATGTCCTTCAGTTGTGTCAAAATGCATATTGTTTAATACACGTTGCCCTGGCTTGACCAATGACCCCATAAGAATGTTTTCTGCGGCTCTTCCCTGATGAGAGAGCACGAGATAGTTATATCCGAAAATATCTTTGATGGCGTCTTTTACCTTGAAATAACTTGCTGCCCCGGCATAGCTCTCATCCCCAAGGAAAACAGATGCCCATTGGCGATTGCTCATCGCGCCCGTTCCGCTGTCTGTCAATAGATCAATATATACATCCTCTGCTTTAAGATTAAAAAGATTAAATCCGGCTTCAGCTATTGCTTTTTCTCTGTATTCCGCTGGCTTTAATTCGATTGCCTCCACCATTTTTATTTTGTACGGCTCTGCATAGTTAATACGATTTCGCATATTGTTCCTTTCTTCTGCTCCAGTCAAACTAGGCAGATTCAAAATATCCAAGACCATAATGCTCATTACGAGTCTTCCTTTCCGTAAATGTGGTATTTTTCTCCATTCAAAAGCCGAATCGCTCCGAAAGCGAGAGCTTCCATCTCATTTTCGCCGGGCATTCTTTCCACCGGAGCTATGAACTTCACGCGATCCTCCACCATTCCGGTCATCATATCGGAGTAGGCAATTCCACCTGTAAGAACTATGTAGTCAATGTCGCCATTTAGAACAGGGGCCATCTCCCCAATGCCTTTGGCAATCTGATAAGCCTGTGCAACATAAAGCTTTTTCGCCTGTTCATTTCCGCCTTCAATCATTTTCTCAATTTCCCGGCAATCTGATGTTCCAAGATAAGATTTCAAGCCGCCGCCGCCTCGAATGAAACGAATCATTTCTTTTTTGGTATATTGTCCGGAATAGCACATATCTATCACATATAGAAGAGGGATACTTCCGGCTCTTTCGGGAGAGAACGGACCAGAGTCATCTCGAATGGAATCAATAATTCTGCCTTTATGATGGATACTGACTGTAATGCCGCCACCCATATGCACTACAATAAGATTGAGATCCTCATATTGTTTTCCCATTCTCATCGCAAACTCCCTTGAAACGGCCTTGACATTAAGTACATGACACATGCTTTCCCGTTCAACTCCCGGGATACCTGTAATTTTTGCTATTTCATCGTATTCATCTGCTGTTACGCTGTCATAAATATATGCAGGTATTCCCAATGGCCGTGCAATACTATATGCCAACAACGCTCCGAGATTCGATGCATGAGGAGATGCCTTGCCTTCCCGCAGGGCTGTAACCATATTTTCTTCAACGAGATAGCCGCCGCCTTTCATCCCCGGCAGTAGATTCCCGCGCCCAACGATGGCTGATAAGGTTGCCGGAACAATATCCCAATCACGAAGAGCCTCGCTAATCATTTCTGCACGGAACGCCTGTTGATTCAGGACATCATCATACTTCTCCAAACTGTTCTTGCTGTGATCGATATTTCTTATATGAACCTGCGTTGCATCATCATAGATTGCAATTTTTGTTGTTGTCGATCCTGGATTAATAACTAAAAGCTTATATCTCATTGCTGATCTCCCTACTGCAGATACATTTTATTTTGCGACCGCAGCCGCAAAGACAATGGATAGGTATTTTTCTTCTGGTGAGGCGCCTCTCGAAACAAGCACAATTGGACATTTCGCCCCAATAATAAGCCCCGCCATCATAGACTTTGCTGCGAAAATAAGCGATTTTGCCACTATATTTCCGGCAGTCATATCCGGCATGAGAAGAATATCTGCATCACCCGCAACAGTGCTGACATAGCCTTTGGCCCTCGCTGATTCAAGATCAAACATCAAATCAAATGAAATAGGACCTTCCATGATACAATCATTGAACAAGCCGTCCCGGTATTCTTTTTTGAGCAACGCAGCGTCCACAGACGCTTGAATTTTTGGATTCTCTGTTTCTGCCGCGCACAGAATTGCGACCTTTGGATTGAGCATCCCCAATCTTGCCAATACTTCAATTGCATTGCGAAGGATCTGACGTTTCTGTTCAATATTGGGGGCAATCACCATTCCTCCGTCTGTAAGAACTAACAACTTGTGATACGCCGGAATTTGAAAGAGTCCCACATGAGACATAATCTCACCGGTTTTTAGCCCATATTCTTTATTAACGACCTCTCGCAACAAATCCGCAGTTTGCAGATTTCCTTTCATCAACACATCTCCGTACCCTTCTGCAATGAGAGAAACTGCTCTCTTTGCAGACTGCATATTGTCCTCTGTTTCGATGATTTCCGTTTTGCCAAGCGGAAGATTCTTCGATGCGATTATTTCTCTTATCTTCACTCCATTTCCGATGAGAATAGGCTCCATTATTTTTCTTGAATAGGCTTCGCTAACACCTTCCAAGGTGTGTGTATCTTCTGCCGCTACCACTAGTACACGAACAACACTACTTTTTTTACCTACAATTTGTTCTAAATCCGAAAATGATGTGAGCGCCATACTAATTCCTTTCTCTAAACAAAAGGAAGCCTTGCGGTTTCCTTTGTTTAATCAATGCCGCTAAACGCGTTCCTTATCAGGAATCGGCAAATATGTCATTCTGCTTGGTTTGATTCCGAGTTTTACACAGGTCTCAATCATTTTCACAGAAGTCTGAGCAGGATCAATAACCGGAATATCATATCCTTTCTCAAGCAGTCCGTTATAAATCGTCTGCGTTCCGCCAATCATCCCTGTGCACCCGAACAGTATAGCTTGGGCACCGTCTTCTTCGACGGCTTTGATGCTCTGAATAGTGAGCTGCCTATATAATTCATCCTGATGCCCTAACTCCAAAACCGGCATATTTACAACCCGAACCGAACCGAGCTTAGAAGAAAGACCGAGTTTTGCGATATTACTGTGGATCATCCGTACAACGTTGTCCAGCACGGTAATAATCGTGAATCTATCCGCAAGACCAGAAGCAATCAACGCGCCCGGGACAAATCCGCCAAATACTGGCATATCAACAAGTTCACGCGCAGCTTCAACGGCCGGGTCTCCGAAGCAATTAATGAATATTCCTTCACAGCCCAATTCTTTCGCCTGTCCGCAGATTTCCAGTATCGGAGGAGAGGCAAGAGCTTCGTCATAACCGCACTCGATACTTGCGGGGCCTTTTTTGATTTGTTCAGTGACCAATACTGTATCCTTGTCCAATGGTTCTGCCAGGAACTCAAGCATCCCTGGTGTGATAACATCCCCGGTTACGGGAACAATATGTAATAATTTCATTTTTCTCCTTTCATTTAGTCTTTCGAATATTGCACTCGCTATTCGAATACCCCGGTCACCGGGGGAGGGGCGCACCCCCGGCTGGCGGACGGTATTGCAGATAAATTCCTAAAACAACGAACTAAAAACTTTCAATGCGGCGTCCTAAAACCGAACAGGCTTCGCTTCGACGCCCATTCTCTCCAGAATTCCGATCCAGCAGGTGAAGCCTTCCGGAATTCGCCACCAGGGTTCCTGCGCCGGAATAGCCGCGAATGAGATCGTCATGCCTTCCTCTACATCCGCATTGGTCAGCGGTTCGCCTTTTTCCAAGTCGATCATCGCCACCGTTTCGGGGACCGTAATCACGACCTTTCCGTCCGGCCCGTATACCGCCATATTCTCGTTTTTGAAATGCGCCTGATACTTGCCGTCTTCGGCCGCAATCGTCGTGATTCCAAAATCGAATCCGTCTTTGCTTGTCAGGTCAACTTTTTCAACTTTGCCGCGGCAAATTTCACGAAGTTCGATCTCTTTCGAAATCTCAGCAACCGGATCGATTCCTGCGGCCTTTGCGGTATGGATTGCTTTCCCGACCTTCTGCGCGCGGGTCAGCGTCCCCGGAACAAGATACTTCTGAATGTCTTCCTTTGAAATCGCCCAGGTGCTGAACCCGATCTTCATACCATAGGCCATGCAAAGCTGCCTTGCGATCAATTCCGCGCCGGATGAATCATTCGGATCTGCGGTGCGCACGACACAGACGTCACCGGCTTCATTCGCCAGCACGACCGGATATGGCGGGAACCCGTAAATCGGCGTCAGACCGGTATTGAGTTCGGGCACCGCGCGCACATTGCTGTCCAAATCGATCAGCGGAATACCGGTGACGATTGAGATATACAAAGCGACACAGGTGTTGAGTCCGCCGTACTCGCCGGAGTACACGTATTTCAGGTCTTTCCCGTCGCGTTTGAGATCGGCCTGCAGACCCTTGAACGCAGAAACGGTATCCGTAAAATCGACATCCGGCGCGGTAATGGATTTTGGAGAACCGAGGCAGGCCGCCATCGCCCCGTAAGCACCGGTCTCCATCTCTGCTACATCATAAAGCACTAATTCAACCGGACCTTGCTTTTCCAGATTGTTCAGGATGCGCTCACCCAAATAGAGCGATCCGCCGCCGCCGCTTCCGAGATAGGTGGCGCCCGACAAAATTTCCATCAGTTCCTGTTTCCCAAGCTTTCTGCTCATAAGTTTACTTCCTTCCTTTGTTTATTAATTTTGGTTTGTTTCAATAAACATGCCTGCCGTCCTGCAGGACAAGCTCGTCACCTATGTACACCGTCGGTGCGTTGACGATCATGTCATAGTGCATATTGCCGCCTTGCTGACCGCCCATGAAAAGATTGTTGCCGCAAGCGACATGAATGGTGCCATAGACCTTTTCATCTACGAGTGGGTTCCCGACAATTTGACAATTCCGGTTCGTCCCGATCCCAAACTCCGCCACGTTGTTTGAGGTATCGTCATACTTTGCAATGAAAGCTTTCAATTCATCCGCGCGTTCGCCTTCGATGCTTTGGATGCGGCCGTCCTGAAATGTGACTGTGATCGGGGATTCGAGGATTCCAAACCCGACGATGACGCCGTCGACCACCAATTTGCCGTCGCCTTTTGTCTCGATTGGGGCTATCATCGCTTCTCCGGCAGGAAGATTCCCAAATGCTCCCGGCGTGGCCAACTTGCCGGTGTCCGCCAAGCCAGTACGGCCTTCGGTATAAAACGTGATGTCGCTTCCGAGGGCTGTCGTCACATGAACCTTGGACGCTGCTGATAATTTTTCCGTCAAGAGCAATGAAATGCGTTCCACCTCGTCAAAATCCGCTGTGAGCGTCGTACCTACGATTTCTTCCGTGATCGTAGGCATGGATGCGATGCGTACACCCTTTTCCGTTGCCTGCGCCCGCCCTTTCGTATGAGTGAAAGAGCCGGATGTGATGAGCAAAGCCGCATCGGAATCAAGAAGCGCCGTCGCCGCGATTTCCGGCATTTCTCCGCCAAACTGTTTCGGAATCTCCAGCAGAGTCGGGCTGAGGCCAAGTTCTATGCCTGCCAGAAAAAACACCTGCGCAAGATCAATCTCTCCGTCGTCAGTCAGGAGCAGCAATTTTTCTTCCGGTTTTACAGCCAGCAATTTGCCGATAACCGTTTTTGCCGCAGCAATCGTTTCGGGTTTCATGTTCAGACTCTCCTTCTATTCCGCTTCGGCGGCAGTTTCTTCAATGGATGCAAATGGATTGACCTTCTTGCTCTTAACAACACTGACGAGGAGACAGTATACGAGCAGGGAGGCGATGATTCCATTGATTGTCGGGACAAAGAACGTTGTCGTCATCGCAATAATGATGCCGACCACCCAAGAGATGATCCCCAGCCAATTGATGCCGTTCCAAACACGCCAGCTTTTGAAATTGCCCTTACCCTTGATCCAGTAGTCCGCGATAATAACACCGGCCATCGGCGGCAGGAACGAAGTGATGAAACTCAGAAATGCCGTAAAGTAATTGATCACTCCTGCAATCGCGAGGATGGTGCCAACGATTCCAACAACCAATGTGGCGATCGCACGTTTGTTATCGCTGAGCTTAAACAAATTGACCGCAGCGATTCCGGCGGAATACGCATTTGCTGTATTTGTTGTCCATGTGGCAAGGACAAGTGTAAGCAGCCCGAGGATCGGAATTCCCATGCTTGAGAACATGACTGTGATATCATAGTTGCCTGCGTAGATTGCAAGCAAGGCTCCGATAACAAGCGTCAAAACGCCAAGTGGAACGATACCAATAAAGGAAGACAGTGCGGTGTCTCTTCTGGATTTCGCGTATCTCGTAAAATCTCCGCAAATCACAGCACCGACAGCAAATCCGCTGACTGTCAATGTCAAGCCCATGACGAACGGCATCGGTGTCGGGGGGATATAGTTCATAATATCGCTGATGGCACCGGGTTGATTGAAGATATAAATAACCGCATAAGCCAAAATGACAATCAGCAGCGGCACAGAGATGATATTCAGAATTTTGATGAACCCAAATCCGCAAACAGATGTGATGAACATCGCAATACCCCAAATCAGACAGGACAGCCATAGCGGGAAATCGATCCCCAAATAAGTATTTAGAATCGCCGCGAAGGAGCTGCCGCACACATAAGTTTGAAATGCAAACCAACCTGTACAAGCAATTACAAGAATCAATCCGACCGCGATACCGGAACCTCTGGTGCCGAAGCAACGAGAAAAAATAACGGTTGTTGGACGCCCCAGATCAGCCGCCTGCGATCCGATAAAGGTCATATAGATACAAACGATCACATAACCGATGATCATGGCGACAATTGAGGCGGTGAAAGTCAGGCCGGATGCGATCATACCGCCAACCATCAGAGCCGGTACACAGATTACATTTCCTGCCCACATGAACGCGATCGAAGACCATTTTTTCCGTTCGGAATCCGGTACTCGTTCTAATGCGATCGTTTCTACGACTTTCGTTGTTTTCGTTGATTCTCCCATTACAACTCTCCTTTCAGTTTCTGTTATAAAAATATGTAATATTGCTTTCTCGCGGATATCAATCCGCGAGTAGTGCCGTATTCAGACAATATGATGTGGTCTTTCTTCAGGATGGTGATAAGATTATCGTTTTCAACAAAGTAATTAATGTTCATACTTTTTCCCAATCTTTCGGATATTTACTTGTTTTTAAGATATAATTCTCCTATAGACATAATATTAAGACAATTATATTGACATTAATATTGTCTATATAAACAAATTCAATTGCTATTTTTTGTTGAATCCCACGAGGAGAGAGACCCATGGCACTAACAGTCGCGGATTGCATGAAAATAGGAGCCCTGCGGTATGCAACTGTCGTCGCCGGCAAAGGCGGGCTGAATCGGATCGTTGAAAGCGTTTCCATGCTGGAGTTCAATGGGTTTGAAATTGAAGGACTCGGCACAGTCGCCCTCAAAGGTCACGAGATGACTATAAGTTCTCTTGCCATTTTCTCGGGACATCCCGACAAGTTCGTGAAATTCATGAAGCAAATCAAGTCTCACGGCTTCAGCTGTCTGGTCGTATTCTATGTGGGACATATTATGAAAGAAATTCCGCCAAAGGCACTTGAACTATGTGACGAAGCAGAAATCCCCTTGATTGTTATGCCCAACGAATTCAACTACGCTTATGTTGATGTCGTTATGCCGATTGCGGAAGCGCTTGTAAACGACAAACATTCCGGACACATGTTTGTTAGTGATATTTTGCAGCAATTGATTATCTTAGACGACGAACAGCAGAACACACACACACTGTTAGAAATGCTGCATGACCGGATTCAATCTGACTTGATTCTTATTGATACCATGTTTCGCCCATTGGACTGGATCGTTCGGGAACAAACATATACTCCTACCGAATTGCTTTTGTATGCGAGCACTTGTTTAAAGACCCAGTTGCCGCTCAATCCCGTGACAATGACCTATGACGAAGGCACGTTGCCTTTAGAAATCAGATTCCAACCCATACGTACCAACAAACTGGTCGGCGCCCTTCTCGCAGTCAATTATTCCGAGGATGATTTTGATATAGACTCTTTGACGCAGGCAGCAGAGATTTTGAAACTTTTTTTACGCGTCTGGAGACTCACGAGAAGCGGACTCTGCGAACTGGACGCTCTGCTGCAGGGCGGATCAGCCGGACAAAAGGAGCGGAAGATTCGCATGCTGACAGTGATCCGAAACGAAGGCGGATCTTCCTTAGATCTTGTAAGTGAAGAATTGGCTATGGTCAATCTGCTAAAATATGATCGCTCTTTCTTGACAGACAACAATCAGGAAGTAACCTATTTTAGCGGCAGCATAGTAATCGCAGACCTAACTGAAAAACAAAGTGACACAAAGGCGCTATTGGCTAAATTGGAGAAAAAACTAAATTTATCTAAACCGGTTTGCGCGGCAAAATGTTCGCTATCCTCTGGAACATCTGGCGTGCAGCATGTTTACTCCATCATGATTCACGCATTGCCTATTGCAGCAAAAATATTCCC
>BNUG01000045.1 GCA_025997195.1 Clostridia bacterium | reverse complement strand
ATATCCGAACTGACAAACAATGACGTAGATGACCTGCTTGTGGTCGTGGATGCAAGAGGCGCTGCCGGACTGATCCCGGGGACGCAGGGAAAACAATTCCGTGTGAATGAAGTCTCGGATATATCGTATCAGGTGACGGAGGTCGAAGACGGCCTGCCGACCGAATATCAGGCGGAATGTATCCTTCGCGGCATCGTGGTCACGCAGGTGCTGGGCTACTATTTAGCGGATGCGAATTTCACGACGACGGAGAATGAAGGCGAAACAGCACAGTATGTCGTCATCGCGGAATACGCGCCGGTAGCCCTGCCTCCGGTCGTTGAAGAAGAACTCGTTGCGGAAGAGGAAGATGAAGAAGTGATCGCGGAGCCGGCGGAGCCGGAAGCGGCAGCGCCGACCGTGGGACTGAGCGATGAAGACGTCGCGTTGATCGCGGGGCAGGGGAGCAATCCCTTTGCCAACATCGCAGACAGGCTGACGCCGCTGGGCGGAATGGGCGCGAAAGGCGTATGGTCCTTCCTCTCGCTGATTTTGGGCGCGACGGGCGTCATCATCGCTATTGTCTATGCGATTACCGCTATTACCAAGCACGGCCGCGTGAATCATTACAAGGGCATTGGCGTCTATGACAGCGAAGTACTGACACTTGCCAAGAAGCGCGGCAGACTGCTGCGGTTCCTGACCATCATCTTTGGCGTTCTCACTCTGTTTTCTTTCCTGATCCTCGAGGACTTCAGTTTCGGGATGGTATGGATCAACGGCAATACGCTCGTCGTCGGAATTTTCTTTGGCATTACCGTAGTGATGAGTGTTTTGACAAATCTCAGAAATGCGAAAGCGGATCGCCATGACACGGAGGAACCCGATTCGAACATCGCATAACTTAATTTAGCCACCCCCCACATGCCGAAGAAGCACTGCTTGACCCCCATCAGTACGCTTCTTCGGCTTTCTGTTGGGCCTGTTTTGAGATTCCCGCCTTCGCAACGTGGGCTTCGCCCACTCCTACGGTCGCTTCGCTCCCTACGCTGTCCGTTTTTCCAACGCCGCTAAAGCGTCGGGAAAAAAGGCAAGGCGCACCTACGCTGGCTGAGGTACAGGAGCTTTAGCTCCGTTGTACCTCGCACACCTGTGAGTGCAGCGCTTTAGCGCGTGGCACTCTACCGTGTCCGTTTTTCCATTACGCAGCAAGCTGCGTGGAAAAAAGGCAACCCGCAGCAATACTGGTGGTATTGCGAGGCTTTGCAACGAAGCAGGGGCAAAGCACAAAATAATTCCGGTATCGTTTTTGTAAGCTGCAGCCTACGCCGCGGAACGAGAAGTTGCTTTGCTCGTGATCACGATTGCGAGGAATGAGGCGATGAATCCGGGGAGCAGAGAATACAGCCCGGTGAATCCCAGGAAAGTCTCCCACACAAAGATTGCCAAGGCACCGGTGATGATTCCGGCCAGAGCGCCTTGCGGCGTGAGTCTCTTGCGCCAGTATAGGATGAGGAACAACAACGGTCCGAATGATGCGCCGAAACCCGCCCATGCCAATGACACAAGACTCATAATGGAAGTGTCCGGTTTCAGCGCGAGTAAGATGCCGATCCCGGTGACGATGATGATGATAATGCGATTGATCCACAATTTGTTGGCTTGTGAAAGTTCTTTCTTCGCGAACTCGCCGATGATGTCCTTCGCTGTTACCGAGGAAGCCATGAGCAGTTGGCCCGCAGCTGTTGACATCGTCGCGCCGATGATCGCGCAGAACAGCAGGCCGGCGAGGAACGGGAAATTGACTGCCAGGGCAGATCCTTCGGTATTTGTGAACAATTGATTGATCATCGTAAAGAAGACCGATTCCGGATTCGCGACATCGACCAATTTTGCTTTCGCGATGAGGCCGATCAGAACCGCGCCAAAAAGTGAAAATACGACCCATACGATGGCGACCACCGCTGACTTTTTCACTGTCGCCTTTGATTTGATACTCATAAAGCGAATGATAATATGAGGCATCCCTAAATAGCCAAGTCCCCAGGCAAGGCCGGATAAGATCTGAATGAGACCGCCTTTCCCGGCAGAGAACGGATTCATAAATTCCGCGGGAACCTCTGCTGCCGTTGGCGCCAATTGCATGAACAACAGCGGGACAAGAAGCACGGCAATGAAGATCATGATTCCCTGTATGATATCCGCCCAGGCTACGGACAGATATCCGCCCAAGAAGGAATAGATAATGATCACGGCTGCGATGACTAAAACACAGGCTGTATAATTCACTCCAAAAATCGTGGAGAAAATTTGACCGCCTGCGATGAATCCTGATCCAACATAGACACAGAAGAAAAGGATGATGACGACGGAAACGATGAGTTTGATCGCCTTTGCGTATTTTTTCGCAACAGCTTCACTGATCACATTTTGGAAGGAAGCGGCTTTTGTCAATGCGTTTTCAAAGAACGAAGGGATTGTTATCGAATCATTTGCTTCAATGCTATGTTCTCTGAGGCGATTCGCTATGAATAGCCAATTGAAAATCGTTCCGACAAGCAAACCGATCGCGATCCAGGCTTCACCGGCACCGGTTAAGAAGATGGCGCCCGGAAGACCCATGAACAGCCATGCTGACATATCTGAAGCCTCAGCGCCAAGCGCCGACGCCAAAACCCCCATCCGGCGTCCGCCGATAATGAAGTCGTTTTCATTTTTTACTTTGCGGTATCCTGCGATTCCCAGCAGAATCAATAGTGCCGCATAAACTACGATTGCTAAAATCATAGTTTAAATTATAGCATAGGATCGTAAGATTACATCAAATAATTTTTAAAAGTTAGAGAACTTCGATCTCCGTTAAAAACGAAACGATTTCTTTTTTGTAACGCACGGGGTTGCTGCTGTGGCTTCTGGCGTGAGCAGCTCCTTCAAACAGTGCCATTTTGGAGTGTGGGTTGCGTGATAGGGAATATAGCTCCGGGCACATCCAAGAGGGGACGAGTTGGTCTTCCGAGCCGTGGATGAAGAGGAGCGGTACATCGCTGCCGGCGACGCCGTCCGCCGGGCGTACCGCTTCCATCGTGAAATGGTATTTCCGGTTGGCGATGGTATTCATCATTGGCATTGCCCAGCCAATGGGCAGATGCGTCATGGCTCTGTATGCTTTTTTGGTGAAATCCGCCAGATAAGTAGGTCCACAATCCTCCACTAAAAATTCGATGCGGTCGTCGCCGGTCAGTGCCATCATGCCGGCCATAGCGCCCATGGATTCTCCATGAATACCGATGGCTACGTGCTCGCCCAAACGGCGTTTGGCTTCTGTGATCACGAGACTCAGGTCCTTGTGTTCGATGATACCCAGGGAACAATATTTGCCGGTGCTCTCGCCGAATGCGCGGTGGTCGTAGAGCAGTACGTGTATTCCCAACGATAAAAAGTCGTAGCCGTATTTTATGGAATTTTGTTTGTTCTCGGCAAAGCCATGCGATACGATCACGCAGGTTTCGCGCTTCGGCCGGATTCCGGATTCGAACCATGGCGCCTGATCTGCGCGGATCAGCACGCAGGAAAGTTCAACGCCGCCTTCTGCCGGAAGCATGAATTCTTCCTTTTGGACGGAATCATACAAATTAAAATCAACGTTTTCAAAATGCCGATCTCGTTCGCGCACTTCCTCGAATGTACGGCGGCTTTTTCCGGAAGGCGTGATGATTGCTTTGATGAATAGATTCGCCGCCAGAAGGCAAATCAGAGCATAAAGCCCGACAAAGATTGCAATCATAAGAATAACGATTTCATACCAACTCATGTTCTCATTGTAGCACAACCGGACAACAACAAAGTTCCTGTTGACTCGTATTGTCATTCTGCAACGGAGCCTGTGCTGCGTCCGCAGGATACAGAGGCGGAGAATGACTGGACTAACCCGCAAAGGCACCCTCCGGAACTTGACTTGTGTTGCAGACCCTCCGGAACTTGACTTGTGTTGCGGTTGTGCTTTGAGCCTATTCATGCGAAAATCGTAGGATGAGTCAGCAAGAGAAGCAAGCGAAACGAGATACCACCCCGGGCGGTCCTTTTTGGGTTGCTTTGAGTATGTACAGCATCCTTCCCGCCCCTCGTGCGGAGTGGACGAAGGGAAATATGCGCGCCGCGATTTGCTTTTTGCCAGTGGCGGGTGTTCTCGTTGGCGGAGTGCTTGCCCTGTGGCAATGGTTTTGTCTTGCACACGGGATTGAGCCTGTGATCTTTGCTGCGTCGGCAACGGTCATCCCGCTCATTTTGACGGGCGGCATCCATATGGACGGCTTCATGGATACGGCGGATGCGATTGGCTCACATCGCCCGCGAGAAGAGAAACTCGAAATCATGAAAGATTCGCAGGCGGGTGCCTCCGCGGTGCTGTGGTGTGGGGCGTACCTGTTGCTCAGCTTTGCCGTCTACTGGTCGCTGTATGAGAAAGCGGCTCTCTGGGTGATTGGCATTGCGTTTATTATGTCCCGCGCTTTGTGTTCTCTGAGCGCTTTGACGCAGCCCTCGGCACGGGACGGAGGGCTCTTGCATGCCTTTACCGAACATGTGAAAAACCGCGCTGCCACCGTTGCGATGTACATTCTTTTCTTCAGCTGCGCCCTGGGCATAGGAATCCTCGATCTGCGGATTGGCATTTGCTGCGCCGCCGCAGCTGTAGCTGTCACGTTTATCTATGGCAGGATCACGCTCAAATTGTTTGGTGGTGTGACGGGAGACACCTCGGGGTTTTTCATCCAGATTTGTGAACTCGGGCTCCTGTTCGGCGCGTTGATCGGTGTCTCTCTGTGAAAAATTTGATATGAAAACAATCCTACTGATTCGCCACGGTATGACGCAAGGCAACCTCAAGAAACAGTATATCGGCATTACTGACCAGCCGCTTTGCCCGGACGGCTTGGCACAGGCGCAGGCATTGGCGCGGACGCGGCCGCTGCCGCCTTGTGACGTTGTATTTTCCAGTCCGCTTCTTCGATGCCGGCAGACTGCGGAAGTGCTATTCCCCGACCAGGCGTACCGCATCGCAAGGGGCCTTGCCGAATGTGATTTCGGCCGCTTTGAATGTAAGTCACCGGATGATCTTGCCTCAGATACCGAATACAAGCAATGGGTCGATTCGGACTGCGAGGATCCGATTCCGGGCGGAGAAGATGTCACCGTGTTCCGGGAACGAACCGTAGAGGCTTTTGCCCGCGAGGTTTCGGCGTTGCCGGAAAATATCACGGCTGCATTTGTGATTCACGGCGGGGTGATTATGTCGATCCTTGAACGCTATGCGGTGCCGAAGCGTGCGTTCTATGAGTATTATTTAGGAAACTGTCAGTATTATAGTTGCCGCTTTGAGGGGGAATCCCTAGTGATCACGGAATGGCCTGCTACCTGATTGTCGCGACAGCGGCGCTCTGTGCGGGTTTTGTCATCGATCTTGCGGTGGGAGATCCTAGGGGCTGGCCGCATTTGGTACGCGGGATGGGCGCGCTCATCTCATGCTTTGAAAAGGCGCTCTATCATTTTCCGAATAAGCGGAGGAATGGGGCATGGATGGCGGCTTTGACTTTAATAATCTGTACAGCCTTGCCTGTTGTAATTTTGGTTCTTGCCTTTCGTATTTCGCCGTGGCTGTACTTCGTGGTCGAAACCGTTTTGTGCTGGCAAGTGTTCTCGGTGAAGAGTCTTCGCGTAGAAAGCGGTGCGGTTTTCTCGGCCCTTCAAGGCGGTGTTTCAGGTTTTCACGATGAGGCCATCGGGATTCCCGGCGCAAGTTTGTATGCCGCAAGGACGGCGTTGTCGATGATCGTGGGCCGGGACACGGAGGGTCTCGATGAAGCCGGCATCACGTGTGCCGCGGTGGAAACCGTTGCGGAAAATACCTCAGATGGGGTGATCGCTCCGTTCTTCTACCTCATGCTCGGCGGTGCGCCGCTGGGCTGTCTCTACAAGGCAGCCAATACGATGGACTCTATGGTGGGCTACAAAAACGAGCGATATCTTGACTTTGGACAGTGTGCCGCCAAAATAGATGATGTGCTGAATTTCATTCCGGCACGGCTTGCGGCCGTCCTGATGATCGCCGCGTCCCGGTTTTGCCGCATGGACACAAAGAACGCCGTAACCGTTTGGAAAAGAGACCGGCGCAAACACGCGAGTCCCAATTCGGCGCAGACCGAAGCGGTGGCTGCTGGGGCGCTGCGTATTCGGCTGGCCGGCGGCGCGTCTTATTTCGGAGAATGGCACGAAAAACCGTATATTGGCGATGATCTTCGTCCGGCTGAGGCGGAGGATATTCGCCGTTCGCACAGGCTGCTTTACGTGACGGCTGTGTTGATGATGGTGGTTTGTCTGGCGGAGAGAGGAGTGTTGTATGCTCTTGCTTGCGGAATCGCTCCCGGTTAGCTGAAAAATTTTCGCAGTGTGTTGAACAATTCTCGTGTATCGATGGGCTTTGCGATGTGGCCGTTCATGCCGGCCCGCAAACTGAGATCCGCATCTTCCTTGAACGCATTGGCTGTCATAGCGATGATGGGAATGGTCTTCGCGTTCGGCGCGGCGCCTGCCCGGATAAGCCTCGTAGCCGCCAAACCGTCCATTTCCGGCATCTGAATATCCATGAAAATGAGGGCAAATGCCAGTGGGTCTGCTTCGAATAAATCCACGGCTTGCCTGCCGTTCCCGGCGAAGACGAGATTCGCGTTTGTATCTTCCAATACGCTTGCCACGATCTCCTGGTTGATCTCGATGTCTTCCGCGATGAGAAGATTTTTGCCTTTCAGATCCGGCACGGAGGTGCCCGCACGATCGCCGGAACCCTCTCCGAATGTTCCCGACAAGGGATCGTCCCATTCGATCTCGATCGAGAAACGGAAACAAGTCCCTTTGCAAACTTCGCTTTCCACCGTGATCGTCCCGCCCATAAGTTCAACGAGATTCTTTGTAATGGCGAGCCCAAGCCCGGTGCCGCCGTATTTTCGCGAGATGCTGCCATCGGCTTGTTCAAAGGAATCGAAAAGCCGCCCCAATTTTTCGGGGCTGACGCCGATGCCGGTGTCGCAGACTTCGATGTTCAGAAAATCATTTTGGTTGTCAGCCTCAGAGGTTGACACGCGGATCGTGATCTCTCCGCCCTCCGGCGTGAATTTGTTCGCGTTCCCCAGCAGGTTGATAAGGATTTGAGAAATCCGCAATCTGTCCCCGATCATGGCGCGCGTGAATGGTGTGCTTTGCTCGAAGATGAGCCGCTGGTTTTTTTCGTCCATCTTGATGCCGACAACAGCGGATACGTGCCGGAGCATGTCGCCAAAATCAAAGGGCTCCTTGACGATCTCCATCTTGTCCGCTTCGATCTTTGACATGTCGAGCACATCGTTGATGATGTCTAAAAGCTGCTCGGAAGAAGCGTCGATCTTTGCGAGGCAGTCCTGTATTTTCTCAGGGTCGCTTGTCTTTTCGGCGATCTTGGTCATGCCAATGATGGCATTCATCGGCGTACGGATCTCGTGACTCATGCGCGATAAAAATTCACCCTTTGCTTTTGTCCCTGCCATAGCCTTCGATCTGGAATCATTGAGCTTTTGGAAGGTCTCGTTCCGGGATAGGGAGGAGGCGATCACAAGTGTCCCCGCCCCCATGATCTCTGCTTCGTCTTCCGTGAACAGGCGCTCGTTCACGGTGTCGACGAACGTTACGGCGCCCCAGCGTTCCCCGTGCAGAATCAAAGGAATCAGCATCAGCGATTTGACATCTTTCGCGCCGGGGAAATTTTGTAGTCCCGGGGGAAGATCACGCTTTAGAGCGAGGAGCGGTTTGCCCGTTCGCGCGAATTCGCGCCAGTCGGGGAATGACTCTTCTATGTCGTAGAGACCGGAGGGATCGTTTTCGGAAAAACTGCCTTCTTTGGTCCAGGAGCAGCGTTGAAAAAAATACACATGCCCGTCAATTTCACGGTTTCGCCAGATACTGACACGATCAGAGGCCACACTCTCGCAGAGAATGCTCAATGCTTGCAGGAGCACGACATTATAATCCTGATGGTACCCGCCGATGATCATGGCCGCCGCGGCGTTGGCCGCGCGCAGCAGGCGGTTTTGATCCTCCAATTCTCCTTGCGGTGCGTTTTTCGCCAGGCGACGTACTTCTGCTTCCATCGACCTGGCCTTTTCCTCCGCCCAGATAAGCGGAGACATATCTTGGCCAAGTCCGGCAAGGCGAACGACGTGACCTTCCTTGTCGCGTTCGAGGACAATGACGTGTTCCATGATCGAAACGACGCTGCCGTCTACGCGGCGCATACGGTACTGGATTGAGTAACGATCTTTTTCGCCGCGGTCAAGCGCCTCCATTGCGGCCCTGACACGGGGGCGATCCTCTTCAAAAGTCAGCATGAATTTGGTATCCGCGTTTTGCGGCAGGTCGCCTGGTTCGTAGCCGGTGAGTTGCGTGATGACTCGGTTCAGATAGATATCCCCGGTTGGAATATTGATGTGGAAATAACCGATGCCCGCGTATTCCGCAAGCGCTTCCATGGCTTCCGCCGTCAGTTTTGGCCGTGCCTTTGGATTAATACCCGGCAGCAACTCGTCTTTTGACATTCGCAAATTCACCCCATAATAAACAGAAAAGACCTAAAATCTTAAGCCTCATGCTTATCAACAGTATACAGCATTTCATAACTTATGCAAAATTAAGCTTTGTCCGCAGAATAGGCTGCTTTGTCCACAGAATAGGCTGTTTTTGTAATTTTTGTAATTGTCGTGTATAATAATCTTGATTTATGGGGTCACGAACTATTTGGGGAAATATCGCACATGACACTCTCTTTGCTTATTTCTCCTTTATGATCGCATCATCGTAAAATTGCTTACCTCACAAAAGCCGAAGAAGTCCACCCCCCAATTGCTTCTTCGGCTTTCCGATTGCAAAGATCCGCGGATACGGCGTTCCTGTTCTCCTCGTCATCCACAACGCCGCTGTAGTGAGCGGTCACGGAAAGGCGTCTGGCCAGCAGTACGCCCGGCTTTCCAAAATGAAAGATCGGATCAACGATCTGCCGCAAACATAAAAAAGGCGGTATACTATTACCCCGGCACGACATCCTATATTTAGATAGATGCCGGGGTAATAAACCGTATTCGAATCGAAATCGTTAAAGGAGCGTACCGCTTGAAATTAGAATTGATCGCCACATCCGCCTTCGGGCTGGAAGCCGTCGTCCGCAGAGAGATCGAGGCGCTTGGATTTGCTGTAACAGAGAGAGAAGACGGTCGCGTTTCTTACACTGCCAATGAAAGCGGCTTGGTGCGGTCCAATCTTTGGCTTCGGTCGGCCGATCGCGTACTGCTCAAAATGGGGGAGTTTGAGGTTTCGGATTTTGAAGACCTGTTCCAAGGTATGCGCGCGCTGCCCTGGGAGACCCTGATTCCACTTGAGGGCAATTTTGTCGTGAATACTGTCTCCGTCAAGTCAAAACTGTCCAGCGTTCCCGCAATTCAGTCCGTCGCTGAGAAAGCGCTGATCGAACGGCTGTCGGAAACTTACGGCAAGCGGCGCTTTGAAAAGTCAGGCGCGCGGTATGACGTTTTAGTGCGGCTGCTCAAGGACCGGGCTGTCGTCTCCGTAGACACGAGCGGCGTGGGGCTGCACAAGCGGGGTTATCGCACGGCCAATGTGGAGGCGCCGATCAAGGAGACTCTGGCGGCGGCTTTGGTCAGCCTTTCGTTTTGGAAAGCCGGGCGTTTGCTGGCGGATCCGTTCTGCGGTTCGGGGACGATCGCGATCGAGGCTGCGCTGATCGGACGAAATATCGCGCCCGGACTGGGGCGTTCGTTTGATGCGGAGCGCTGGGACTTCGTGCCGCTTGAGATTTGGAAGCGTGAGCGCGCCGAGGCTTACAAGCAGATTGACCTTGACGCTGATGTGAGGATATTGGCTTCGGACCGGTCGTCGAAGGCCATTGAGGCGGCGCGTGAAAACGCCCTGAACGCCGGCGTCGAGGACTGTATCCGGTTTGAGCGGCGGTTCTTTTCGGATTTTGAAGCGACCGAACTCTCCGGTGTTATGGTAACAAACCCGCCCTATGGCGAGCGCCTCGGGGATGAAAAAGAAGTGGAAAATCTATACCGCGGCATCGGAGCTTTCTTCAAAGAAAATCCGACCTGGTCGCTCTTCCTGATCACCGCACACAAGCAATTTGAAACACTGGCGTTTAGCACCCCCGCCGACCGTCGCCGCAAACTCTACAACGGCCGCATCGAAACAACATTCTACCAGTATCATGGGCAAAGACCAAACAGGACATGAGGACAGAGGGACAGGCCTTCTGTCTTGCCCGCAGCGGGACATACAGGACAGAGGGACAGGCCTTCATATCCCAAAAAACCGCAAAGCGTTTTCGCGCGTCGCGTCCGCGATCTCTTCGTAGGGGACGCCGCGCAAATCCGCGATCTTGCGGCAGACATATTCTACGTTGGGGCTTTCGTTCGGCGTTCCGCGCAGGGGCTCGGGCGTGAGGTAGGGCGCGTCCGTTTCGATCAGCATGTGCGCCAGGGGGATTTCCTCCGCTGCGAGTACCGTCTTTTTATTGTTCTTGTAAGTGACCGGCCCTGCGATCGAAATTGTGCAGCCTAATTTGATATAGTCCAGGGCCTGTTCCGCGCTGCCGGAAAAACAGTGGAGCAGCACGCGCGCGTCCGGAACGCCGGTCATGGGGTTCGCCGGAAACGCAGCCCTGCGCGCCTCGGAAAAAGCCCCTTCCTCTTTCAGAATACGAATCGTATCTCCCGCGCTGTCGCGGTCATGAATCGTGATGGGTGCACAGACCTCCAGCGCAAGCCGGATCTGCCGCCGGAAAGCCTCCTGCTGAACATCCCTCGGCGAGAGATCGCGATAATAATCGAGCCCGATTTCCCCGATGGCGACGACGCCGGAAGCGCCGGTGCGACCAGTGCCGGCGGCACCGCCGATGTCATCAGTGCCATCGGTACCATCAGCCTTGCCGGAGGCCCCGACCAAACCGCGCAGTTCCGCAAGCCCCTCGTCCGTCAGTGTCTGCGCGTCATGCGGATGCACCCCGACCGCCGCAAAACACCAAGCGCGCTCCAAAGCATTGCGCGCAGCGATGCGGGAACTTGGCAAATCAAAACCCACGTCCACCACATAAGCGACGGCGGAAGCCTCAATGCGGTCTTTCAGCGCCGTGCGTTCCTCTTCCGTATACCCCTCGGCATTGATATGCGTATGCGAATCAAATAATATTTTTTTCATAGCCATTCATTCCCACGCTCCGTCATTCTGCGCTACTGCATCCTGCGGACGCAGCACAGGCTCCGGTGCAGAATCCAGCCCCTGTCATTCCCGCGAATCATGTTGTCATTCCCGCGAAGGCGGGAATCTCAACATCGTTCCGCTCCCCACTGTCATTCCCCGAGCGATTCCAAATACGCCAGTTCTGCCGCCACATCAAGGCGCGGAAACAGCGAAGCCCCTTTCGACGTATCATAAACCGATTCCTTGCCCCACACGGAAGCGTCCGCCCAGTCGGCCTCGCCCGACACCCCGATCTGCCGGCGCATCTCCTCCGTCGAGTGATGCATGAACGGACAAATCAGTACCGAGATAATGCGCAGCGATTCGAGCAGCGTATACAGCACGGCCTCGAGCCGCGCCCGCCGTGCCTCATCCTTGGCCAGCGCCCAGGGCTGCGTTTCGTCGATATACTTATTGCTGGCCGAAACCAAGGTCCAAATTTCCGCCAGCGCGTGATTGAATCCAAAGGTCTCCATATGCGTCTCGACCTTCGCGGCAACCTGTACGGCAAGTTCCGCCAAACAGGCATCCAATTTTTCTTCCCCCTGCGCAGGTTTCGTGACATGGCCGCCGAAATATTTCTCCGTCATACCGCAGGTCCGCGAAAGCAAATTCCCCAAGTCATTGGCCAGGTCGCCGTTGATGCGGTTGATCATCGTCTCATTCGTATACAGCCCGTCCTGCCCGAAGGTATACTCTCGCAGCAAAAAATACTTCAAAGCATCGACGCCGTAACGCTCGATCAAAAGCACGGGATCGACCACATTTCCCTTGGATTTCGAAATCTTCCCGCCGTCGAGTAGCAGCCACCCGTGCCCGCGCACCTGCTTGGGCAGCGGAATCCCCGCGCTCATCAGCAGCGCCGGCCAAATGACTGAGTGAAAGCGCACGATCTCCTTGCCGACCAAATGCACATCGGCAGGCCAATACTTCTCATATTTGGCAAGCCCTGCATCCGGCGTGTCGCCCGGCACTCCGCCTTCGATCACCGGATACCCAAGCGCCGTAATATAGTTGGACAGCGCATCGAGCCAAACATAAATGACCTGTCCCTCCTCCAGCGGCACCGGAATCCCCCAGTCGAAACTCGACCGCGAAATATTCAGATCCTCCAGCCCCGACTTGATGAACGCCGTCATCTCATTGCGCCGCGACTCCGGCTCCAAAAATCCCGGATCGTCCTCATAGAGCGCAAGCAATTTGTCCGCGTATTCCGAAAGCCGGAAGAAATATGCCTCCTCCTGCATCCGCTCCACCGGCCGCCCGCAGTCCGGACAATTCCCGTCCACGAGTTGCTTGTCCGTCCAGTAACTCTCGCAGGGCGTGCAATACCACCCCTCATAAGTCCCCTTATAAATATCGCCCGCCTCATAAATCCGCTTGAAAATCTCCTGCACACGCAGTTGGTGCCGCGGCTCGGTCGTCCGAATGAAGTCGTCATAAGAAATCTCCATCGTCCCCCAAAGTTTGATGATATTCGCCACGATCCCATCGACATAAGCCTGCGGCGTGACCCCGGCCGCCTCCGCGAGACGCTGAATCTTCTGCCCATGCTCGTCCGTCCCCGTCAAAAACATCACGTCAAACCCCGCCAGCCGCTTGAACCGCGCCATCGCATCCGCCATCACCGTGCAGTAAGTATGCCCGATATGCAAATTCGAACTCGGATAATAAATAGGCGTCGTGATATAATAACTTTTCATTCTTCTCTCCAAACACTGCCGCACAGACAAAAATTTTTCTTCTGATAATAAAGACAAAGGGACAGGCCTTCTGTCTTGCCAACTTTTCTTCCCATAATAATAGCACAATCCCGCCCTCGCGATGGACCCGACTTTGCCAAATCTCCCTACGCCAACGCCCACCCCGCAAATCCCCCATCCACCCCGTGATAGGAAGACGACGCTTAAAATTTGCAAGGGCGATCAAGTTTGTTATCATAAAAGTATGAAAGAGAATCAAATGGATTTTCGTCAGGACTTGATTCTGACCGGCCAGACGGTCGTGCTCGGGCTTTCGGGCGGACCGGATTCCGTGTGTCTGCTCCATCTGCTGCTTGCCCGTCATAAAGGGCCGATCCTCTGCGCCCATGTCAACCACGGCTTGCGCGGCGCGGAGTCCGACGGGGATGAAGCCTTTGTGGTGGATTTGTGCAAGCAACTGAATGTACCGCTGGAACTGATGCATATCGATGCGACGGCCCTTGCAAAGGAAACCGGTCTGACCGTAGAAGAGGCCGGCCGCGCAGCGCGCTACGTCTTTTTCGACGAAGTTTGCGAGCGCCAACAACAAGACAGAGGGACAGGCCTTCTGTCTTGTGTGAACAAGACAGAAGGCCTGTCCCTCTGTCCCGTGTCCCCCTGTGTCATCGCGCTTGCGCACAACAAGGACGATCAGGTCGAAACGGTCTTTATGCGTATCCTGCGCGGTACTGGTACGGACGGCCTCGCCGGCATCCCCGCGCGGCGCAAAAGCGCGGCGGGCTTTGACATCGTGCGTCCCTTGCTCGGGGTGTCAAGGTCTGAGATTGACAGCCATCTCGAAAAGATCGGCACCGCGTATCGCACGGATTCCAGCAACCTCGGAACGGATTATTTACGCAATAAAGTACGCCTCGACATCCTGCCCTACATTGAGGAAGCAGCGGAAGTTTGCCTAAAGCAAAGCCTGACGCGACTGTCCTCAAACGCCGCCGAAGATAAAGATTATTTCGACACGCTTGTGACAGAAATTCTGGAGCGCAGTGGGAACACAGGACAGAAGGCCTGTCCCTCTGTCCTGTCAGAACAAGACAGAAGGCCTGTCCCTCTGTCCTCTTGTGTAAGTGACCCAGAACCGACGGCTGCTGCGCGCGTGTTCGTCTTGCCGGCTGACCTGCTTGCCGACGCACATCCGGCGGTGCGGCACCGCCTGATTCGGCGCGTGTTTCTTCGTCTTGGTCTGGATCGCGATGTAGCGGCCGTTCATCTGGCGGCGGCGGACCGCCTGCTCGGCACCTGGGCGCGCGGCGGCGAAGCCTCCGGCAAACGCGTGGAGTTCCCGCAGGACTATACTTTCGGAATCAAAGGAAAAGAAGCGGTCTTTCGCGCCCCCGGAGAAGGCGAACCGCACTGGAAGCTCAAACGGAAACGCTAAATACTCAATTCATCGGATTGTCGTAATCACCAACTCGTAATATCCGGCGACAGCCACGCTCCCCCATGGTCGTACTTACTTCTGCAACTCACCCAACCCAAATAGATATTTTTTTGTAATGTTTTCCTATGGCGTGAGATACATTTGCGCCATTTTGTCTCGTTTCAGTATTCTCTGTATAATTATAAACATGATCTGTTATCGTCCAAAAGCCAAAGGAAATATAGATACAGTTGACGACCCCAGTGAAAGGAGAAAGTGATGGACAATGTGATGAAACGTTATGGCGATTCCGAGGCGATCGCGCGGGAATATTTTGACTCGCTGACGATTGAATTTCGGATGATCGATGCTGTGAATGCGAATACGGAATATGAACTTTTTGGAGAGACATTTAAGACCCCTGTGATGTCAGCGGCTTTGTCGCGGCTGGATCAGGTACGCGAAGGCGGTGCCGTGGATACGGCAAGGGGGGTGAAAAATGCCGGAGCCGTGATGTGGACGGGTATTGGTTCGGAGGAGGAATTGGAGGCGCAGATTAACACGGGTGCGAAAGTGATCAAAATTATTAAACCGTATGCGGATATTGATTTGATTTATCGCAAGATCGAGCATGCGGAGAAAAGCGGGGCGTTTGCGGTCGGCATGGATACGGATTTTGTGTTTGGACCCAAGCACAACAAGGGATTTGCGCTGGAATTTCCGGTGAGCCCTAAGACATCCGGGGATCTTTGCGGATTTATCAAGGCTACGAAATTACCTTTCATATTTAAAGGGATTCTCAGCGAGTACGATGCTGTGAGGGCTTTGGAACTTGGGGCCGGCGGGATCGTCGTGTCCCATCACGGTGGGAGTGTGGCGGATTATGCACTGCCGCCGCTCCGGATTTTGCCGAGGATTGCGAAAATTGCGGGTGGGAAAATACCGATTTTCTTGGATTCGGCTGTCACGCGGGGGGCTGATGTTTTCAAGGCGCTTGCGCTTGGCGCAAATGCGGTTTCTGTTGGCAAGGAGCTAATCAAAGGCTTGTCTGCGGATGGTGCGGACGGGGTGCGGACGCTTATTAACGATGTCACGGAGGAATTGCGGTGGACGATGAATGTCACCGGGTCAATGGATTTGAGAAGTATCGATCCGGCAGTGATTTGGGATAAGACCCGATCGTAAAAATGTCGTGACGTATCAAGCGAAATAATAGAAAAAAATAAACAGCGAAAAATTTAGAAAGAAAACGATGATAGAATACAGGAGAACATCATTAATGTGATAAAATATTGTGTTATTGGTGCGCCATCAATTTCAGTAAACATTTCTTAGGTTTACAGATGGAAGACGGTGTGCCGTTATTGTTGTATATTTGTTATCATTTTGTGTGGGTATAAAGGGCATGTCGATTCATAGAAACAAAGGGGAAAGCAAGCGGAAACTCGCCGCCAAGGCGACAGAAAAACGAATCAAGCAAACGGCGCTTGAGTTGTTTGAAGAGCACGGTTTTGACATCGTGACCATCGAGGATATCACAAGTGCGGTCGGAGTTTCAAAAGGAACATTTTACGTCTACTTTCAATCGAAGGACGAAATTCTTGTCAACGAATTCAAAAAAATCGACAAGCATTATGAGCATGCATGGAATGACATGCCCAAAAATATGCCGGTTCTGGAACAAATCGAATTTTTGTTTAGGACAGTTTTTGACTATTGTGGAAATACACTTGGACTCAATATCATCCGGGTGATGTATAACAATCAGATCAGCGTGAAGGCTTCGCCTGACGTCAAATTCTTAATCGATAAAATGAGGATCCTGTATTCGATCCTTCGCAGCGTAATCGAAGCAGGATTTTCCAACGGCGAGATTCGAAGCGACATTGATCCGGACAGCACTATGAACGCAATCAGGTCTTCTTATCATGGGATACTGTATGACTGGTGTTTGTACAACGGTTCGTTCAATCTTGTCGAACGCGGCATGAAGCAAATCGCCATTCTCATCGAAGGCATAAAAGCAAAATAGTCCAAGGGTGCTAATTTTGGAATATTGCCCCGGGCAGAAAAAATATCAGAAAAAATAACAGAGATGATTGAAAAAATAACAGAAAAAATATTTCGGATTCCGGTGACACTGCCAAAAAATCCACTGAAGAGTTTGAACAGCTATGTGATCTTTGGGAACACGAGAAATCTGCTCATCGATACCGGATTTAATCAAGAGGAATGTTTTGCCGATTTGACGGCCGGGATCAGGGAACTGGATCTCGACATGCGCAAGACAGATATTTTGTGTACACATTTTCATGCAGATCACACCGGGCTTGTTCCCAAAATCGTTTCGCCCGATTCCATCGTCTATATGAGCGCTATGGATAAAGAGCAGTTTGACGCTTATCTGTTGCATCCGGCCGAAACCTGGGGGGAGCGGATAGCATGCTTTCTCGAAGAAGGATATCCGGCTGACGAACTGGAAGCCACGATGCGGATCAATCCCGCAAACGAATTCGTGGCGGAGAAATATTTTGATTGTACTTCGCTCATGGATTGGGACGTGATTGATCTTGGCGGCATTGTTCTCACCTCGATATCCACACCCGGACATACGCCCGGGCATATGTGTTTTTACGCGGAAGAAGACAGGATTTTGTTTACCGGAGATCATGTGCTCTTCGATATTACGCCAAACATCACCAGCTGGGCCTCCATGGCTGACGCGCTTGGGACATATCTGGAGAGCCTGGAGAAAATCAAAATGCTGGATGTCGGCATCGTGCTTACCGGTCACCGTGAAAATGACGGTCGGTTGGCGGCTCGCGCAGACGCTCTGCTCGAGCATCATCGGGTTCGGCTGGAGGAAGTCATTCGGATTTTGACGGAACAGCCGAGCCTTACCGCTTACGAAATCGCTTCCCATATGACGTGGTCTATCCGGGCCGTAAGGGGCTGGAATGATTTTCCGCTCGCCCAGAAATGGTTTGCGACCGGAGAGGCTCACTCGCATATAAAGCATCTGATATTGCAGGGAAAACTGCATATGAATTTGGATGGCGGAGTTTATCGTTATCTTGTAAAATCATAGGCCAAATGATATAATTTTTGACTGTACGAAAATAACGCACATATACGCTGAAGGGAGCATCCTGTATTAGCTTATGAAAAATAGAAGAGGCATCAGTTATTTTACAATTATCGTTTTAGCGGTGATCATCATTGCCTTGTTTTCGAGGAGTTTCTCGTCAACAGAGGAAATCAAAGAAGTCACATTCTCGGAGTTTGCGCAAGAGTTTATTCACAAAAACGTCGACAAATACGAAACGAACGGGACTCGGCTTCAGGCCACGCTGAAAGACGAGCAGGTTCTGGTATGTTATGCTGCGAATATCATTGAAATCCAGTGGCTCGACAATACCTATGTATTCCCGCAGATGAGAACTGGAGACCTCGCAGAAGTCTCCAGCCCGAAACCGAAAGAGGGCGGCATCCTGGCCAGCCTGCTCCCGACCCTGCTGATGGTAGGCGTGCTTATTTTTGTGATGTATTTCATCATGAACGGCTCCGGCGCCGGCGGCGGCAAGGTCATGCAGTTTGGACGCAGCCGTGCAAAACTGCACAAAGAAGGAGCCGGAAAGAAGATCACGTATGAGGATGTTGCGGGGCTGGACGAGGAAAAAGAAGAACTCGAAGAAGTCGTCGACTTTTTGAAAAATCCGGGGAAGTACAACGAACTCGGCGCGCGGATCCCGAAAGGCATCTTGCTCATTGGGCCTCCGGGCACGGGCAAAACGTATCTGTCGAAGGCCACGGCCGGTGAGGCGAATGTCCCATTCTTTACGATTTCCGGCTCGGATTTTGTCGAGATGTTTGTCGGCGTCGGTGCTTCGCGCGTCCGTGACTTGTTTGAGCAGGCGAAAAAGAGTGCGCCCTGTATCATTTTTATTGACGAGAAACTCCTCGAAAACAAGGCAATGATGATCACCGCTAAAACGATAATTGTAAAATAACTGATGCCTCTTCTATTTTTCATAAGCTAATACAGGATGCTCCCTTCAGCGTATATGTGCGT
>BNUG01000044.1 GCA_025997195.1 Clostridia bacterium | reverse complement strand
TTTCTGAATCAGCATACGAATGAAGTGCGGGAGTTCGGTCCGGGGTTTCACAAATATTTCGAACTGTATTATGAGAAAAAGACATTTCTCCTTGCCGCAGAGAAGACCGGCGTTATTGAGCATGAAATCGATTTATGCGGATACTTTGTCATTGTGACGTCGAAAGAGATGACGGCAAAAGAAGCACTGTGCCTGTATAAAAGCCGCGATGCATCAGAAAAATTGTTCCGGGGGGACAAGTCATATCTGGGTGACAAGAGTCTCAGGGTATATTCCGGTGAGTCTGCCGCCGCCAAAATATTTATGGAGTTCATCGCGCTGATCGTAAGAAATAAAATCTATACCTGCCTGAAAGAAGAGATGAAAAATCTCGGTAAAAAGCCGAACTACATGACCGTTCCGGCAGCCATAAAGGAACTTGAGAAAATAGAAATGACGAGACAGCTTGACAACGTATACCGGCTTGATCACGCAGTAACGAAGGCGCAGAAAACAATACTGAAAGCGTTTGGCATGGACGCGGCATATATAAAATACAAGGCGGCGGAGCTCAGCGGTCAGCTGAATATGGGGAAATAAAGAGAGGAGCAATAAAGTGGCAAGAACAGCGAAGGGATCTGTGTCGATCGAACAGAAGATCGAAAAGGCTCAGCAGGCAGTAATAAAAGCAAAGGCGAAATACGATGCCGCTATCGCCGACCTAAAGAAACTTATGGACAAACGGGATGCGTGCAGGCGAGACGAAATCATGGCGGCTATTGCACATAGTGATAAATCCTATGACGAAATCATTGCCTTCATTACCGCGGATAGCTCCGGCGACGAGTAAACTATATATGCGGGAAAATCCTACCCCGGAATCATGCATGCGGCACTTTAGTGATTCGAGATAGAAAATTTCGGGAAGTTCACAGTCAATGGGACGTATAACCTGACGCAGAATCAGCTTGAATCAAGAGGGGGGATGTATAACCCTGGCATAGAATCATGGGAAAAAAGACTTGACAAACACATCTAATATTGGAATAATATGGATGTCACGTAAATGTAGTTGCTGTTCAGGATTTATGGCTTGACAAAAGCGGCCACAAGCAGGATAATAATACGAACGCGCGTTTGAGAACATATGAGCGTAAACCAAGCCGCTCGCATGGAAAAGGAGAAGAGGATGGCTGAACCGAAAGATGCAAAAGACGTAAAGCAGACTGAAAAAGAAAAAGCGCTGGAAGCTGCGCTCAACCAAATTTACAAACAGTTTGGCCAGGGTGCCGTGATGAAGCTCGGCGGCGAAGGCGCCTTCGCGAATATCGGGTCGATCTCGACGGGTTCGGTCAGCCTTGATATCGCGACAGGCATTGGCGGGGTTCCGCGCGGAAGGATCGTCGAGATCTTTGGGCCTGAATCATCGGGCAAGACGACATTGACGCTTCACATTATCGCAGAAGCGCAGAAAGCCGGAGGCAAGGCGGCATTCATCGATGCCGAGCATGCTCTTGATCCCATTTATGCGAAGAATCTCGGCGTCGATACGGATGAACTGCTCGTGTCCCAGCCGGATACGGGCGAGCAGGCGCTCGAGATCTGCGAGATGCTTGTACGCTCGGGGGCGATCGATGTGATCGTCGTCGACTCTGTGGCCGCGCTCGTGCCAAAGGCCGAGATACAGGGCGAGATGGGCGACTCCCATGTCGGTCTGCATGCCCGCCTGATGAGCCAGGCTTTGCGCAAACTCGCGGGTGCGATCAACAAGTCCAACACCTGCTGCATTTTTATCAACCAGCTGCGCGAAAAAGTCGGCGTGATCTACGGCAATCCGGAAGTGACGACCGGCGGGCGGGCGCTCAAATTCTATTCTTCCATGCGTATCGACGTACGCAAGATCGAGACGATCAAATCCGGCGACCAGATGCTCGGCAACCGGACGCGCGCCAAGATCGTGAAAAACAAAGTAGCGCCGCCGTTCCGGCAGGCGGAGTTTGATATCATGTACGGCGAGGGTATCAGCAAGGTCGGCGACCTGCTGGACTGCGCAGCTGCGGATGGCGTCATAGACAAGGCCGGATCCTGGTACAGTTATCAAGGAGACCGAATCGGACAGGGCCGCGAGAATGCCAAAGCATATTTACAACAGCACCCGGAACTCACAGACGTGATAGAAAAACAAGTTATGGAAAAACTCGCGGCGGCGCGGGAAGAAGTTCGGACGAGATCCGACGCTCCCGTGACAGCACCCGATGATGATATTCTGCGTATAGACGATGACGGCGTTGTGATCGAAGACTAACAGAGACTAACAGAGAACGATATCAAAGAATGATAACTGATCTTAGTGAAAGTGGTCGTCGAACTCGGCATCCAGATCATCGCTGAAGTCTACTTCCTCTTCCTTAAAATCGTCGTCGAAATCAATATCATGACCAGGACTCTGTTTCTCCGCATCGTCGTCGTCCTCCTCCTCATCGTCGGCGAGCGCGGACAGGGAAACGATGTATTCATTGAGCGGATAGTCAAGCGCTTCCGAAAAATCGTAATCATAATCGTCTTCTACAAAATTCCGGACGCGATAGTTCGTGAGTGCTTCCATGAGCGGAATTTCACTCTGGTCATGCTCATCGCGGTCTATGCGGATGACCCTGTTTTCAAAGAGAAACCAGTTTCGAAACTTGTACAACTCCTCGGCATAGGCGGCTCCGCCTTCCTCTGTTTCGGAATCTTCTTGGGCAAGCGTGGCGAGGGTCGTTCCGATGGATTGAAGCAAGGTGAAGAGATCGGCTTCTTCGTCGGGTACGAACCGAAGCAAATCCTCAAAATAGCCTTCGGTCAGTTCGGCAAGCACACCTTCGTCAAGACCGGCTACCAACTCTTGGATCGCTTCCAGCGTGATGTCTTCGTCGGACTCCGCCAGTTCCGCGAACTGTTCGAAATACGCGAGATCTGCGGGGTGCTCCATGTCGAGCAAATTGAGTAACTCTTCGTAATTCACACTTTCTTCTCCAAACTGATCGTGCGGAAGCAGGCATTTGCGTCCGATCCCGCTAGGATACGGCTAATCATGTTTACGAAATTCTCCGAAAGGTCACTTGCATAAAACGTGTTTTCGGGAGGTATAGACTCGGTTCGCTCCGCGAGAATCCCACGGTTGGCCAGTTCGGTTTCGATGGTGGTAAGCAATTCCCGGGAGGGGTCAATGATCGAGAGCTCCGGATAGAATTGCATAATATTATGCCGAATCAGGGGATAGTGTGTACAGCCAAGCACAAGGGTATCGATCTTGTTATAGGAAACAAAATGGTCTAGATAATAGCGGATCGTCAGATCCATGATCTCATTTTCGATGATACCTTCTTCAATCAGGGGTACCAAAGCGGGGCAGGCTGCCTCAAAGATCTCGGCATCGGGGGCGGATTCTTTGATCGCTTTGCGGTAAGCGCCACTCGCGATCGTTGCCTTTGTGCCGATGACGCCAATCCGTTTGCCGGTGTGTGACGCCAGGGCGGCTGTGTAAGCCGCAGGCGCGATAATACCCAGGATGGGAATCTCCGGATGGCGCTCCCGTAGCTCGTCCAGGCAAGTGGAACTGACCGTATTGCATGCGATCGCGATCATCTTGACGCTGCTGTCTACAAGGAAATCCGCGATCTCAAAGGCAAAACTCCGGATGGTGGAAACGGCCTTGGATCCGTAAGGTGTGCGCGCCGTATCCCCAAAATATACGATGCTTTCGTCCGGCAGAGCATCCAGTACATAGGGGATGCAGGTCAGCCCGCCAAGCCCCGAGTCAAAAAATCCAATGGGACGATTGTCCATAAAAAACTTTCTCCATATTTGTTATCGCCCACTGGATTCTGCAGCTTCGCTACAGAATGACGGGGGCATTGAATCATCACTCCTTGTGATATACTTCATTATATGAATCAATAATACCACGAAATAGCACGAAAGGCGGATATTTTGGCGAAGAAACGTGAGGAGATCGAAGATCAATACAAATGGGATATTGCGTCCCTGTATGCGAAGGAAACACAGTGGGAAAGCGATTACGCAGAGGCGCTTCGTCAGGCGGAAGCGTTCGCGCCTTATTCCGGGAGGCTGGGAGAAAGCGCGGCCGTGCTGCTTGCGGCCTTTTGTGCGCGAGACGCCGTGTGGCAGCTGACGGAGCGGATCTACGTCTATGCGCGGCAACGCAGGGATGAGGACAATACCGATCCTGTGCGCCAAGGCCTCGCGGATCGCGCCCAGGCGCTGATGGCAAAAGTGGCAGCGGCAACGTCGTTCTTTGTCCCTGAGATGATCTCGCTGGAGGATGCGGTACTGGATGCGTATGTCAGCGCCGAAGAGGGTCTCGCGCGATACGGTTTTGAACTGAAGAGTATCCGGCGCGAGAAGCCGCATATCCTGGGCCAAAACGAGGAGGAGATCCTCGCGCGGCTTTCCGAGGCGCTCGGCGCGACAAGCGATATCTTTACGATGCTCAGCGACGCGGATCTGCGCTTCGGCGAGATTGCGGGCGAAGACGGACAGCCCGAAGAACTCACGCATGGGAATTACATCAAATTCCTCGAATCGAAAAATCGGTCTGTGCGAAAAGCCGCGTATGAAGCCATGTATGCGGCCTATATTTCGATGAAAAACACGTTGGCTACCTCCTATGCCTACAATACAAAAACCGATGTGATCACGGCGGGCATCCGCAAATATCCGTCATCCCTGGATGCGGCGCTGTCTTCCGACAATGTGAGCCGGGAGGTCTATACCAATCTGATCGATACCGTAGGCAAAAGCCTTCCTGTCCTTCACCGCTATCTGGATACGAAGCGGAGGCTGCTCGGCGTAGATCGCCTCGCGATGTACGATGTGTACGCACCCATGGTGAATCCGCCGAATGAGGGCGGAGAGATTCCGTTCGAAGAGGCAATCAATATCATGGCGAAGGCACTGGCACCCTTCGGAGAAGAATACGTCCAAACAGCCGTAAACGGCGCGCGCGGCGGCTGGGTCGATGTCTACGAGAACGAAGGGAAAAGCAGCGGCGCCTATTCCTTTGGCAGCTACGACTCCAAGCCTTATATTCTTATGAATTACGCAGGCAAAATCAAAGATGTGTTCACGCTGATCCACGAAATGGGGCACTCCATGCACTCGTATTATACGAGGAAGACGCAGCCCTTCGTATACGGCAGCCATTCGATCTTTACCGCAGAGGTCGCCTCGACGGTCAATGAAAACCTGTTGGTGCGCTATTTGCTCGAAAACGCGCCGAACGATCAAGCGCGTGCCTATTACACGGGCATTTTCCTAGAGGAATTCCGTACGACCCTATTCCGGCAGACGATGTTCGCGGAGTTTGAACTACTGACACACGAGGCGGCGGAGCGCGGCGAGCCCTTGACCAACGAAGCCCTGTGCGATTTCTACGGCGCCCTCAATGAAAAATATTTTGGACCGCGCATGAACACAGACGAAAATATACGCTCGGAATGGTCGCGGATTCCGCATTTCTACCGTGCTTTCTACGTATACAAATACGCGACCGGGTTCTCCGCAGCTGTGGCGCTCGCCGGTCGTATCCTTCGCGAAGGCCGGCCGGCCGTCAGCGATTATCTGCATTTCCTGGGTACAGGCAATTCGGACGATCCAATCGAACTGCTCAAGATCGCGGGGGTTGATATGAGCAAACCGGAGCCGATCGAGGCTGCCACGCGCGAGTTCGCCGCGCTGGCTGAGTCCTTCGACCGGTTGACGCAGTAACAACTTATTGTAAAGCAGAATGACTGAGCAGCAGAATTGAGGTAAGCAATGCAAAAAAGGAAGATCAGCATCATCGACGACGGCAGAGATGGTGCTGAAGAGATCCGGATCGCTCTCGCGGCACGCTTCACAGAGGAAGATTTTGAAACACTCGATGACTCGGTGGAAGATGCCGAACTCGTGGTCGTCATAGGCGGTGACGGAACGTTTCTTCGTACGCTCGCTCGCTTTGACTTCCCTGACGTTCCCTTTGTCGGTATCAACACCGGACATCTCGGGTTCTTTCAGGAACTGGACGCTGCCGATGCGGATCAATTTGTGTTTCGTTATATGCAAGGTGATTTTAGCGAACAGAGATACCGCACCGTCGAGGCCGAGATCGAATTTGGGGACGAGTCCGCCAAGATTCGCGGCCTCAACGAAATCGTAGTGCGAGGAGAAGGCACAAGCCTCAGTCATCTCGATATCTATATCGGAGATCGCCTCATAGAAAAATTCTCCGGCGACGGGGTCGTTGTTTCGACGCCTGCCGGATCCACCGCTTACAATTATTCCCTGGGCGGCTCGATCGTGGATCCGAGCCTGGATCTGTTGCAACTCACGCCGATGGCGCCGGTGAATAGCACGGCGTACCGGTCCTTTACGAGCGGCATTGTTCTGCCGCCTGGGCTGCCGATAGAAGTATACCCCGACGCCGAATCCCGGGCCGGGGTATTTGTTTCAGTGGATGGGGTGGAGACGCACGCTCCAAATCTCCGTCGCGTCGGCATCCGTTTGTCGGGTCGAACCGTCACCTTATTGCGATTTAAAAATTATGAATTCTGGAATACGGTCAAGAAAAAACTCTTGATGCCATAACCTCCCTGTTTCATTCAGCTTCCGGCGCGATCTCTGCTGCTTTTGCCAAGATTGCGGCGGTGAGTGCCGGATCATCGTCGTCGTCATCGAGTTCGTCTGCGGGAATGTCGAAGAGGAGTTCTGGCCTTACCGGCTCCCTTCCGTAATTCTCCATGTATTCCGCATTGTCGCCGTAATCGAGTGTGACGCCATTGTAGAGCGCCATGCCGGTGCCGGCTGGAATCAGTTTTCCGATGATCACGTTTTCTTTGAGGCCAAGCAGGTAGTCTGTCTTGCCTTCAATGGCGGCGCCCGTCAGCACTTTCGTCGTTTCCTGGAAAGAAGCTGCGGACAGGAAGGACTCTGTCGCAAGCGACGCCTTCGTGATGCCTTGCAGAACCCTGGTATAGGTCGCGGGGGTTTGGTCTTCTTTCAGCAGCGCGTTGGCCGCCTCGATCTCGGGCAGTGCGTAGTTTTTCTCGGGCAGCAGAGGCGTATCGCCGGGTTCATCGATACGATATTTTCCGAGCATCTGGCTCACGATGATCTCGATGTGTTTGTCATTGATGTCGACGCCCTGAAGTTTGTAAACGCGTTGTACCTCACGAAGCAGGTAATCGTAAACGCCCGAAACACCCTTTAATTCAAGCACACGCTTTGGATCGAGTGGGCCCGCTGTAAGCGGATCGCCGGCCTCGACATGCTGATCTTTCTCGACGATGATAAGGCCGCTGCTTTGCGGGATCTCATAACGGTTTGTTCCGCTGTCCAGTTTTTCTTCGCCGCCTTCTTCAGGGTCGCCGTCTGTCTTGACGATAATAACACGACTGTTGTTTGGCCCGTATTCGATCGACTCTACAACGCCGGGTTTTTCGCAGACCTTGGCAAGACCATGCTGCGGTTTGCGCGCTTCAAAGAGTTCTTCGACGCGAGGAAGACCCTGTGTGACCTCAGCAACGGTAACGATTTCTCTGGATACTCTTCGGTCGATGACATTGCCTTCTTTGTCTTTGATATCGGTGGTTGTCTCTCTGACTTCAAGAGATCTGGTACCGCCGGTATGGAAGGTTCGCATTGTGAGCTGGGTACCTGGTTCGCCGATGGACTGTGCTGCCTGGATACCGACAGCTTCGCCGATATTGACCGGCTCGCCGGTGGCAAGGTTTCTTCCATAGCATTTGGCGCAGATCCCGAACTTCGCTTTGCATGTCAAGACAGAACGAACCTGGGCTTCCGTGATGCCTGCTTTTTCAATCTCAGTCGCATCTTCTTCGCTGATCTCATCGTTCGCGCGGACGAGTACTTCGCCTGACTGCGGATCTAAGATGTCTTTGAGCGCTGTGCGCCCGATGATGCGCTGCCGAAGTGTTTCGATCGTCGCACCTTGGTCGATGAAAGCGGAGACGGTGAGGCCTTCCTTGGATCCGCAATCCTCTTCGCGTACGATTACATTGTGCGATACGTCTACGAGACGGCGTGTCAGGTAGCCCGACTCCGCCGTCCGAAGGGCGGTATCCGCAAGTCCTTTCCGCGCGCCGTTGGAACTGATGAAGTACTCAAGAACAGAAAGCCCTTCTCGGAAATTGGCCTTGATTGGCAGTTCGAGTGTCTTGCCGGCCGCATTGGCCATCAGTCCGCGCATGCCACCGATCTGACGGATTTGGCTCTTGGAACCTCTCGCGCCGGAATGTGCCATGATGTACAGATTGTTGAGTTCGCCGAGGTTGTCCATCAACATGTCCGCGACCTTATCGGCGGCATTGTTCCATGTGAGGATGACATTGTCGTAGCGCTCTTTGTCTGTCGTAAAACCACTCTCGTACAAATGTTCGAATGTAGTCACTTTCTCTTCCGCTTCTGCGATGATCTCGTCCTTTCCGGCTGGGATCTTCATGTCGTCAATGCTGATCGTGACCGCCGCGACGGTAGAATAATGGAACCCCATATCTTTAATATGGTCGAGCATGACGGCTGTCTCCGTGTTGCCGTGTTTGCGGAAACATTTGTCGATGATTTTCCCAAGCATTTTCTTGTCGCAAAGCTGGTCGATCTCGAGCGCATAGGGATCCGCATCCCTCTTCTCGACGAAACCGAGATCCTGGGGCAGGTTTTCGTTGAAGATAAAGCGGCCAACCGTCGAATCGATTAGTTTTCCGCGCTTGTCTTCTTTGCCTGCAAAGCGGCGTACGCGCACCTTGGCATGGAGCGTCACTTCGCCGTTTCGATAGGCCATGAGCAATTCATCGAAGTCAGCAAAATTCTTGCCGTCAACGATGTGTTTTTTATCTCCTTTACCAACCGTTTCGGAGCGATAAGCCTTGCCTTGCCAGTATGTCGTCGCCCGTGTCACGTCGTTCTTTTCGATTGCGATCTTGATCGGGCTGTCCGATTCATCCTTCGCTTTTTTGCTGAGCGGGACAGGGTTCTTGTCCGCTTCGCCCGGATGCGTGAGATAGTACGAGCCAAGGATCATATCCTGTGTCGGCGTCGTGATCGGAGAGCCGTCTTTTGGCGCGAGGATATTGTTCACCGAGAGCATGAGAAAGCGGGCTTCCGCTTGTGCTTCCACCGTCAGCGGCACATGAACCGCCATCTGGTCGCCGTCAAAGTCGGCATTGTAAGCCGTACAGACGAGCGGATGCAGCTTGATTGCTTTGCCTTCGACAAGGACAGGCTCAAAGGCCTGGATGCCGAGTCTGTGCAGGGTGGGTGCGCGGTTCAGCAGAACCGGATGCTCCTTGATGACTTCATCGAGCACGTCCCAGACTTTCGGGTTGACCTTTTCGACCATGCGCTTTGCGCTCTTGATGTTGTGTGCGGAGTCGTTTTTCACGAGTTCTTTCATGATGAAGGGCTTGAACAGTTCAAGCGCCATTTTCTTCGGAAGACCGCACTGATAGAACTTGAGTTCGGGTCCAACGACGATGACGGAGCGTCCGGAATAGTCGACGCGCTTGCCGAGCAGGTTCTGACGGAAACGTCCCTGCTTGCCCTTGAGCATGTCGGACAAAGATTTCAGCGGACGGCTGCCCGGGCCTGTGACCGCGCGGCCGCGCCGGCCGTTGTCGATCAGAGCGTCTACCGCTTCCTGAAGCATACGTTTTTCATTGCGTACGATAATATCCGGCGCGTTGATACTGAGCATCTTCTGCAGACGATTGTTGCGGTTGATAACGCGGCGATACAAATCGTTGAGATCGGAAGTGGCAAATCTGCCGCCGTCGAGCTGCACCATCGGCCGGATGTCCGGCGGGATGACAGGCACGACTTCGAGAACCATCCACTCAGGCTTGTTGCCCGACTGCCGCAGTGCTTCAATGACTTCCAGCCTGCGTACGAGTTTGCCCTTTTTTTGTATCGTGGCCGTCTTGAGCTGCGTCCGGATGTCCAGAGAAAGCTGCTCCACGTCTACGGCAAGCAACAGTTCACGGATGGCCTCCGCGCCCATACCGGCCTTGAAAGCGTTCTTGTTCTTGAATTTCTCGCGGGCCTCCCTGTATTTTTCCTCGGTGAGGATCTCCATGTATTCCAAATCCGTTTCACCGGGATCGGTCACGATATAGGCGGCGAAATAGAGAACCTTTTCCAGGTTTTTCGGCGTGAGATCGAGCACGAGTCCAATCCGTGAGGGGATTCCTTTAAAATACCAGATGTGCGAGACGGGCGAAGCGAGTTTGATATGACCCATACGCTCGCGGCGAACTTTGGCTTTGGTAATCTCAACGCCGCAGCGGTCGCAAACCATGCCTTTGAATCGAATACGTTTGTACTTACCGCAATGACATTCCCAGTCTTTGGTGGGCCCGAAAATCCGCTCGCAGAACAAACCGTCTTTTTCCGGTTTGAGTGTACGATAGTTGATTGTCTCCGGCTTCTTCACTTCGCCGTGTGACCAGGAAAGGATCTTTTCCGTGGAAGCGAGACTGATCTTCAGAGAGTTGAAATTTGTAAATTCACTATTCAAGTTTGTTCCCCCTTATTCGTCCGCATCAGCGGGTTCGACGTCTATCCGAACACCGAGATCCGTATCATCATTTTCAAGTTCAAGTAAGAGCCGGTCTTCGGGAATCACGCCGAGTTCCGCCAAATCTTCTGCGTCGAGCAGAACGTCTTTGTCGTCATCGTCGTTGTCCTCATCATCTTCTTCGTCCGGTTCATCCGCCTTCATCCGTGTGGCGAGATCCAGAAGGGGCTCGTCTTCAGGCGTCAGTTTGTCCGTCGAGATCATGCGCTCAAGCGAAGAAGACGCGCCAAGATCCGCGAACTCCTTGAGTTCGATTTCATGATCTTTTTCATCCCGAACCGTTACATCGAGACAGAGGCTCTGCATCTCTTTGATCAGCACCTTGAAGGACTCGGGGATGCTTGGTTCCGGAATATTTTCGCCTTTGACGATTGCCTCGTAGGTTTTGACGCGTCCAACGATGTCATCGCTCTTTACCGTGAGGATCTCTTGAAGGGTATACGCCGCGCCATAGGCTTCGAGAGCCCAGACTTCCATCTCTCCGAAGCGCTGGCCGCCAAACTGTGCTTTGCCGCCGAGCGGCTGTTGCGTGATCAGTGAGTACGGGCCGGTCGAACGCGCGTGGATCTTGTCGTCGACCAAATGATGGAGTTTGAGCATGTACATATAGCCGACCGTGACCGGGTTGTCAAACGGTTCGCCTGAGCGTCCGTCGCGGAGTTTGAGTTTGCCGTTCGCCGGATAATCACATTCTTTCAGCAGTTCGGTGATGTCGCTTTCGTGCGCGCCATCAAATACCGGCGTGCTGATATACCAGCCTTTTTTCTTCGCCGCGAGGCCAAGATGCACTTCGAGCACCTGTCCGACATTCATACGGGAAGGAACACCGAGCGGATTCAGCATGACCTGAAGCGGGGTACCGTCTTCCATGAACGGCATATCTTCTTCCGGCAGCACACGGCTGATGACGCCTTTGTTGCCGTGACGTCCGGCCATCTTGTCGCCAACACTGATCTTGCGCTTGGTCGCGACAAAGACGCGCACCAATTTGTTGACGCCGGGCGGCAGACCTTCGTCGTCGTCGTCGCGGGAAAACGTCTTGATGTCGACCACGATGCCGGTCTCTCCATGCGGGATTTTCAGGCTCGTGTCGCGGACTTCTCTGGCTTTTTCCCCAAAGATGGCGCGGAGCAGCCGCTCTTCCGCTGTCAGTTCCGTTTCGCCTTTTGGCGTGACTTTGCCAACGAGGATATCGTAACTGGTCACTTCGGCGCCGATGCGCACGATGCCTTCCTCGTCGAGATCCTTGCGCGCGTCATCGCCGATATTCGGGATGTCGCGTGTGATTTCTTCCGGACCGAGTTTGGTGTCGCGGGCTTCACATTCGTATACTTCGATATGCAGGCTCGTCAGCACGTCGTCCATGATGAGGCGTTCATTCAGGATGATGGCATCCTCGTAATTGTAACCTTCCCAAGTCATGAAACCGATGAGCAGGTTCTTGCCGAGCGCGATTTCGCCTTCGTCTGTGGACGGACCATCCGCAATCACCTCGCCGGCTTCGACTTTCTCACCTACATTCACGATCGGACGCTGATTGATGCAGGTACCCTGGTTGGAACGCTTGAATTTCAGGAGGTGATAAACATCAACTTCCTCGCCCGGTGCCTTGGCGCCTTTTTTCTTGCCGGCTTCCGCGGCGTCGGCTTTGCGGATGCGAATCGTTTCCGCGTCTACATACTCGACGGTACCTTCGTTTTTTGCCAGCACGACGACGCCACTGTCGCGGGCGGCCTTGTATTCCATGCCCGTTCCGACATAAGGTGCTTCTGAGACCAAGAGCGGGACAGCCTGACGCTGCATATTCGAACCCATAAGGGCGCGGTTCGCGTCATCGTTCTCGAGGAAAGGAATCATTGCTGTTGCTACGGACACGACCTGCTTGGGGCTGACGTCCATATAGTCGGCCTTTTCCTTTGGCACAAGGTCGATGTCGATGCCATGACGTGCCGCCACACGCTTGTTGAGGAAATGTCCTTCATCGTCGAGCGGTTCATTGGCCTGTGCGATATACAAACTTTCTTCTTCGTCCGCCGAGAGATAATCGATCTGCCCGGTCACAACGCCGTTCACTTTGTCTACCTTTCTATAGGGAGTTTCGATAAACCCATATTCGTTGACCTTTCCGTAGGTTGTGAGCGAGCCAATCAGGCCGATGTTGGGGCCTTCAGGCGTCTCGATCGGACACATCCTGCCATAATGGCTATAGTGAACATCGCGGACGTCGAAACCTGCTCTTTCGCGGGACAGACCGCCCGGACCCAGCGCGGAAAGTCTGCGTTTGTGCGTGAGTTCAGCCAGCGGGTTGTTTTGATCCATGAATTGTGAAAGCTGGCTGCTTCCAAAAAACTCCTTCAACGCAGCCGTAATGGGCCGAATATTCAAGAGATCCCTTGGTGTTGCCGACTCGATGTCCTGGATCGTCATGCGCTCCCGAACTGCGCGTTCCATGCGTGCAAGACCGATGCGGAACTGGTTTTGCAACAACTCGCCGACTGTGCGTACACGGCGGTTGCCGAGATGATCGATGTCGTCGGTGTTTCCGATCAGGTAGGGCAGGCCTACGAGGTAACTGAATGTGGCAAAGATATCATCCGCCAGCATGTGTTTCGGTGCGAGCAGTTCTGCTGCATCCACGAGTGCCGCACGCAGGATGTCATCGGCGTCTTTCTTTTTGCTGTCGGCCTTTTCCTTGGCTGCCTCGAGTACGCGGATCAATGTGGGATAGTGAACTCGCTGCGGGACGCCTTGCTCCACACAGTAGGCACAGACGCTTTCGCTCACGAAATTACTCAGATCCACAAAGCGGTTGCCGATGACCGGTACCTCGCGTGTGGCATAGGATTCGGCATCAGCCTGACCGGCAATGTATGCTTTGAGCGGAACCAGCACGAGGACCGTCACAGAGAAAACACCGGCGTTTTCGATGCGCAGCGCGAGCTCCCGATCCACGACCTGGTCTTTTTCCGCGAGGATCTCGCCGGTCGAGGGATCGACAACATCCTCGGCAAGCGTGTGGTTCGCGAGTCGGGCTCCGAGTCCGAGTTTCTTGTTGTACTTGTAACGTCCAACTTTGGCGAGGTCATAGCGTTTGGGATCGAAGAAGAGATTTTCAAAAACGCGCTTGGCGTTTTCCGGTGTCGGCATATCACCGGGGCGGACTTTTTTGAAGATCTCAACGATCGCGGTTTCGTAGCCGTCTGTCGTGTCTTTTTCCAGTGTGGCCCGCAGCAGCGGATTGTCGCCGAAGATTCGGATGATATCTTCATCGGTACCAAACGCGAGCTCTTTCGAGATACCGGCGAAATTGCGGATGCGGCCGCCCGTATCTCCGCCTTGCGCGAGTGCGCGGATGAGAACAGTTGCCGGCAATTTGCGTGTACGGTCGACACGCACATAAAGTACGCCGTTGTCGTCGGTCTCATATTCGAGCCAAGCGCCGCGATTCGGGATGATCTGCGCTTTGTAATGCTTGGTATCTTCCGCGTTTTCATCAATGGCTTTCGCTTCAGCCTTATGGGCTTTTTCGACGGATTTGGCCGTCTCCGGCTTTTCTTTTACATCCATCTCGTTGAAATAGGGGCCGGGCGAGCGGACAAGCTGTGTAACGACGACGCGTTCCGCGCCATTGATCACAAACGTTCCTTTGTTTGTCATCAATGGCAGATCGCCCATGAAGACTTCCTGCTCTTTGATTTCGCCGGTTGTCTTGTTGAACAGCCGAACGTTCGTATAAAGCGGTACGGAAAGCGTAGCGCTGTTAAGAGGCGTACCGGCGCGGCGGCTTGCATGGCCATCCTTGGTTTCAAATGGTTCGCCTGTTTTTGTCTTGGAGTCCGAGGATTTCTCTATATAATACTGTTCTATATTGTCGACATACGAACTAAGCAGTGGATTATCTTCCGTATTTCCCGGTCTCTCGGGCGCCTTTAAATTGTAATCCATAAATTCGAGTGACAAATGACCTGCAAAATCATCGATAGGGGAGATGTCATGAAATATTTCTTTCAATCCTTCACCAATGAACCATTTGTAGGACTGGGTTTGGATCTGAATCAAGTTTGGCATTTCTCCGACCTCACGAATGGTCGAATAATTCATGCGTTCTTTCTTGCCGAATTTGACGGGTTGTGGCATAATTTCTTACTCCTTACACAGAATTGAGGGTACATTCGTACGCAGTTTACTAATATACTTCATTTTTCATAGTCAAGTCAAGAGTTTTTTTCATATTAACATCAAAAAATAAAAAATTTGCTTGCGGAACGGCTTGGAATGTGATAATATCGACATCCGCGACTATATTATATATCGCGAAAAATATTACAGGAAAGGAGGAAGAGAAAAGAATGCCGACAATCAACCAACTCGTGAGAGAAGGAAGGCAGAGCGCTGTGAAGAAATCGACCGCGCCGGCACTGCTCAAGGGTCTCAATACCCTGCACAGGAAACCGACGGATGCGAGATCTCCTCAGAAGCGCGGCGTGTGTACGTCCGTTAAGACCGTCACGCCCAAAAAACCGAATTCCGCGCTCCGCAAGGTCGCGAGGGTACGTCTGTCCAACGGCATCGAGGTCATCGCCTACATCCCCGGCATCGGTCACAATTTGCAGGAGCATAGCGTGGTCATGATCCGCGGCGGCAGGGTGAAAGATTTGCCCGGTGTGAGATATCATATCATCCGCGGCATCCTCGATACGGCCGGTGTATCCGGCAGGCTTCAGGCCCGCAGCAAATACGGCGCCAAGAGACCGAAACAAAAGTAAATAAACGGTTCATATTCTATTAATATGCCACGGCAGACACGGTAAGACCGATACTGTCGAGTACCTGCAGCAGAAATTGCTGCGTAGACATTTTTCCGGCTGATCAGGAAAAATGGCGTGTAGTGAAGAAAGGGAAGTGGGACTATGCCGAGAAAAGGTAATATTCCAAAACGCGAAGTTCTCCCCGATCCGGTTTATAGCAGTGTGGTGGTGACGAAACTCATCAACAGTATTATGCTTGACGGGAAAAAGGGAGTTGCACAAGCCATCGTCTACGATGCCTTTGACAAGATCAAAGACACGACAGGCGAGGAACCGCTCGAAATTTTTGAAAAGGCGATGGAAAACATCATGCCCCTGCTGGAAGTCAAGGCCCGTCGTGTCGGCGGCGCCAACTATCAGGTGCCGATGGAAGTCCGCGCCGACCGCAGACAGACGCTGGCGCTCCGGTGGCTCACCGGTTTCACGCGCAAACGCGGCGAAAAGAAGATGAGCGATCGTTTGGCGAAAGAGCTGATGGACGCGGCCAATAACACGGGCGCGTCGGTCAAGAAAAAGGACGATACGCACAAGATGGCGGAAGCCAACCGCGCGTTCGCACATTACAGGTTTTAAATGGCCAGAGAATTTTCATTACAAAATACCCGAAACATCGGGATTATGGCGCACATCGATGCGGGCAAGACGACTGCGACCGAGCGCATCCTCTATTATACGGGCCGTACCCACAAACTGGGCGAGGTTCACGAGGGCGCGGCGACCATGGACTGGATGGTGCAGGAGCAGGAGCGCGGCATCACGATTACGAGCGCGGCGACGACGGCACAGTGGAACGGCACGAGGATCAATATCATTGACACCCCCGGGCACGTCGATTTCACGGTCGAGGTCGAGCGGTCGCTTCGCGTGTTGGACGGCGCGGTCACGGTACTCTGCGCGAAAGGCGGCGTTGAACCGCAGTCGGAGACCGTTTGGCGTCAGGCCGAGAAATACCATGTGCCCCGCATGATTTTTGTCAACAAGATGGACATCATGGGCGCGGACTTTTTGCGTGTCGTGCAGATGGTCAAGGACCGGCTCAAAGCCAATGCCGTACCCATCCAACTGCCCATCGGAGCCGAAGACAATTTCACGGGTATCGTGGATCTGATCGAGATGGACGCGAAAATCTATCACGACGATCTGGGCGTGAAGTTTGACGTCACGGAGATCCCCGCAGAATTGCGGGAGGCCGCTGCTGAATGGCGCGCTGCCCTGCTGGAGTCTGTGGCGGAAGCCGATGAGGAACTTCTCATGAAGTACTTAGACGGCGAAGAGCTTACAAAGGAAGAGATCAAGGCCGGCATCCGCAAGATGACCATCGCGGGGGATATGGTGCCGGTGCTTTGCGGCTCCGCGTACCGCAACAAGGGCGTTCAGCCTTTGCTCGATGCGGTCGTGGATTACCTGCCGTCTCCGGTGGACATCCCGCCGATGGTGGGTACGGATCCCCGGACGGGCGCGGAGGCAGAGCGCGAGGCCAGTGATACGGCGCCGTTTTCGGCGTTGGCGTTCAAGGTCATGGTCGATCCCTTTGTCGGAAAGCTGGTGTTCTTCCGCGTGTATTCCGGCAAGATCGATTCGGGTTCCTACGTCTACAATTCGACGCATGACAAGAAGGAACGGCTCGGCCGCGTCCTGCAGATGCATGCGAACAAACGCGAAGAACTCGAGACGGTCTATTCGGGCGACATCGCGGCGGCGGTCGGCCTCAAAGAAACGACGACGGGCGACACGCTCTGCGACGAAAAACGCAAGATCCTGCTCGAGTCGATGGACTTTCCGGATCCCGTCATTGAGATCGCGATCGAGCCCAAGACGAAGGCCGGACAGGAAAAGATGGGCGTCGCCTTGTCGAAGCTCGCCGAAGAAGACCCGACGTTCAAGACCTATACGAACGAGGATACGGGCCAGACCATCATCGCGGGCATGGGCGAACTGCATCTTGAAATCATCGTCGACAGACTTTTGCGCGAGTTCAAGGTCGAAGCCAATGTCGGCAAGCCGCAGGTCAGTTACAAGGAAACGGTCACGAAAATGGCCGACGTCGATTACAAACATTCCAAGCAGACGGGCGGTCACGGCCAGTACGGTCACGTCAAGATTCGTTTGTATCCCCGCCAGCCCGGCGAAGGTTTCGAGTTCAAGAGTTCGATCATCGGCGGCGCGGTCCCCAAGGAGTACATCCCGAAGATCGAGGACGGCATCAAGGAAGCCATGCAAAACGGCCCGATCGCGGGTTACCAGGTCGTGGACGTGGGCGTGGAATTGTACGACGGTTCTTATCACGAAGTGGACAGCTCGGAAATGGCGTTCAAGATCGCGGCGTCGATGGCGTTTCGCGAAGCCGTTCGTCAGGCGGGTCCTGTATTGCTCGAACCGGTCTTCAAGATCGAAGTCACGGTGCCCGAGGAATATATGGGCGACATCATCGGGGATCTCAGCAGCCGGCGCGGCCGCATCGAGGGTTCCGATATGAATGCCGGCGCTGTCGCGGTGCGGGGTTTTGTCCCGCTCATGAATATGTTCGGCTATGCGACCGATCTTCGGTCGAAAACGCAGGGGAGAGGAGTCTACGTCATGCAGTTCGATCATTTTGAACGTCTGCCCGACAGCCTTCTCGACAAAATCAACAAATAGCCATCGAGCATGGCGCGTTAGAAAAAAACAGTAAAGGAGAACGACAATGGCGAAAGCAAAATTTGAAAGAACCAAGCCGCATGTAAACATCGGCACGATCGGTCATATCGACCACGGCAAGACGACGCTGACGGCGGCGATCACAAAGACGCTGTTCGACCGTTACGGCCTCGGCGAATTCGTGGCCTTTGACAAGATCGACAAAGCGCCCGAAGAAAGAGAACGCGGCATCACGATCGCGACAGCGCACGTGGAATACGAGACGCCGAACCGGCATTACGCCCACGTCGACTGCCCCGGACACGCAGACTATGTCAAGAACATGATCACGGGCGCGGCGCAGATGGACGGCGCGATTCTCGTCGTGGCTGCGACAGACGGTCCGATGCCCCAGACGCGCGAGCACATCGTGCTGTCGAGGCAGGTCGGCGTACCTTACATCGTGGTGTTCCTGAACAAATGCGATATGGTCGACGACGAAGAACTGCTTGAACTCGTTGAGATGGAAATCAGAGAACTGCTTGACCAGTATGATTTCCCGGGCGACGATACGCCGATCATTCGCGGCAGCGCGCTGAAAGCGCTGGAAGACACGAGCGGCGAATGGGGCGACAAGATCATCGAGTTGTTTGAGTCGGTGGATGTGTACATCCCGGAGCCGGAGCGCGCGATCGACAAGCCGTTCCTGATGCCGGTGGAAGACGTCTTTTCGATCACGGGGCGCGGCACGGTCGCTACCGGCCGTGTGGAGCGCGGTGTGCTGAAGGTCGGCGACGAAGTCGAGATCATCGGCCTGACGGAAGAGCGGCGCAAGGTCGTGGTCACAGGTGTGGAGATGTTCCGCAAGTTGCTTGACCAGGCGCAGGCGGGCGACAACATCGGCGCGCTGCTGCGCGGCGTACAGCGGACGGAGATCGAGCGCGGACAGGTGCTGTGCGCGACAGGCACGATCCATCCGCATACGAAGTACGAGGCGGAGGTCTACGTGCTGAAGAAGGAAGAAGGCGGGCGTCATACGCCGTTCTTCAACGGCTACCGTCCGCAGTTCTACTTCCGTACGACGGACGTGACGGGCGATTTGCATTTGCCGGAAGGCGTGGAGATGGTCATGCCGGGCGACAACATCCAGATGACGATCACTTTGATCACGCCGATCGCGATCGAAGAGGGATTGCGCTTCGCAATCCGCGAAGGCGGCCGTACGGTCGGCTCGGGCGTCGTTACAAAGATTATCGAGTAATCACGTTGTCATTCCCGCGAAGGCGGGAATCCAAAGTCAAAAACTGCCGCCCGGGTCCGCCCGGGCGGTTTTTTTGGTATGTGAATGGGTTATACAACGGAAATGCTGGAACTCTACTGGAGTATCGGCGCCGATTTGGAAGATGCTCTCACGGACAATATCACGAAATTTCTGACCGAGCTGGGTCAGGGCTTCGCCTATATCGGACGGCAAGTGTCGATTTGCGCGGGCGGGGACGATTTGCCGAAATACGCAAGTCTGCGTCCTGTTTATTCGCTGAACATCCTGCATGACAGTTATTATCGTGACAAACATCCGCTGCGTATTTTTGAACTGCATGACCCGGTGCGGAACATTCGCCCTGAAGAAAACCCTGTTTACCTGGCGTTTTTTGAGTTAAAAAAGGATAATAGAGTCAGTAAAGAAATCGATTTTTGGCGGCAGTATTTCCTGACAGGGGAAGCGCCGGCGGGAGCGCCGGAATATATCGAGAAAGCCGCCGAGATTATTCGCATAGTAAATCTTGATGAGGAGGAACGGGCGATGATGAACAGAACCGAGAGAGCGATAGAATTTAACAAGTCCATGATCATGCAGGAACACTTGGATTGGAAAAATGAAGGCCGAGCAG
>BNUG01000043.1 GCA_025997195.1 Clostridia bacterium | reverse complement strand
CGGAAATCGTTGGTGTGGATATCGATACGCTCGATATCGCGGATTCTTCGGCTACCGCAGCTTTTTCCGAACAGCACAAAAGATCCCCTTTCGATCTGGTCATCAACTGCGCCGCAATGACAAATGTGGACGCCTGTGAAAGCGATCCGGAAGCCGCGATGAAAGGCAACGCGATCGGTGCCCGCAATATGGCAAGGATCGCCGAATCACACGACGCAAAGTTTGTGCATATTTCAACAGATTACGTCTTTTCCGGCAAGTCCTGCCGCCCCTATGCCGAATGGGATCTGCCGGCGCCGGCGACCGTCTACGGCGCCTCAAAATTGCTTGGCGAACAGTATGTCCGCGAAACCAGCGCGCGTTTTTTCCTGGTGCGCACCTCCTGGCTTTACGGCAAACAAGGCAATAATTTCGTGAAAACGATTCGCGGATTGGCTTCCGGGCACGATGAGATCTCGGTCGTCTATGACCAGGTTGGCAATCCGACGAACGCCTGCGATCTGGCACACCATATCCTCTTGCTCGCGGCCACGGAAAACTACGGTCTTGTTCATTGCACGGGGAACGGGATCTGCAGCTGGCACGAATTTGCCGAGGAGATCGTACGGCTATCAGGGTATTCCTGCAAGGTTAAGGCAGTTACGACAGAGGAATTTCCGCGGCCGGCGCCGCGGCCCGCATATTCTGCGATGGATCACATCGCACTTCGGTGTACGGTAGGAGATGGGATGCGCCCGTGGAGGGAAGCACTCGCTGCCTATCTTAACGCAATCTAGATCATTTCACCGCGCGCGCACCGTCCGCTGTGTTCTTCTATTTGCGATTGTTTCGCGTCTTTGGTAGAATACTTTAATTATGCGAACACTTCTCAAGATCATTAAGCAGCACATCACCTGGCGCCATCAGCTGCTAAAGCTGGCGCGTGCTGATATCATCAAGACTTACTCAGGATCCGCGCTCGGCTGGGCATGGGCGATCATCAAACCGGCCGTCACGATCTTCGTATTTTGGTTTGCTTTCGACGTCGGGCTCAAACTCGGGAGGGGCTCCTCCTACAATGGCTACCCGTTCATTCTTTGGTTTATGGCGGCCATGATGCCGTGGTTCTTTATGGAAGAAATGTTCACTCAGGGCGCTAATTCGCTCCGGCAATACAACTACCTCGTAACAAAAATGCGTTTCCCGATTGCAACAATCCCCACTTTTGTGGGTCTCTCCAAGATTCTCGTCCACATTGCCCTTATGGGCATTACGATCGTTTTCTTTCTTTGTTACGGCTTTCCCCCTGATCGGTATCTGCTGCAATTACCGATCTATATGCTCTGTATGCTGTTCTTTTTCATCGCATGGGCGCAGTTCGCTTCTATGCTGACCTGTATGAGCAAGGATTTTTTCAATCTCATCGGCGCTGCCGTTCAGGCTCTCTTCTGGCTTTCGGGCATCCTTTACGATGTACATACGATGACGGTGCCCGGCTGGCTCAAGACCATTCTATTGTTCAATCCGATCACCTTCGTCGCGAGCGGATACCGCAATACTTTCATCTATAAGGTCTGGATTTGGGAAGAGCCGCGGGTGCTGGTTTATTTCCTGATCATGCTCACTCTCATGGCGGCGTTCGCTCTCTGGGCCTACCGTAAGCTTTATAAGGAGATCCCCGATGTCCTCTGATAAAGTCGTTATCCGATTTTCCAATGTGAAGAAGCTGTACAAACTCTTTCCGAACGACAAGCGCCGGCTGCTGTCGGTCTTTAGCAAGCGCGTCAACTACATCGCGAAATGGGCCGTCAACGACGTCAGTTTCGAGGTGAAAGAAGGCGAATCCGTCGCCATCTTCGGCGTCAACGGCGCAGGCAAATCGACCGTTCTCAAAATGATCACCGGTGTTGCTTTCCCCACGGAAGGATGGATCGACGTCCACGGACGCGTGAGCGCCCTGCTCGAACTGACCGCAGGGTTCGACTCTGAACTTACGGGGCGGGAAAATATCTATCTCAAATGCCAGCTTATGGGGATGCGTGACAGCGAGATCAAAGAGACCGAAAAAAGCATCATCGATTTCGCCGAAATCGGCGACTATATCGACCAACCGACGAGGACCTATTCCTCCGGCATGCTCTCACGCCTCGGCTTTGCGATCAACGTCAATACGGAACCGGAGATCTTTATCGTAGATGAGGCACTGTCAACGGGCGATAGCCGTTTTCAGGAAAAATGCATGCTCCGCGTGCAAGAGATCATCGCGAAGGATCATGTGACTTTGCTTTTCGTGACGCACGCCACCGGCACGGCGGCAAAATTTTGCAAGCGCGGTCTCGTTATGAAAGAGGGTCGCGTCATCTTTGACGGACCGATTTCTGAGGCGACCGAGTTGTATGAGGGAGGCGCTTATTGAAACGTGCCTGCGTCTTCGTCTTTTTTGACAAAGAAGGCGTAGCGGACGACTACGTTCTATATTACCTTTCGGAATTAACAAAGAATATCGATCGCCTCGTCATCGTGGTGAACGGCGCCCTGTCGTATGAAACACGGCTCACCTTTGAAAAATATACAGGTGACGTCCTCGTTCGGGACAATACCGGCTTCGACGCCTGGGCATACAAAGCCGGACTCGAACACATTGGCTACGATACACTGGAGGCCTACGATGAGGTGATCATTGCCAATGACACCGTCTTCGGCCCTGTCTACCCGCTCGCGGAAATATTCGAAACCATGGCGGAGAAGACCGATCTTGGTTTTTGGGGAATCACAAAACATCCTGCCTACGAAGAGGAAGATCTTGTCATCCGTAACAGCCCGCTGGGCTATGCCCCTGCCCATATTCAGACCTATTTCATGGTGTTTCGCGCACCGGTACTCGCTTCAGAAGCCTTTCAAAACTTCTGGACAAGTCTGCTTTCGATCAAGCGCTATGAGGAAGCTGTCGGAAAATTTGAGACGCTTTTGACGTATCGGCTGGAAGAAGCCGGTTTCCTTTGGGACAGTTTCGTTCAACCGGACGCCCTTGCTACCGACGATCCCAACCTGCTGCTCTACTGCCCCGCCGATATGCTGAAAAAATGGCATTGCCCCGTCCTCAAATGCCGCGTCTTCAAACAAGACACCCTCACGCTCAATGCCGGCGATCAGCCGCGGGACGCCTTCGCTTATATCAAAGATCATACCGAATATGACGAGGATCTGATCTGGCGAAGCCTGCTGCGCAAATTCGACCAATGCGATTTTGTGAAGTCACTGGCGCTGACCTACGTTCTGCCGCAAAATACGCCTTTGCCAACCGTACCCGGGGAAGGAAAACAAAGGATCGCCCTCTTTATGCATATTTACTATCCGGAGATGGCGGAGGAAGCCGCCGCGCTTGCCATGAATATGCCCGGGGGCACGGATATTTACATCACAACAGACACGAATGAGAAGGCAAAACAGCTTCGCTATATTTTTTCCCAATCCCGCAAGGTACGCGAGATTCGTATCGTCGAAAACCGCGGTCGCAGCGAAAGCGCCCTGCTGATCGGCATCGGAGAAGCCGCGCTCCAATACGACGTCGCCTGCTTTTGGAAAGAGAAGGTAAGCCGTCAAGTCGACTATCACGCCTCTCTCGCCTGGGCGAAAAAGATCAACGACAGTCTGCTTGCATCGCTGGATTATACCGAAAACATCGTGCGCACCTTCACGACCAACCCCCGGCTCGGCCTGCTCTGCGTGCCGGAACCCTTCCACGCCGTTTACCATTTCGTACCCGGCCACGAATGGGCAGCCAATTTCGAAAACACGGCGGCGCTGGCTGACCGGCTCGGCCTGCGCGTTCCGATGGACAAAGACGCACAGCCCGTCTGTTCGATGGGCGGCGCCTTTTGGTTCCGGCCGGCAGCACTGAAAAAATTATTGACTCACCCATGGAAATACGCGGACTTCCCGGAAGAGCCACTCGCCGAAGACGGTACGCTGCTTCATGCGATCGAACGCATCTATCCGTTTACGGCACAAGATGCAGGTTATTATCCAGGATTCGTCATGAGCGACCGCTATGCAGCCCTTGAGTACACAAACCTGCGGCAATATCTGTCCATGTATACGTATAGCACACTTTACGCTTGGCACAATTTCGACAACTACTTGCAGGCCACAGATTATGTGCTTGCCGTCAGTGCACGGCCGATTCGCGCGCGCATCAAGCGTTTCGCTAAGAACAGACTGCCAAGATCGCTCTATATCATGATCCTGGGGGCCAAGCGCGTCCTCATGGGTCCGGACCGAGCCGATGCCCTCCGGGAGATACGCTTCCGCCTCACGCGCAAAAAACCGGCAAAGTAGACATACGGTGAATCGGGTTTAGCCCTTTTTCCGTTCTTTCAGCATCAAATCCAGCATATTCATGCGGATCTCGAAATTTTGCCGGTTCTGACCGACGAGCGTATTCAGAATCAGGCCGCACGAGAGAGACAGAATCCCGGAGACGAAGAGAAACCCGACGCCGACAAGGGTCGGGATACGCAGGTCATATCCCTGAAAATACTGTGCCAGTACGACAATAAACAGTGCGATACAAATCGCGAAAAACACGAGGGAAATCAGTCCGAAAAACTGTAGCGGTTTGTAGTTCTTGTACGTGAGCGCGATCGTGGTCAGCACGCGTATGCCATCGTTCACGGTATTAAGCTTGGAAACGCTGCCTTCGGGTCTGTCCCGGTAATCGACGGGGATTTCCCGAAGGTTCATATTTTTGTCGAGGGAATGAATCGTCATTTCCGTCTCGATCTCAAAGCCCTGGGAAAGCACCGGGAAGGTCTTGACGAAAAGCGGCGAGAAGGCCCGGCTCCCTGTCATGATATCTTTCACATTGCCGTGAAACAGTCTGTTGACAAGGCGGCGAACCGCTTTGTTGCCCGCATTGTGGAAGGCCCGTTTGTTTTCTGTGAAATAGGTGGAGGACAGCCGGTCGCCCACGACCATATCGGCGCCTTCGTTCAGTACCAGGTTCGCCATTTCGCGCGCTTTGTCGGCCGGATACGTATCGTCTCCGTCCGCCATGATGTAACAGTCGGCGTCAATTTCCCGAAACATCGTGCGAATCACGTTGCCTTTGCCTTGTTTGTGTTCATAACGCACGATCGCGCCGGCAGCGGCGGCGATTTTGTCGGTGCCGTCCGAGGAATTGTTGTCGTAGACATAAATATCCGCTTCCGGCAGTGCATCCTTGTATTCCCGAACGACTTTTTCAACGGTCTGTGCTTCATTATAGCAAGGAATCAAAACAGCGATGGTACTCATATTTCCTCCTTATTTTCCACAGGCGCAGAGACCCATATTATGTTATTATACCGTAAGTATCAGACGGTGCAATGTTTGTCGGGAAATTGTAATGTGAGGTGACGATTCTGGGTCTGTCTGTTTTTTACATCATTGCCTATGTAGTCCTATGCGGCGTGATTTATCTATTTCCGAAGACGGCGGATCCGGCAAAGAAACAGACGGCCTTCCTCTGGGTGCCGGTTTCCCTGCTGCTCGCGGAATGTTGGGCGTCCGTAACGGCGGGCCTCTTTTCCCTGCTGCATATCCCGGTATCGCTGCTATCGATCGGGCTTGCACATCTGGCTGCTGCGGCGGCGCTGTTCCTCTTCAAACGCAAACGCGCCCGGGGCCTCCAAAAGGCGGACATGAAAATCACAGATATCGTGCTCGGAGCCATGTTGCTTGCCTTGGTACTCGCCATTGGTTATATCCGGTTTTTCACAGCAAATCCGATTATCTTTTTGTCGGTCGACCCGGCCGAGCGCCTCGGCAACGCGATGACCATTGCGGTGACACAGAGCGTGATCACGCATTTTCCAAACCAGTATTTTATCCAGCTCACAGGCTCGCTCTTTATTCAGACCCTGCAGCCTTTTCATCCAAGCATGCTGCCCTTCCGCTTTTTCGAACTCAAAGACCTGCTCAATTGGTGGTTCACAGGTGCCTTGTTTTACGGAGCGGTTTCGCTCTTCATGCGCACCCGTTTTTCCCGCGTCGTTGCTTTCATCATCACCTTTGTTTTTGTCCTCGGCTATCCTTGGATGGGACAGCTTTACGGTTTTGTCTATCCGGGCGTTGCTACGAACCTCATCCTGCTCGTGCTCATCTCCTTCACCCTGCTCTTCCGCGGCGACCTCGGTCGAACCCCGGCCTATTTCATCGTCAGCCTCGGCTGCTTCGGCCTCGGCGTCTGCTATACGCTATACGCCCCACCGCTCTTCCTCGCGGCGTTCTTCGCGGTAATTCTGTATGAGCATCGCCTGCATGCGGCATCCAAACAACTCGGCGAGACCACTCAGTCCATGGGCGGGTTCCTGCGAAAGCTCGCGCTGACGGAACTCTTGATTTTCATCATCCCCGCCATCTGGACGGTTGTCAACGCCATCGCGCTGGACAGGGAAGGTGAGTTCAACGTATCAAACTCCATCACCGCCGAAGGCGGGATCTACCGCAACCTCTTTACGGACTTCCTGCCCTACGCACCTTTTGTCTTTTGGCTGCTCTGGCGCCAAGTCACGAAGCGCAAATGGGATTTCCCTATCTTATTCTCCCTCATCTTCGCCGTCTACCAATTCGGAATCTTCGTGCTCATGATGATGGGCCGTGTCAGTACCTACTACTATTACAAACTCTATTTTGCAACCTGGCTGATCTTTCTGTTCCTCGCCTGCCTCGCCGTAGATACGCTCATCCAACACGGCCGTTTCCGGCGTTTTGTCGTCACATATATTGTCTGTTGGGCCCTTGTCGGCATCCTCGGAGTCACAGGTGCCGAAAACACACTCAACAATCACCGTCAGCTATCCGACCCGGAGCCGGGAGCCGGCGTCTCCTTCCGTATCTATTCCTCAAATCTCCTCTATTTCCGCCCGCCCGGAGAATATAATGGTGTGAATTACGGCTGGGCCTTCATCGATTTGTGTACCGAAGCGCGCGCCTTGCTCGGGCCCGTTGATGTTGATGAAAAAAAACGCGTGGAAATCATCACGGACAATTTTCAGGATACGTTTTGGAAAGACGCCCTCACCGGTCAGATGCTGACGCCACGCGAAGGTACGCCGAAAAACAGAAACGGACTCTGGATTGTCCTATACGGAAGCAGCGGCTATGTATTTGACCAGGCCTATTATGACAGCCTGCCGCGTCTCTTTGAAAACGAACTCGGATTTATCGTCAAGCCTGTTTTGCCTGTTTCGCCTGTTTCGCCTGTTTGAGGATTCCGTTCTTGAAAACCGAACTCTGTTTCAATACAGGTTCATCGTAAAATAAAAGTCCTGTCCGCCTCCCTCGACGATAACAGCGTCATAATCGCCCGTATTCATCGCCTCGATCAGCAACGCATTGCCGTTCGCTCCGCGCGGATCGATGACCGTGACCTCTCCCGCACCCAGCGCAAGATACGCGGCAGTACGCATCGCTACGGAATCCATCACATAAAGAATTTTGCAGCCGCCCTCCTGCTTGTGATTCGTGATCGTATAGCGGGCGCTTGGATATTGCAGATAATCGAGTACCCAGTATGGATTCGCGTTGATTTCCAGCTGATCTTCCATGCCGTTCATCAGCGAATGACGAAAATCTCCGCGTCGCTCAATATTTCCTTCGGGATTGTCGATCGTAAAATCTGTTTCGAAACGCGGGTAGAGCAGTTCGAAATCATCGCCGCCCAGCGTATAATACCGACCGGAAGACTTTACCAGATTGCCATAGAACAGATGGCTTGCCGCGTCATAATTCGCAAGGTCGAAGATAAGATCGTCGTCCCTGTAATCGATTCCCTGACGCTTTAGCCACTCCGCGATCTGACGAGCCACGTCCATTTCGGCAGCTGTCGTAAGATGCATATCTGTCTTGAGCGCCACCTCCCCTTCGCTAGCGGCTTCGAGAACGTCAACACCGGATTCGGTCAGCGCACGCAGAAACTCAGGATCGCGGCTCCCGAAAAAATGCACCTCCGCAGAAACAGGAAAAGACTCTTCTGTGACGCGGGGCGGCTCGGAAACGAAGAGCAAAGGAATCCCACGCTGTGCAAAGGACTCCGACAAAATCATTACGGCCTCTTCCGCATGCAGACGGTCAAAGCCCTCTTGGGTGCTTTGCATCTTGTTTTCGCTGTCTTTCAGCAGCGTGAAATTGTCGAGGCTTTTCTTGTCCAAACCCAAATTCACAACGCCGTACAAGTCGATCAACGGTTCCCGGAAGCGAAAATATTCGGTATACGCCGTATTCCAGCTGCCTGTGCGCCAGATCACATTCTCCGGCGTGATGCCCGGCAAATCCGCTTTTAGAAGCGATACAAATCGGTCGAAATTCCATCCTGTCAGAAAGATGACGACCGCGAGAAAGACAAGGGTAAGCACGAGTCCGGATTTCGTAATTTTTTTCTTCTTGTTCTGCTCTTCCATGATTTCCTGAATCCCACCCTAAAAATTGAAATAGATAAAGGGGTTGTAGCTTCCGTTGACGATATAGCTGACACAGATGAAAATCAAGGCGATCAGGCCGGCTGTCCCCATGACGTCCCAGGTCTTGTTCAGTCCCACGCTCCCTTTCCGTACGCCGGCTGTCAGCACCGCCAGAATCGGCGTACACGCCAGCACACAGAGAATGAGAACGACCCAATTGTCTTTCAGGTAAAAGAGTGCGAGTTCACTCACGACAGGAAAATGTCGGCCATTTACGGGAAGCCCAAACATAATCTTGAGGTAACGCATCGCTTCCGCAAGACCCGGCGCCCGAAAGACGACCCATCCGCAGAGGAAACAAAGTATCGTGAAGATACGATACGGGATGCCGATCCACGGCGTCTTCGCGGCCCTTTCTGGAATCCGCAGCAGCTTTTCAAACGTAAGCAGTACAAAATACCAAAATCCCCAGGCGATGAAGTTCCAGCCGGCTCCATGCCACACACCGGTCAGCATCCATGTTGCGAAGAGATTGAAAATCAGCCGTCCCGTCGGCACACGCGAACCTCCGAGCGGAATATAGACATAGTCACGGAACCAGCTGGACAGCGAGATATGCCAACGGCGCCAAAACTCGGTGATCGTCCGTGAGATATACGGATAGTTGAAGTTTTCATCGAAGCGGAAACCAAACATGCGGCCGAGGCCGATCGCCATATCCGAGTATCCGGAGAAATCGAAATAAATCTGGAAGGAATAACAGATGACGCCGAGCCAGGCCGTCAGAACCGCCTGAGGGTCCGCCGCCTGTGCGCCGAAAGCGCGGTCCGCCACGACGGCGACCGTATTGGCAAGAATCAGTTTTTTTGAAAGGCCAATGACGAAGCGTTTCACCCCGTAAGAGAAATTCTCAAGATCAAAGCCGCCGCCGCGCCCCGTGAGTTGTGCAGCAATCGCATTGTACCGTACGATGGGTCCGGCCATCAGCTGCGGGAAGAAGCTGATATACAGCGCAGTATTCAAAGGATTTTTCTGGACAGCTGCCGTACCTCGGTAGACGTCGATCCCATAGCTGATCGCTTGGAAAGTAAAAAACGAAATGCCGATCGGCAAAACAAAACCCTGCAATTCGAAGCGAAGGCCGAAAAAGCGGTCGATGTTGATGATCGTAAAATCCAGGTATTTGTAGATGAAAAAGATGCCGACATTCCAGGCGCCCATCCCGATGAGGCAAGCCTTCGCAACGGCTTTTCCGCGAAAATAATCAACAGCGAGCCCAAAAGCCCAGTTGACGAAGATCGACAAGATCATAATAAATACGAATTTCGGTTCACCGTAAGCGTAAAAGGCGAGACTCATAATCAGCAAAAATATATTTTTAACACCAAGCCGTGACTTTGGAATCAGATAGTATCCCGCGAGGCAAACGGGGAAAAAAGCGAAAAGGAAAACCGCCGACGAAAAGATCACTCGCTCTTGGCCAAGATCTCCCGAATCAGCCCGCCATCTCCCCAGATCTCCTTGCTGTCGTAAGGACGATCGGGAAAGGCGCCGTATTCGAGTGCGATATCATAACCGTTTTCGCGAATAAAGGTTTCGACCTGTTCCGCCAAGCTGACGGGTTTGCCGGAACAAACGTTGATGACGCCGGTGATCGGAGAGGTATCCGGCAGCCGGGTCTGCGTCGCCGCCGCTACAATTTGCTGTGCAAGTTCATCAATATGAATAAAATCATATTTGTTCTTTCCTGTCGTAAACGGGAAAGTTTTTTTGCCCTCGGCTGCCGCCTGTGAGATCTTTGCAAAGATCGAGCTGCCGCGCATATCATCCCCGTAGATATAGTATCCCCGAAGCCAATACAGTCGAAAATTTTGTCTTATCACCTCGATCTGTATCGCCTGCCGGAGTGTATTCTTCGAGACGCCGTAGAGCGAAAGCGGGTTGCATGGTGTTTCCGCCGTCACGGCTCCTTCAAAAAATCCAACTTCATGCATCGACCCCATGACAGCCATGTCCGTGAGACCACCGGTCGCCATATCCGTGAGGAAGCGGTAATGCGCCGAAAGCTTTTGCATATGAACCGGCGAGTTGTGAACAAAACCCGCCTCCCAGGCCAAATGAATGAGGACGTTAGGGCGACCAAGCCGGTCAAAAATATCCGGCGCGCCGGAAAAGATATTCTCCTGCGTCTGCGTGACGCGAGACACGCCAACGTAGTACGCATCGAGCGTCACATCGTTTGCGATCACGAGGTGCCCGCGCCGGAGCAACTCCGCCACAACATGTCTTCCGATATATCCCGACGAGCCGGTGACTAAAATACTCATTTCGTTATTTCCCATACCTGAGAATTGTACCATAAGGAGACCGTTCCGAGTTCGGAAAAATCAAATCGCCCTTCGCTGACAAGCTCAATCCGGGCGCTGTCGGCATTTTGTATTTCTCCGGGTTGCAATCCCAGTTCACATTGCGCTCCCGGCGCCAGCGGATAAGGCAAGGGGGAAAGCAGGCGTTCTTCGACAAGTTCCTCTTGCCGATACAGGCGAAGAACGGTTTGTACCGCGCCTCGGCGTTCGGCCATCATGCCGAACGGATGAAGTGATTCCTCCGTTTCCAGATAGGTCTTGCCGGTATTTGTGACCCGGACCGTCACCTGTCCGTCCGGGGTTTGCGAGAGCAGTTCCATCTCCACACCGGTCTTTAACTCGCTTTTTTCTTTCGCAAACCAATACAAAGGCGTGTAATTCACTTCTTCCACTCGATCAAGATAGCCCCGTCCCTCAACATTCGACAGCAAATCATAGACCATCGTATCGCGTTTGACGGGGAAATATGAATTGGCAAACAGGAGATAGGCTCCGCCATCCCTGTTCACGACTTCATTCGCGTCCAGGCTCATGTCGATCGTCCCGAAGAGAAACATATCTTCTCTTAGATTCGGTAATTTTTGCGCACGATACCGGAGTTCGTAGCGAAGAATATTGGATGCCATGAAATAGGAATAGACGGATTCGCCTTCCTCAATATTGACATTGACATATTCGGCAAGCGGCTGTACCCGCATACCCTTATCCCAGGCGCCAAGGTTTTCCGAAGCCGGCTCGCCCGCACGGACAAAAGAATAATTTCCGGCGAGAAGAACCCCTGCAAGAATCACCTGTATCACGATGCGCGCGGATTTTTGACGACAGACTTCTTCCGGTAAAAAGCGCAGAGTGAGCGCCGCAATGAAAACGATAGAATAAAGAAAAACGAAAGCATATACGAAGAGCCAAAGCCGGAGCGAGATCGGGTAAAATCCAAGATTTGACGCGACCAGCAACAACAGAATCGAGATGCCAATGACGGCCGTGTAAATATTTTTACGGATCAGGGAGATCACAAAGCCTGCCGGCGCCAGGAAAAACCAAAATATCGTCAGGCCATTTTTGAACGGAATGAATTCCAGCAATTCATAACGCAAGATGATTAGGTCATGCTTTAGCGCGTCAAGATTCCAAAATCGGATTTGAAACCGGTTTTGATTCCAAAAATCGACCATGTACGCATCGTCCGTGGTGGGTTTCATCCAGTAAAAATAATTCGCGGCAAAGACAGCGAGGATAATGACGCCACAGATCATCAGGGAAATCAGCAAGCGAAGGCTGTATGGCTTGCGTAAGTTCAGCAGAAATTCAAATATAAAAATCCCTCCGATAAAGAAAATCGATGGCGTGGACAGGAAAAGACAGATCACGCAAACCAGCGTGAACAGCGGCAAACCGACACGCCGTTCCTTATAAAGCCGGTATAAGAGAAGCACCAGAAAAATGAAACACACATCACCCATATAGGGTTTGACCTCCAGGGAATAGCGAATATAAACGACAAAGGTCGAAATGGCCGCCAGTCCAAGACAAATGTAAACCCAAGAAAGATGAAACGCCCTGCGAAGAAGCAAAGCAAAGCAAACAAGAAATCCGATGAACCCAATCAAGGAGTAGAGTCGAAGAACGGCTTCGCTTGTCCCGAAAATCGCCGCGAATGTTTTCACAATGACAAGATAGAGCATCGGCGAATTCTGATGCATATCAAGCGGCGGCGTCAAGAGTGCGCCGACATCTTTGGATAGAATATTCAGCGTCAGCATCGCCTCATCATCCCAAAGCCAGACTCCCTGTGCGAGAATACGGATACGAAGAACAACGCTATAACATAGGAGCAAGGCGAGCGCCGCGCAGACGATGATTTTGATGATGTAAAAGCCGCTTTTCGCGTCGGACAATTTCGGATAAGACATGGAGGTATTTTACCAGTCCGGATTCACAGCGTCAATTTTCAGATTCCGTATGCTATGCTATACTATACGGCATGAAAAGAATTCGGATAGATCGTACCGCTTCCTACTCTTGGATCGTTTTGATGATCGTACTGATTGCCTACAGCATGGTAATTCGTGTACAGCTCTATCAACTCGGCGTCTCGCTCTGGTATGACGAGGGATTGCTCGTCGCCAATATCATTCCCCAAAGCATGAGTGAACTGATCTCCAATCCGCTGAATACCGGCTGGGGCGCGCAGTCCGCGCCTCTATTTTATCTCATCATCGTCAAGCTATTCACACTCCTCTTCGGCGTTTCCGAAACGAGCGTACGCGCCTGGTCCTTCATCGTTTGCGCAGGGTTGCTTGTTTGTATGGGGTTCCTGCTAAAGAAAGCCTATCGGTTAAACGCCGTCTATGTTTGGTTCGGCGTCGCGCTGGCGGCAACACTCCCGTATTATATCCGGTACGCAAATGAAATGAAGCCCTATATCGGGGACGCCTGCTTCGCACTGCTGATCATTCTGCTATATGCACTCTACCGGGAGAAGCGCGTCAGCCTCGTCCTCTGCTCCATCATTTACGCGGTGATTCTCGAATTTTCAACACCGTCCGTGTTTTTCATCGCCTCGGTCTTCCTCGTCGAGTTTTTGCGAAGGGTTCGGGAAAAAGATCGTAGGGCCATTTTGCAAATTGTATGCGCCGGCGTCTGCGTCATGGCCGTTTTCGGCGCGAATTACTTCTTCTGGCTTCGGCCGACGGCGACAGATCCCTGGATGAACGATTTTTGGGCGGGTTGGCGTTTCCGGTTTCCGTTTTCGATAGAAGCCATTCGTCATGACCTCCATTTCGCAACTGAATTTTTCATGCCGCTCGGCAGTACGAAATACCTCATGCTTGCATTTGGGGCGATGGGCTATATCATCTCGCTCTTCAAACGCAATCTCTATTCCGTTGCCGTCGGGCTTTCCTTTCTCCTGCTGTTGGTCGCGTCCAGCCTCGGGAAGTATCCGATCGTCTCGCGTCTCTGGCTATTCTTTTATGCATTTGTAATCCTATATGCCGTCGTCTTCCTCGCTTCGATTTGGGTCGAGCTGCAATCCAAACGTACAGCGGCCGTGGCCACCGCACTGGTCGGGGTCTTCCTTGCGGGATTTCTGCTGGCGGGGAACGCCTCTTTTCCGTCCTATGCGAAAGGACAGACGGACAACGACTATCCCGGCATGAATATCAATCCGTTGATTTCTTATGTACAGGAAAACATCCAAGACGGCGAGACTCTTTACAGTTTCGAAACGGCAACGCCTATCCTCAAATTCAAAAACGGTTTTGCTTCCGGCAAAATAGGGAACGTGTCCGCAGACAATATCCTTTACGGCGACGTCGATACGGCGGCGGACATTGACAGGATCGCCAAGGCAGGGACAGTCTATCTGTTGTATTACCGGGGATATCTGCCGTTCAGCGGGGATTTTCGCATCAACGACCAAGTCGTAGCGCTGAGTACACGCGGCTATGTGGACAGGGTGATGGACGTCAACTACACACCGCTCTACCGCTATGCGGACGACATCAAGAAGGTAACGACGCAGGCTGAAATTCGATTGCTCAGGCAAAACGGAGACGCCTTGCGCATCGAGATCCGCAATACCGGTAAGACAATCCTGGAGTCGGGTACACCGGGACCTGAGGGCGCGATCGCGCCGCCGCCCGGCGCTGTTCACATCGTCGAGCAACGATTCAAAGATGGCAGCCTGATCGAAGAGCAAGTGATCGGAAATCTTTCCTCACCCATCCGGATTGGCGAAAGCCAGATCGCCGACGTGAATCTCTTGGGCGGGGAGACCGCTGACCATGTGCAAATCACCCTGGTCAGTGAAGGTCGTTACGATTTCTCAGAAATCGGTATGGCGCCGATTCCTATTCAAACGTCATGATGGATTCTTTATAAGCCTGTACGTTTCCCAGATCGTACATCCGGCCGTCGAGCACCGCGCCATACAGCCCCGGGAATCCCATGACGGCCGCATAGGCGTCAGTCAATTGAAATTCACCATTCTGCGTTTTTTCCGTGCGGATGATCTGACCGAGTTCGTGGAAAATTTCAGGCGTCAGAATATATTGTCCAAATACACCGTAGACGGCCTTCCCACCACCCTCGATCATCATCGATAGCTCGTTTCTCGCCAGATCGGGCGAGGGCTTTTCGACAAAGCGCTCCACCTTCATCAGTTTTCGCGCGTCGTCTTCCCAAGTTCCGGCAAGCACACCGAAGCTGCCGGAACGCTCGGGCGGAATCTCCTGAATCGCGATCAGCGGCTTTCCGACTTCCTCATAGCGCTCAATCAATTGCATTGCACAAGGTTTCTTTGTCTCTGAGCGATACAGGGTATCGCCAAGTATCAGCAATACCGGCTCGCCTCCGCAAAATTCACGACTTTGATAGACGGCATGCCCAAAACCAAGCTTGTGTTCCTGCACCTTGTACACAAGCCGCCTCCCAATCGCCTGGATGCGATCTTCCATGGCAAGAAAATCAGCCGGCAATTTCGATCGGTGTTCTTCTGAAATGGGTTCAGAAAAGGCTTTTTTGTATTGCGTGATCTCATCCTTCGAGCCGACGATCAAGCAAATCTCCTCAATCCCGCTGCGGATCACTTCTTCAAAGAGTTTGAGAATGAGTGGTTTGACGGTTCCGTCCGAGTCAAAAATAGGCAGAAATTCTTTTTTGATCACGCGCGTCATCGGATAAAGCCGCGTTCCAAAACCGGCGACCGGAATGACGGCCTTGCGAATCTGGTGCTTTTCGGGAATCGTAAAGGCATAGGCTTCCAGCCCGTTCCCATTCAAATAATCGACAAGCTTCCCCTGATCTTCTTTGGACTTCGCGAGAAACTGCACGGAGCCGTCGCCCTGGGACCCGACCCCTTTGCCGCCGTAAGACAGAGCCTTTACGCTGGAATCTTCTAAGATGCGATGCAGGACGGGAGACCGAAGTTCCTCCGGAGAGGCCGGCGCAACTTTCTGGTCAAAGACCTGCTGTGCGTGTGTCAAGAGCTTCCCAAGCGCTTCTGCGTTGCCTTCCCGAATCAACCGGATGGCTTCTGCGACAATTGCTTGGTTGTCCTTACCTAAAGCCTCATGGACGCCTTGTTCGACCGCGTTTTGCGGAAAAGGATAGCAGCGGTTCAAATCGGACAAAATACGTATCGTGTCCTTCGCGGAATTCAAATTGGCAACGACCCAGTAGAGCGGATTCTTCACGATGAGACGATTCACACCGATCTCTTCCCCGTCGAATGTCATGAGAACGGGAGATTTCCCAAAGGCGCAAGCCTGATCCAAACGACCGCAGCGTGAACTGGTCTTTCGCTCGCCGTAATAGGCAACGCGCATTTCGCCGATCGTATTCAGATTGAGGCCGTAAATCTGGTTGAATGCCCGCGCGATCAAAACGCAAATCGCCGCACTGGAGGAAAGCCCGCTTTTTTGCGGCAAATCCATCTTCGTGATCGTGATCTCCAGACCGCCGATATAGTAGTGCTCGCTCATATAGAGTGCTACACCGGCCACATAGGAAAAATAACTATCCCCTTCCGCGATCTCTTTCAGACGCTCAAGGGTCATCTCTGAATCCAGATCGCTCCACCCTTCCGCCAACTCCGGCGACGTATTGTGCAGAATAAAGCGGGAAGATTCCTTCACGGTAGCATAGATTCCCTGATCGATGCCGGTGACAAGCGCCTGCCCCGGCGGGACGTCCGCATTCAGTACACGGTGCAGACCCGCCCAGTCGCTGTGTTCTCCGAACAGACAAAGTCTGCCCGGCACAAAAAGATCTATTTGATTTGCGATGAGGTTACCTCCCTCTATATTTCAGGATGCAGAACAGAGCGCGTATTCCGTCCCGAAAACCGATTTTTTTGCCTTCCTCGACCGTCCTCGGATGATAGGAGATGGGCACCTCCTTGATACGGCATTTCAGTTTTGCGATTTTCGCGACAATTTCCGGCTCGAAACCAAAACGATTTTCTTCGATTTCGATGGATTGTATGATCTCTCTTTTGAAAGCCTTGTAGCAGGTTTCCATATCCGTGAGATGCAGGCCGGTGAACAGGTTCGACAAGCCGGTCAACCCTTTGTTTGCCAAACGGTTTTGCGCATACCCGCCGAAATCGCTTCCTTCGAGAAATCTCGAACCGAGCACCACATCCGCCTCATCATCAAGAATCGGCTGGATGACGCGAGGATATTCGGAAGGATCATATTCCAAATCCGCATCCTGTACGATACAGATACGCCCGCTGGCGGCTTTGAATCCGGTCCGCAGCGCGGCGCCCTTGCCGCCATTTTGTTCGTGATAGATGATCTTGCTGACGAGCGGCCGAATCACAGCTTCGAGTACTTCCCGTGTCCCATCTGTTGAGCAGTCGTCTACGACAATAAGTTCTTTTCCCTCTACCGGCGATTCCAGTACCTTTCGAACCAATGCCTCTATATGCTGTTTCTCGTTGTAACACGGAATGATGACGGACAAAACAAACTCACTCAAGACGAACAACTCCTTTCAAATCGGCAATACTTTTTCTTAGCATACCATATTTCCCACTGGATTTGCCGGATGCTGACGTCTTTCAGTTTTGAACGACACGACCGTGGTTACTGTTCTCCCCTCTTGTGGTACAATGACATTCATGAGTGGACAACCCGAGATTAGCGTGATCATCCCGGTATACAACGGCGAACGATTTCTTCGGCGCGCCGCCTGCAGTGTATTGAAAAACGGGTTTGCTGATTTCGAATTGCTTTTGCTGGACGACGGGTCTTCGGACGGTTCCGCCGCCATCCTTTCGGAGTACGCCGAGAAATATCCCGGCAGGATACGTGTCTTTTCGCATCCCAACATGGGCGTCGCCCGTACACGCAACAAGGGCATCGAACTCGCAAACGGACGTTACCTGCTCTTCCTCGACCAGGATGACTGGTTTGATCAAGGTTATATGCAGACGTTCTACAGCGCCATCGAAAGCAGCGGCTGCGACGTCGTCTATGGCGGATACAAACGCCCCGATGCTTCGGGTCGCATTGTGAAAAAACGGCTTCTGTCCGGAAAGGGATATTATCCCTATATCGCGATCATGGCTTGGGCCAAAATCCATCGAACCGCCTTTCTGAAGGAAAACAATATCGTTTTTTTCGACAATAATATCGGAGAAGACGTTGTGTTTTGCATGCGTGAAGCCAGCCTTACCGGCAAAACCGCCTTCCTTCCCTACACCGGATACAATTGGTATCTGAATACGGATAGTGTTTCCGAAAGCACGCACAAAGGACTTCGGGACGATGTGAACATCCTCCCCTGGATGGAAAAAGTCATGGAATTTTGCTTCGAAACAGAACAACTCAAGGAATATTGCCTGACCAAGATCGTGATCTACTACCTGTTACATTCCGGCCGGAGAAGCAGCGCAAAACGCTTTATGGCGGCTTATCAGGAACTCTTTGGCTGGCTCGGGGAGCGTTTCCCGGGGCTTACGCACAACCATTATCTGCAGTGGGGGCTGCCCGGTGAAACCACAGGGGTGCGTTTCCCGGTCTCGGTCTTTACCGCCTTGCACCGCTTCGGCATGATCGGTGTATTCGCCCGGCTGTATTGCTGCGGCCGTCCGGAACAAGACCCGGAACAAGAAAGGAAGAATTGATGGCATCCAATCATACTTTCGTCATATGCGCCTACAGGGAAAGTGAGTTTTTAGCGGACACGGCGGCACGGCTGCTGGGGCAGACCGTTCCGAGCCGCGTCCTGATCAGCACTTCAACGCCGAACAAAACGATCACCGGTACAGCGCAAAAATACGGACTCGAAGTACGTGTCAATCCGCTTGGCGGTACCTCGGCGCGGGACTGGAATTTTGCTTATGCGCAGGCGGAAACCAACTATGTCACACTCGCCCACCAAGACGATGTTTACGAGCCCGCGTTTGCGGAGCAGACCCTGACCGCCCTTGAAAACAGCAAAAATCCGCTTCTCGCATACACGGATTACTATGAGATTCGTTATGCGGAAAAAGACAGGGAGGGAGAACGTACGGAGGACAACAAGATCCTGCGCGTCAAGCGGCGTATGCTGCGGATGATCGCGCGCGCGCCCGGAAACCGCTGGCTGAGGAACCGCGTCCTATCCCTCGGCTACCCGATGAACTGCCCGGGAACCACCTACGTCAAGCGCCGTTTTGATACCATTGACTTCATTCCGGACTGGCACAATAGCCACGACTGGGAGGCGGCGATTCGGATCGCCGGCGAGCCCGGGGACTTCCTGTACATCCCGGATCTTTTGCTCGGACACCGGATCTACGCGGAGTCGCAGACGACGAACACGATCGGCAGCGGCATACGCCGCGCAGAGGATTTTGCCTGTTTCCGGCACTACTGGCCAACGCCGATCGCAAAACTGATCTTAAAACAATACGCCAAAGCATACGACAGCAACACAGTTTGAAAGGCACATACTATGATCGAATCATTAAAAAACAATAAAAAAGGTATCTTGCTGATGGCGGTCTCCGCCTTGCTTGCCTCCTTTGGTCAGATGTTTTGGAAGCTGTATCACGAGGTGGGCATTTGGGCGCTGGTTCTTGGCTTTGTGCTCTACGCCACCGGAGCCCTCCTCATGATCATTGCCTATAAGTATGGCCGGTTGTCGGTACTGCAGCCGATGATCTGCCTTTCCTACGTCTTTGCCATCTTCATTTCGGTCTTTATCCTGCAGGAGACCATGACGCCGCTTCGCCTCGCGGGTATCCTCGTCGTCATCTTCGGCGTCGTGATGATCGGGGGCGGCGACGAAGCAGGCCCGGCCATTTCAGACGGCCCGGACGGTTCGGGCCCCGGAAAGGAGGCTCACTGATGGATCCTCACCCGATTTATTATGGAATGTTGATCGGCGGCTGTGCTCTCGGCGCATTTGCTTCGTATTTTTTCAAAGGCGCCTCGGGCGCTCTGAACGGACTGAATGTGACCATCCTGCTCCGTCAAAAGGCCTTCTGGATTGGAGGGTTCCTCTATCTCATTGCAGCGTGCAACAACATCTTCCTGCTTCAGCATTTCTTGTACTCGATTCTACTGCCGATGAGTTCGATCACCTATATCTGGACCATGGTGATCGCACGTCGGCTGCTCGGAGAAAAGATCACCTTCCGAAAAATCATCGGCATTTGCGCGATCGTACTCGGTGCCGTGCTCATCTCTCAGGGATGAGGATTCCATGCGAGATAGGCAAATATTGTTTCACCATTCCGTCGGTCCCGGCATAATTGTTACAGTTCACACAGTATCTGAGAAGAGGTGAATGATTTACGCCCGCTCGGTGCAAGTACTATGCCCACCCACAAAGAGGGATATGGTTCAGCGCGATGACCGGCGAGAGCATGTAATCATCTTAGCGTACATACCCACCCCCTGTGTATCGCCACTCTCGCGGGCGGGAATGACAACTCATGCGGAAACTGGACTTTTACCGATGATATCTTTTGTCTCTCTATCAGCTTAGGGGTGGGC
>BNUG01000042.1 GCA_025997195.1 Clostridia bacterium | reverse complement strand
GATCACCGCGATTCCGGCGCCGATCCCGATCATGGACCGCACGACGGTCAACCGTCCCATGTATACGGGATTGGCCAGTATCGATATGATGTATCCGATCGGCCGCGGCCAGCGTCAGCTCATCATCGGCGATAAGAAGACGGGCAAGACGCAGATCGGCCTCGACGCCATCGTGAACCAGCGCGGACAAAATACCATCTGTATTTACGTGGCGCTCGGCAAGTCCAAGAAGACCGTCAAGGAAGTCTACGCGGCGCTGCTTGCCCGGGGCGCGATGGACTATACGATCATCCTCGCGGCCTTTCAGGATGACGGCGCGCCGGCGCTCTATATGACGCCGATGGTGGCGCTGTCCATCGCCAACATCTATATGCGGGCCGGCGGCGACGTACTGGTGATTCTCGACGATTTGACCACGCACGCAAATATCTACCGTGAAATCAGTCTGCTCGCGGGGAAAGTACCGGGGCGCGACGCCTATCCGGCGGATATTTTCTACCTGCACGCAAGTTTGCTGGAGCAGGGCTGCCAGCACAAAGACGGCGGTTCCATCACGATTCTTCCCATCGTCGAGACGCGCGGCGGGGAAATCACGGACTATGTTTCGACCAATATCATCTCGATCACGGACGGTCAGATCGTACTTTCGGCCAAGGCCTTTGAAAAAGGACAGAAACCCGCGCTCATCTTCGGGCTCTCGGTGTCCCGTCTCGGTGGCGCGGTGCAGACCGACGAAATGAAAAAATTGGGGACGGCGATCCGCCGTGAGCTTCTCGCCTATTTGGAAACGCGCGAAGTCTTTGAGCTCGTCAACTTAGATGAAATGAATGATGAGATGCGCACGAAGCTGGCGCGCGGGGGTAGCATCATGGCGAAGATCAATCAGTACAAATTCAGTCCGCTGAGTCCGGCTGAAATGCTCGACCGTTTCTCGGATCTGTCCGGAGGCCGCTAAGATGAGAATGCGGACCATCGTCAAGGTCATGAATTTTCATTCGCTCGTCCACATCGACGCGGCGCGCCGCATGACGGAAAAATACATCCGGATGGAGGCCGAAGTCACGAAGATCATCGACATCATCGTGAACAACCGGAACTTCATCTTGGACAAAGTCGAGCTGAAGCCCAACGAGGCCGCGCCGCCGCTCAATATCTACATCGGCAGCGACTTCAGCTTTTGCGGCGGGCTGAACTCCTCCGTGCGGGACGAACTGCTGAAGGACGATGAAGGCGACAAGATCATCGTCGGCCGAAAACTGCGGGCACAGACAGCCGGGGATGTCAAGCTCGCGCTGTCAAAGGAAGAGTTTGACGCGGATTACTGGAAAGTGGAAGAAGTCCTTGACGACAGCATCCATGATCTGCGACATTCTTCCATCAATATTATTTACAATCACTTTTACAGCGCGGGCAGTATCTCGCTGCGCAAGCGCAAGATTTTTCCGATTCCGATGGTGAGCGGCGGCGACAATTCGACCGAAGACTTCGCCGTGGAAGGCAATGTGGACCGCTTGCTGCGCAATCTGACGAGTACCTACGCAAGCTACGAAGTCATGATCGCTTCAATCAACAGCTTTGCCGCCGAAAACATCATGCGGCAGTCGGCGACGACAGAGTCTTTGAAAAAGATCGATGAAATGACGGAAGAACAGATGAAGGCGGACCGCAAAAAGAAAAAGCAAAAAGATTCGGTCAAGGTGATGGACAACTATATCAAACAGGTCGTGTACGGAGGTAACAGGGATTGAAAATCGGAAAAATACTGACCATATCGAATATGAGCATTTCCGTTTTGCTCGAATATCGCGAGGTGGCCAAGCGGGATACGATTTATGTGGAACATGGCGGCGAAAAAATTTTCTTTGAGATCGCCTATGTGGAAGGCGCCGTCGCCAGAGCGATCCCCATCGGGCCGATCTACGGTCTCAAAAAGGGATTGGACGTCTTTCTAAAGCCGGGCGGGCTTCAGGTGGAATACTCCGACAATATCCTCGGCCATGTCTTCGGCGCGTTCGGAGAGACGATCGACAATTCCGTCATTGAAAATCCTGTGACGAAAAACATCTATGAAAAGAACCTGTCGATGGCGGAGATCGACGTGCAGGGTGAGATCCTCAAGACGGGCATCAAGGCGCTCGACTTCTTTGCCCCCATGCAAAAGGGTTTCAAGATGGGACTGCTCGGCGGCGCGGGTATCGGCAAGACGGTGCTGATCAAAGAATTGATCAACAACGTCTACAAGGGCAGCGGTTCCAACTCGGTCTTTGTCGGCATCGGCGAGCGTTCCCGCGAAGGCCGCGAGCTGATCGACGATATGCTCGAATCCAATCTGCTGGAAAAACTCGGTATCGTCTTCGGACAGATGGGCGAAAACGCGATGTCGCGTTCGCGCGCCGCGCAGACCGGTCTGACGATCGCGGAATATCTCAGGGACGAAAAATATCAGGATGTCCTGCTCTTCATCGACAACATCTATCGTTTCCTGCAGGCCAACAGTGAGATCTCGGCCGAACTCGGCAATATGCCGATCGAAAGCGGCTACTCTACGACCCTGCTGACGGAGATCAGCGAAGTCATGGAGCGCATCAACTCGACGGATACCGGATCGATCACAAGTTTTCAGGCCATCTATATCCCCGCCGACGACATCACGGATCTGGCGGTCAATTCGATCATGACGCATCTCGACGGGCAGGTGGTCCTCAGCCGGAGCGTTGCGGAAAAAGGCATCTATCCGGCGGTCGACGTGTTCAATACCACGAGCAAACTGATTTCGATCGACGGCGTCGGAGAGCGGCATTTCAAACTCGTCGAAAAAGCGATCGCGCATTTTGCTCGTTATGCCGAACTGGAAGAGATCGTCGCCGTGCTCGGCATTGACGAATTGGCCGAGGACGATATGAACATCTTTTACCGTACGCGGAAAATGAGAAATTACTTCACACAGCCGATGTTTGTGACCGAGCATTTCACCGGTATTCCGGGACAGTTTGTCGCATTGGAAGATGTACTCCGGGATACCGAGGACATCTTGGACGGGCGCTACGATCACTACGATGAGGCGGACTTCAGCTACATCGGCGCGATCGAACAGCGGTGACGGAGGCGACATGGTGTTACAGTTCAGTGGATTCGCCGATCAAGCCGGCGAATGACAAACGGAGGCGACATGGCGGAAGCACAAACGATTCAGGCGCTCAACTCCGAACTCGACCAGCAGCTCCGCGCCTACGCGGAGGGCGGTTCCGGACGGTTGCAGGCGCAAATCTCGAGTTTTAAGGAGGGTCTGCAAACATTTGAAGACCTCAATATCGTGCGCGTACGGGGCAGGAAAGCCCGCCTGCTGATCATGGAGGACTACGCGCCGGTGATCGGAGAGGTCGACGGCGACATCGACTTGATCGGCCGGGACTCCTATCATACGCTGAAAAATGTCAAAGGCTTTTTCTGTCATGAACACAATGTCTTTTTCCTCCTGCGGAAAGAGACCTCGAAACCGGAGCCGAAAGCGGAAGGCGAAGCGGACGCGCGGGAGGGAACGGCCTGATATGGACGGACTGCTCGAGAGAATCCTTGATTTCAAAGAGTTGCTCTTCCTTGGCGTGGCCGTCGGCGCTGTCTTTTTCGCGTTTTTTTCCGTGTCGGCGGGCAATATCACATGGAAGAGCCGCAACACGCGCATTTTGGGTCTCTTTATGGGCATGAATGTCCGGGAGATGCTCTGGCTGAGTGTCGGCGCGGTACGGATTCTCTTTGTGATTTGTGTCAGCGTCTTCACCCTGCGGCTGGGCGTCGGTTATTTGGCGTTCTACGCGGCCTTGTTTTTGCTGTCCGCTTTTACCTTCTTCGGATTTCCCAGGATTCTGATTGAGTTGATTAATACGGTAGCTGTCTATGTCTCGCTCACGGCGCTGGGCATCCTGATCGGATATTTCCGCGATGTCAACAATGAACCGATGATCTTTGTCATCTATGTTCTGCTCTCTCTTTTCACCGTGCTGTATTCCGTGTACTTCTACCTGAAAAGCGTCTCCGACATGGTCAGGGGAAAGCTCGGACTTGAGGAAAGGAGGGTTCCCAGAAGATGACTGAAAAAGTTCAAAATGAGAAACTCCACAATCTGCGGATGCAGGTCTTCAATCCCAAGAAGCCGTTTCAAACCATCGTACCGATCGTGCTTTGCGCGGCGGTCGTCGCCGCCATCATCTATCTTGCCAACGCAATCGGCATCTTTGTTGTGAACGAGCCGATTTACCGTTTTGATACCGCCGCCCGGCTTGACTATGCGGGGCGTACTTCCTTCGAATACGATGATGAAACCGGGGAGCTCTCCCTGAAAAACCACGGCGTCAAAGAAGTCCTGGATCACGCACCGATTTATTACGCGGAAGATTCAAACAAACTGCTCATGCCCGCGCAGGTGGCTGTCGTGTATCCCTCTGTTCTGAAACACGGACGAAGCGGTTACAATATGGAAATCGTGCGGGAGGACGATCAGCTTACGGCAACCGTACGAGGTAAGGACGTCGACGTCACGGGCGCTTTCTTGTACGACGGGAACAATACGTATGTATTTTTGGAGCCGGTGACGATCGCCCTTGGAATCGAGGAAATCGAACTCCCGGCCTATAGCTATGCCTATGTTTATTACAATCTTCGCGTTGAACTTTATGCGCCCGACGGGAGTATCCATCTCGTCATGCAGACCGGAGATACCATCGTAACGGCGATCGCAAAGGATCAGGCCTATCAGATCGATCTTAGCAGGGACATTTTGCAGACACCGGATGGCGAGATTCTGCTGATCACGGATCCTTCGGTACTCAGCTATGTCACGGCGGAAACGGGAAAGAGCTGATATGCGGAAACTTTCACTGAAATCAAATTTGGGAATCGCGATCGCGATCGGCGCCGCCGCTGTCATTGCGATCGTGGTCGCATTGCTTCTTCGTTTTCATCCCATCGGGTATTTGGATTTTGACGCTATGGCGCTGACCGACAGCGAAATCGCAAACAATCTGAAAAGCGAAAATTTGGAGGATGAAAAGAAGGTCATCGATCCTGCGCGGCTGCCTGTATTCGCACCGCTTTTTGAACGCATGGGTGCCATTTTCGGAGGAGACGACAAGGTTCAGTTGAACAGCAATTTCCCTGTCTATACCGACGACGGCGCCGTGCTCATGATGCTCGGCGACGATGCCTGGCTGATCACGGAGGATTTGGAGCGCGTCAGTACCTACCGGAATCTTTATGTCAGTGACGGCGTCAGCTTTAACCAAGACCGCGAACGGGCGGATGTCGATCAATATAGCCTGCTCTCGGTTTCCGGCGGCGTCTATATCAACCTGAACCGATCCGAGGTGGGCGGCAAGATCATCCCGATGAACAGCGCGATGTATTTCACGGAGGATCATATCGCCTTCTATAAACCGCAAGATCACCAATTCCTCTATGACCGTATCGACGGCCTGAATGGGGACAGCACGATCAAAATCGGGAGCAAAGTCTACAATTATTATGATCTGCTCCGCAAGCTGGGACTCATGGCAAGCAATATCGCTTCGCCGGACGAGGGCGGCGCCGGGGAGGAAGGGTTCGAAGAACCGGAAGAAGTGCCGGAGGTGGTGGCAAAGCCGGCCGATCCCCGTGCGCCAAAACCGCCGCAGCCGGGCGCTGCCACGGAGTCTCCCCGCCGGGTCTCCATCCATCTTTCGCCCGCACAGTGTTTCATCGGCAACGGCAAAGTCGCGGGATATATGACGACAAGGCTTTCTGTTCAGGATCGTTCCGGATTGGTGACTTCGGACGTCACCGTCTATCTCTATCAGGGGGACAAACTGATTGCGACCTATACGCTTCCGAAAGCCGAATTCGAAGGAAAAGGAGAAGAGCGCGTCTTCCGCGATATCCGGGTCAATCAATTAAAAAAGGGTGTGGAATATACCCTCTATGGCACCTACAATTATAACGATGGCGGAACGGAACGAACCGTGGTCTTCGATAAGCAGACCTTTATCTTTGAACGCCCGCAGACCGACGTCATCGAAACGCCGTTGCCCCCCGGATATGTAAGGCCGGATGTGGAACTGGGTCCCTATTCAAGTGATGTGTATTTCATCAACGGACATCAAACCGTATCTGATCCGGCAGGCCGGATCAAGGGCGGCGTTCAGTATGAGATTTATCGGCTCAATGAAAGCGCCGGCAAAGTCTATATGAGAAAGGCGATAGCGGATACGAGGGATACGCACCTCGGTTTGCTGCCGCCGGGAGAGCCTTATTTGATCAGAGCCTATTACACGTATCTGAATGAGAGTGACCAAATGATGCGTGTTGATCTTGGAGAAGTAACAATCAACACCCTGCCGTTTCCGACGGATGCGAAAATCAAACTTGGCTATGCGACAGGAAATATCTTTTCCAACAAAATACAGTTCAAAGACGTCAGTGTCGATCAAACCGTTTCGGATGCGCGGCTCCTGGAGGCCGCCACGCGTATCGGTCTTTTTGCGAAAGGGAAAGCGACCGATCCCGGTCAGGATTATATGGTGGGAACATCGGACGCCAAAGCGATCCGAAACGGAGCTCCTACCTTATTCAATACGACCAGTACGCTGACGTCCCGTACGACCTATGCGTACGAATGGCGCATCTACGACCCCTTTGGAAATCAAATCCCGCTTCTTACGCCGTACAGCGGTACGACGCGAACGAGCAGCGAAGCGCCGTATGCCAATATTCTGGTGGCACCGACAGCAGGCAATACCGCGTTCACGATTCGCGTGATCAATCCCGACAATGTGAACATTGCGAACGGACGAATTGCCTTCTATGAAATCGTAGACGGGATCGAAAGCCAAACACCTGTTTTGACGCAAAGGATCGTAAACGGAGGCTATGGCGCTTCTGTCCCGGGATACAGCATTTCGCCAAGCGGTACGGAATGGAATTACAATATCAATATTGCCAATTTCAAGCTGGACCGCGCTTATGTGATCAAAATCACCGGGGATTACGATCTGGAGGACGGCCCGGATAATTCGCCGAATTTGCGGACAAATCAAATCATCGCCACGAAGCAGTTCACGGCGACGACTGTGAAATCGCTCGGAAGCGTAGCGTTCAATACCACCGTCCGCTCCGTCACCGGGCACGAGGCTGATATCCTGGAAAATGTCAACCGCTACGCGACGCAGCAGATCACGATGGATCTGTTGTCGCGCGTGACCTTTGAGATCTACCGCGCGGAGGATCTTGCCGCGGGCGCTGACACGGCGCTGCCCGTCCGTTCCGTGACCGTCAGCAAGCTGACGGACGCGGCGGCCTTTGCCGATTTGCTTGACCCGAACACGCGCTTTGAAAATCTGCTCACAGATCTGGATTCTAAGCAAGAATACAAGATACGAATCATTCCGGAGATCCTGATTCTTGACGAATACTACGTGCTTCCGGCCATCAATGATAACGATACCTTCTTTACGAAGAAGCAGACGCCGAAAGCGGTGATCGCGAACGGCGATTTGCTCGCTTTCACGGATGCGATCTATATCTTTAATGCGCGTATCGACGACCCCGATGAAGCGATCCTGGGCGGCAATGTGTCTATGCTGGTGGTCAACGGCTCGTTGGTGCCGGTGTATACGGCGACGATGGATCCAAACCGCGATTATGATTTTATGATTCCGGGTCTTGATACGGGAGATACCTACACGATCACGTTCACAGCGCCCGTGTACAATGACGCGTTTGATGAACGGGATTATACTTCTTATCAGACGAATGTGCGCATTGAAACACTTCCGACGGGTACGGGCGCGGATGAGAGTCAGTTTAGTCAGAAGGAGCGTCCGGCCAGTCCCTACAATGACTGCTACCGCGTGAAGACGGAAGACGGGATATCGGGACGGCTCACGCTGCGCGGCATGGACGTCATAAAAGACGAGTCGGGCAAGGTGATCCCGGGCAGTCTCAATACGAAGCTGCGTGCGGAGATCAACGACACGGCGCAGTATCTAAAGTCCGACCCAACGTATACGCTGCGTTTTTACCGCAATCTCGGTTACGGCGACTATACCAAATCGGATGAGTTCGCGTATCCCTATACCTGGACGGAAAATTTGGTGGACGATCAGGTCATTGAACTTCCGGTGAAATATTACTATCGCGCGGAACTTTGGATCAATGTCGGCGGACGCAATATCATGATCGATCAGGTCTTCTTTGATACGCAGGGTCCGATGACGCCGATTTTCGTGACCGATCAGCTGCGCTGGCTGTCCGGGGCGGATGCGCGGAGCGGTGAGGATCTCATGACCAAGCCTTTGACGGGCGAATGGTTAGCCACCGCCAGCCTTGATGTGTTGACCAACACGGTTCCCGACGGTTTCGGCGACGGGCCTGTGCTTACGGCCGCCGATACGGGCGGGCGCTATGGGCGCTATCTCGTCATCGAAGATCTTTATCATTTCTATAACACCATTCCGGGAAACACGGCGCTCGGCATCGGTTCCGACAATGGTTTGGCGCAGGAAGCCGGATATGATCTTGCGGCGATAAAAGGTATTTTGGATAAAGCGCCTTCCGGTCAAACGCGACTGGCCTATATCCGAGGCACCAGTACGCCGAATCCCGGCAACGGAGCGTCCAATTCCGGCAACGGACCCTTCAATGGGGTGATTGATTTCCAAGGGCATACCATAATATACAACGTCGATACCGATGCTCAGTCGCCGGCTATTACTAACCGCCAGCTTTTCTATCACATCGGATACTCCGGTGTGATGAAGAACCTTACGCTGGAATATGGGATAAGGGGTGAAAATCCCGGAGAAACCACGAATATCACACCGGTGTATACCAACCGGGGACGCATTGAAAATATCCGCATAAAGTCCATGAAAGATAATGGGCGCTACAACTACGCGTATTCCCTGCTATGCTATTCCAACGCGATCAGTGGGGTGATCGAGAATTTCACCGTGGATCTCGGAGAGGGTGTGACAAGCCGTCAGGGTTTTGGCGGGGTCGTTTACTCCAATAACGGTATCGTGAGAAACGGCTATGTCTATGGTTCGGAATCGGGGGAAAAGCTGGCCCCGGGCACGGAGACGACGGCGGACGCCATGACCCGCGATCCGTCGCGCAAGGTGTCCCGCCACGGACGAATCACCGTTCCGATCGTCCCCGCCGCGGAAAACACGGCTTTCGCGGTGGCAAATCTCGGCGGTGCCGTCGCGTCCAACACGGCGACGGGGCGCGTCAGCAATGTCTACAGCCTCGCGGATATTTATGTCAATGTATTCGGGACCGGCGCCGACCGTACGTATCAGCCGCAGTCCCTTGGCTCCGTCGTCGGCACAAACAGCGGCAGGGTGGACAGCGTTTATTCCCTTGGCGAGCCGTATTTCAATACCGCGACCGTTCAGACCTATAAGGCCGGTATCAATCCGACGACGGCTACCAACGACTATGTATACGGACCCGGCATCGGCGGCGTTGGCGCTTCCGCGAGGACGGCCAATTCATACTATGTGACGGCGGATCCGCTGCGCCTGTACAAGGGCGCCTGGGGCGTCAAGACCTCCTTTGATACCTTGCACGACTATCTCTGGCAGCAGCGAATCACCGGCGCTTCGTTCGAAGCGATCAAGACCGTCGCGGCAGGCTATTTCCCGCAGCTTGTGCAGCCCTATGGGATGCCGGCGCAGCCGTATTTGCCGCTGCCGGAAATCAGCGCGGTAGAAAACGTGGAAATCAGCAGCGTCTTCGTCGAAAAGCAGATGGAGGACTACGCGATCGCTTTGGTGACGCTGAAAAACAAGGGCTATTATTATATTCGGAGTTTTGCGGTGGGTTCTCTCACGGCAACCGTGATCCCGGGCAGTCAGATCGACAGCGACGGCGTCTCGCGCGTGCAGGTGCGCCTTGAAAAACCGAAAGAATTCAAATCCAGTTATACGATCACCGGCTTTGCTTACAGCCTGCTGAACTCGAGTTATGTCTACGAAGTGCCGGCCAATTTCGCGGTCGCCGCCGAGTTCTACAAGATCATTCATACGCCGCAGGAATGGATGGAAATCAACGATATCAAGAACTGGAATTACCGGCTCGGAAACGATCTGGATCTGACCGGCGTCGCCCCCGCGAAACTGATGATCGGCGCGTACAGCACGACGCAGAACGCCAACGTCTTCACCGGAGCGATCGACGGCGGCTATTACGACGACAACTACAAACTGCAGGGGGTCTACAAGATCACAGGCATCGATCTGAGCACGACGACCGTAACCAGCGGCGTCGGGGTGATTCCGACACTCTGGGGCGGCACGGTCAGCAATCTGCTGATCGAGGGGATGCGCATCGACAATCCGAATGTCGCGTACGCGGGCTTTATCGTGCAAACGAACGCCGGCGCAAGGATTGACAATGTGCATATCAAAGACAGTACCGTCAGAGGCTATTCGTATTCGGCGGTCTTGGCGGACGCGATCGACTATACGGATGTAACGAACTGTTCCGTCAATAACAGCAAAGTCCTCGATACCGCAAAATCGATCGGTGCCGGAACCTATATGGCCGGACTGATCGGGGCCGTAAACAATGGCTCCACCGTTTTCAATTCTTACGTCTATGGGATCGATATCCAGAATAACTTTTCCGACCAAAATCGCGGCGTAGGCGGTCTTGTCGGCAGGTTCAACTCCGGTGAAATTGCCAACGTTTACGCACAGGGCCGGATCAAGGTCAACAGTACGGACATCAATATCGGCGGCTTGATCGGATACCGCGATTCCAACGACAGGATTCTCGAAAATAGCTGGACAGACGTCGCCGTCAGCACGGAAGGCCGCAACGCGGGCGGTCTCATCGGCGGCGCCGGTACGATGACCGAGTTCGCGGAACTTGACTCTCTCGTACTCGGCGACGTCGATACTTCGCTGGGCTATGTGCCTTATGACGACGCCAGACCTGTCAGACGTATTGTCGGGACGACCGGCGGCAACGAGGAGGCCATCACGATCAAAGGTCCCGTGGCAGGTTCTTTTGCCTACGACGGTCAGTTGATCACGACGAAACCTTACGATCCCTGGCTGATCATGGGTGCCGATGGCAATCCGCAGGGACCCGGGCGCGACGGGGCTACGATGGCAAGCGCGGACGACTTGAAATCGGAAGACTACTATCTGGGTACCATTCATATGGACGACGGCTTTATCTACGACGGTACGGAGTTCGCCGATACCTATCCGCAATACACGGGCGTAGAGAACGGCAATTTGCCGTGGCTTCGCAATACGGACGGGGGAATGTTGCCCTATCAGACGGCGCGCAAGCCCGGGGAACACGAGTATTCCATCAACGTGATCAGCGCGGTGTATGACGGCGCCGCTTTGAAGTGGGAGGTCGTGATGCAGGTGACGCATCCGGCGGGCGCGGACATCAAATCTTTGGTGATCGACAATATTCAAATCAATGACAGCGATATTGCCGCTGCCTATGAGATCACGAAACAATCCGCCGCGCCTACCAATATTATGACGACGATCGTGCTGACCTTGAAGAGAGAGCATTTGCTGAAATTTGTCGACACCTACGCCATCACGGGCGTCGTCGTCACGAACCCGAACGGCCCGACTCCGCCGACGATCACCGAGCAGGCGGCTTCCCGTATCCTCTTTGACGCGCTGTCGGTGCCTTATTTGCTCATCGGCAATGTCGCGGAATGGTGCGAGCAGATGACGGCGGACAAGCATGGTCAGAGCACGGAAAACATCAGAATCACAGGCGATCTCGATTTTGCAAGCAATACCGTGACTGCCGATCAAATCAAAGACACGATCAATGTCCGCGTCAACCGGCTGGTCGGTCAGCCGGGGAAGACCGCGATCAAGAATCTGAATCTGTCGTTTGGCAGTACGGGCATGGGTTTTGTGAAATACGCGAATGCCTTGCTGCAGGATCTTTCGTTCCAAAATGTTTCCATCACGCAAACCGCGCAAGGCGGCGTGCGTACGGGTATTATCGCGGAGTGTTCCGGTACGGTGCAGAGAGTCGATTTCACGAATATCGACTTGAAGACGAACGGCGCCAGTTACGCCGGGTCCATCGGCTATATGAGCGGCATCGTCAACGACGTCAAATTGACGAACATCCATGTGGACGGGACGCGGACCGATACGCAAACGATCTATACCTATAGCGGCTCTCCGTATGGCTCCGCCGGCAAGGTGGTGAGTCAGCAGGCGGCTGCGAACGGCGGCCAGGGGAATTACATCGGGGGCTTGATCGGATACGCGCTCGACAGTACGATCACGAATGTGAGACTCACTTATGACGCCGGTCTCTACAACGCGCCGAACGACGGAACCCCCTCCGTGTTCGGCACGGCACCGCTCGCGCAGGGATCGGACGGCAAACCGCTTGGAGAATACGATCTCACGCTGGCGGGAAATCCAAATGTCGTCTGGGGCCGGTATATGGTGGGCGGCATCGCCGGGGCGCTGTATACGACGCGGATCAGCGATTGTTCGGTCGAATACACCTCGGCTTACGGTGAAATTTGGAACGTCACCAACAACTTGGCCGGCACGCAGGCTACGAGTGATTGCTATGTCGGATCCTTAGTCGGCTATACTACGATTTCCGGCACGGAACCGCGGAATGAGCGTCTTCATGCCAGCCATGTGCGTGTTATTACAGAAGGCCAGAGAGCGGGCGGTATGTTTGGGCATGGCCTGTGTTATGGCGATCCTCACGAACCGACGTCGGTCAGCCATGCCGTTGTGATCGCGGCCGGCGCCTATGCGGGCGGCTTTACCGGCGTATGGTACTCGACATCGGCTCATATCGATATTTCAAACGTCAAAGTATTTGCCCGGCAATACGCGGGAGGCTTTACCGGCGCGACGTCGAGTACCACCTATGCGGTATCTGTACGCGACTCTGTTGTCGGGTCGATCTTTGACGACGGCGCCTCTTCGTCGGTACCGTCTTTCTGGGAACCGCAGTACAAAGGGGCTTACATCTATCAATCCGGAAACAACTATCCGGATACCGTTCGCATGTCCAGGAACTTTGTGACGTATCCGACCTACAACAAGTACTACGGCGGATTCGCGGGTGCGGGCAGAGCGTATAGCGTGACGGTCGTCAATAGCCTGATCGGCGCGGAGGGCGCGGACTACGTTGGCGGCATGATCGGAACCGGGGACACGAGTGCGCACAATTTCGACGAAGTTCTGGACAGCAGTATCTACGGCAGGAACTACGTCGGCGGTATTGTAGGCTATATGCCGAAGTATTCGATCGGCTACTGCGCTTCCAATGCGGATATCGTCGGCACCGGAAACTACGTCGGCGGTCTTGCCGGCTATATCAAGCCCGATCAAGCATTAGACGGCACCAATGCGGCTTATGAAAGAAATAATATCGTCGCGGGCTCCGTGCAGGGCGCGAATTATGTGGGCGGTCTGATCGGTCATGTGGAAGGCAATCTGTATCCGATCCAGGACAAACTCGTCTATTATTATGCCAATCCTCATGCCAACGCGACCGCAACCAATGCCGCCAACAATACGAGTATCGCCACGGCGCAATTGTCGATCAACCGGGATCGCGACAGCATCATGGTGGGCAAGGTCAAAGTGACGGGAACCGGCACGCTGTATGGCTCTCTGCTCTACAATTTGGATGAAAAACTGCCGGCGGCAAGTCTCGTTCAGCCGATGGGACACCGTATCTGGGAATACAGCGTACTCGATGTCGGAGGTGCCCCCACGTATGCAAGGGATTTGCGGAACGGCGCGCAGCCGGTTTACAAATACGGAAGCCTGGACGGCGAGTACCTGGCCGCGACTTTAGACGGCAGGGACGATGGCCGCGGTTTCCGGGAAGAGCCGCTCTATTCCACGGAAAATCTGCTGCTCACGCGCGAACATCTTTTGGGAACCTACAATACGGTCGGCATGAATTTCGCCTATGGCAACGCAACGGTAAACGGCGGGGCGGCTCCGGAAACGGATTCCGCCACCGGTCTGGTCAAAAACTGGTCGCCGGCCACCTCCTTCATGAAGTCCGACTATACGATCATGGGCTCGCCCGGAAGCACGGCCGGCGGTGCGGGGAATAATACCACGGGAGCCGGCGGCGCGGGCGGCATCGCCTATATGCGCCAGGTCTACCGTATCAATTACGGGACAGGGCAAAATGAGCCTTCTTACTGGTGGTACGGCGGGTTCCGTTATGGGTATCTGCCGTATACGACTGCGCAAATCATCTATTATTATCAGCCAAATACGACGACTTCACCGCGGTCACAGGCGCCGTTCACGGAAGGCAGTGATGCTTCAGGGAATTATTACGATGTTGCACATTCACCTTTCCTGACGGATAATTCTTTCGGCACATGGACAGATTTCAGTGCTGCCGGCCGGACGCCCGGAAGCAAATATTACTATTACAATCCCACCGCAGCGCATACCTATACGGGCGCATGGACGTCAAAGCACTATTCCGACGCGAATGTAGATCAGACCTACGGCGGCGGTATACGGATACCGGCGAATCCTTCGGGCGTGGCGGTGTTCGGACTGTCAATGGAAGATGAGGCGCCGGGCGCGACCGTCTACGCGGTTTCGGCGGACAAAATCAGCATCGACTTTTCGGCATATGTCGGCGGCGCGTTCAGTCTGGTCGACGCGGGCGGCAGGGAAATCTACGGCGGTCTGATCGAGGAGCCGACGTATACATTTACCTATGATTTCAAGAAGAAACTCACGCTTGTGACGGGAATGGGCGGAGCTACGGAGACCTTTGAGATCGAACCGGCTGATTTGCTGCGTACCATTAGTGTTTACGGCAGTGACTGGTATCATCTGTCGGGCGGCGGCGTGTACGCGGGCAGTCACGCGGGCGACGCGCTGATTTCCGGGTCGTTCCTGAATCTCATTGGCGGAGAGGCACTAAGCGCGGACGGTGACGTCTACGATGTTTCTACCGGACAGGTCGTACGCAAATTGAGTGACGCCATCGGCGTAGAAAGTGACACGGAAAATACAGACGGTCAGTCCGTCAGCACAGGAGAAGCAAAACCGCCTGCCGGCAGTGTTCGCCTGCTGAAAGATCCTGTGCCCCTCTATACTTTCGATTACAACGGCACTACGATCAAGACGTTTGCCACCTACTCTGTGTTGGGTACGGGCGAGAAACAGCCGCTTCGTCTCTATGTGAAAAACGGACATTTGGCGGCGATTGATCCTCAGATGCCGATCGCTGCGGACGCCCTCATTCTCGACTATAAGACGAACGGCGTCGATCCGGCGACGGCACCGGAGATCATGACCGTACTCGGGAAGGACGGCGTGCTTGCCGACATCAAGGAACCAATCAAGATTCCGGCTGATTTCCGGACGGACTTTGTGCGGGAGATGAGCAATACCCTGTCGAGCGATCAGACGGTTGCGATGGTGCGCTACAAGTCGGGACGCGTGGCCGCCTTTGATTATTTGACGGGTGAGGAGATTCCGCTCGACGCCGACAAGGGCGAAGGCTCGCTTTTCGCTTACGCAAAGTCCGTGCTTTCGGACAACGCGAGTTCCATGTTTGCGACGCTCTCCGGCAGTTATGTATCGCTCCGGGCGGTCGAATCCCAGATTCGCAGCGGGACGATACCGGACGACGGAACCGGAACTGCGGATGCGGGCGGCAAGACCGCGAACAGCGGGGAAGCCATCGGCGGCAGTGATACCGACGGAAGCGACGCTATGATAGCGGGCGAAACCATCGGCACGACAACAGATCAAAACGATGACCTTGGCATAGGCGCCGGGTCGGGCGAAGCAGGTGACGCTACCGGCGGCATTGGGCTGGGTGCGGGGGAAGACGATACCACAGGAGTTGGCCCCGCAGAAGAGGTGATCGAAGGCTTAGGCGGCAATGCGGGTACCGATATGGTTACCGGCGCGGGCGCCGGGGCTCCCGTGGAAGCAAAACCGATTCCTCCTGCGGAAACGTCAGTTCCGGGAGAAAGCACCGCACCGAACACGGCCGCACCGGACAAGAGCGCCGATGCCGGTACGGCAGCTTCGGACGAAAAGCCCGGCGCGGGAGAGCCGGCGGACCCGGGCGGCGGCGACGGTGCCCCGGACGGCGAGGAAGCCACCACCGGCGACCTCTCCCGTCCCTCGAAAGGACTGTCCCTCGTGAGTGTGTATAATATGGCAGAGGGGAAATATCAGGTGTACGACGCCGGAAGCCTGACGTCCGTTTCTGACGCGGCTCCGATCACGACGGTCGATTTGAAAGAGATAGACGCCGCGTATATGTTCGAAAGCATGAGGGCCTTCGGAAACAGTCAGAGCGACAGAGGTTTGCTCCTGCTGATTTTGATTGCCGGCGCGGTTGCGTTATTATTGGTGTATGTGGGCGTCAAGCGGAAACGGTTGACAAAGTGAGGGGATTCCCGCCTCATGTTGTTATTCCCGCGAAGGCGGGAATCGCAAGGCGCTTATCCGAAAAGATTCCCGCCTGCACGGGAATGACAGAAGGACTGGCGCGGGAATGACAAGGGTGGATTCGTTGGTCAAGCCGGCGAATGACGGAAAGGGTAAAGACGTATGCGGTATGTAACGATCAACAATCTGAGGAAAGGAATGTTGCTGGCGCGTGATATTCACGACGAAAAGACAGAGATTTTTTTACGCGAGGGCGTGAAACTTGGCAACAAGGAAATCGATCGACTCTCCAGGCAGGGGTTTTCCGGCGTTTACATTCTGGACGTGGCTTCCGACGACATCGTCAGCGATCCGATCATCACCGCGAAGGAATACCTGACGGCACAGCGGGCGGTCAACAGGTATATGGACATGGCTTACAAGTCCGGCGGTGACGGCGGCGTGGCCGTGAGCATCGACGAGCAGAAGTCGGTCGTCATACCCATCCTCGAGACCCTGCGCGCGAAGGAGCAGCATCTGCTGGTCGAGTCGATCGACCTCAAGCCTTTTGCCGCGTATGAACCCTGCCACGCCGTGATGGTCATGGTGCTCTCGATCGCCATCGGCATGAAGATGAAGATGTCGGACGAGCAGCTTTTTGAACTTGGCATCGGCGCGCTGCTCCATGACATCGGCAACGCCTTCCTGCCGGAGAACATCCTGAACCGGCCGGGCAAACTGACCGATGAGGAATTCCACATCGTGAAAGGGCACGTCAGGCAGGGCTACGAATATCTTATGAACTATTACTCGCTGTCTTCGGCGGCTTCGATGGGCGCAATGCAGCATCATGAAAGTTATGACGGTACGGGTTATCCGGACGGGCTCCGCAAGAAGAATATCTCGGTCTTCGGACGCATTATCGCGATCACGGACGTGTACGACGCCCTGGTGTCCAAGCGTGCGTTCCGTGCGGCGATGTATCCGATGCAGGCCATCGAAACCGTACAAAATCTGTCCGACCGCAAATTCGATCCGGAAGTCGTCAATACCCTTACAGAGATCATCGCGCCTTTCCCGCTCGGATCGGTCGTGCAGCTTCGGTCTCAGGAGATTTGCATCGTCAAGCGCAACTACCCGGAGGATCTGCTGCATCCGCAGGTGCGGGTCTATGACGAAAAAACAGCCAACAGCCGCGTGATCGATATGCACAACGATCCCGACTACAAAACCACCCGTGTCGTCAAGATCGTAGAGGTCTAAGCCTCAATAGCCTAAGGAGGGAATAGCATGCTCAATATTTTAGTCACCGCAGGAAACACATCGGAGAAGATCGACGACGCCCGCCGGGTTTCGAACACAGGAACAGGCAAACTCGGCGCGCTGATCGCCGAAAGTTTTGTGGCGGCGGAAGAAAATGTCGCGATCACCTATGTATGCTCGGGCGCGGCGGCCCGGCCCCGTATCCTCGGCGGTTCCACGGGTTCCATCGACGTTCGGATCGCGGACGATGTGCGTTCGCTGACGAAGGTTTTGCAGAAAGTATGCGCGGATAAGAAATTCGACATCGTGATTCATACGATGGCGGTCTCCGATTATTATGTCGGCGCCGTCACGGACGCGGACAAATTGGCTGAAGCCGTCGTCGACACCACGCGCAACACCGGCCCCGCAGCCAATTTGCTCAAGAAAGTAGGGCCCGTCGTCAACGCCACCAAAATCCGGGAGACGCTATACAGTCCGCCCGAAGTGGCCGCGGCGATCAATTCCGCAGATCACGACAACATCATCGTGGTACTGCACCGCGCGCCGAAAATCATCTCGCTGCTTCGTGGGCTCGCGCCTGACGCTGTCATTACCGCGTTCAATCTGCTGGTGGGCGCCGGTGAGGTCGAGTTGGTGAACCGGGGGCGCAGGAGCATCGAACGCTATCACTGCGATTTCATTCTGGCAAACGATATGACGACGGTCCGTTCCAACCGGCAGGAAGGTTTCCTGATCTCGAAGAACGATACGTACGAGCGCGCGGTCGGCAAGGGCAGCATCGCCATGCTGATCGTTCTCCGCTCGCTCGAAGCCGCACACGAAAAGGAAAGCAATTTGTGATCGTTCCCGGCGGGCCGGTTTCGGGCATAGAAAAGCCAAATCCTTGATAAATCCAGAACTGATATTATGACAAATACAGAACTAAATATATGACAAATACGGAAGTTGTGTGTATACTGGGTGTTGTGGCAAAAGAGGAAGTACGGATGGTAAACGAAAAATATTTACCACGCATCGTGGATGAAAAATTGAATCTGTATTTGGCCACATCCGGAGCAGTGTTGATTGTCGGGCCAAAATGGTGCGGAAAAACACGTACTGCTGAAGAAATATCTAACAGTATCCTATATATGCAAGATCCTGATCACTCGGAAACGTACAAACTTCTTGCGAAAACAAAACCGTCAAAATTATTAGAAGGTGAAATACCCAGACTTTTAGATGAGTGGCAAGTTGCACCTGTTTTATGGAATGCTGTGAGATTTGCCGTTGATAAAAGAAGAGCACGCGGGCAATTTATACTAACAGGATCGGTTGTTCCGCCGGAAGCAGATGATATGCATACGGGAACAGGTCGAATAAGCCGGATGACAATGCGTACGATGTCCCTGTTTGAGTCGGGAGAATCTTCAGGAACGATTTCTTTAATGGAGTTGTTTAACGGTGCAGAAGATTTGTTTGACGAAAACAAATTATCAATAGAAAGAATTGCATATATTCTTACGCGTGGCGGCTGGCCGGAGGCCGTGGGTGAAGGCAACGAGAAGTATGCTTTGCAAATGGTATATAATTATTTAGACTCTGTTGCCTATCAGGATATTTCTAAAATAGATCATGTGGAACGGAACCCTGATAGAGTGTATTCATTGCTTAGGTCGATTGCGAGGAATGTTTCTACACAGGCTAGCACCGCCACATTGTTAAAAGATTTAAAATCAAACGATGAAGAACTATCTGACAAAACCGTCAATGACTATATCAACACGCTGAAGAAGTTGTATGTTATTGAAGATCTTCCGGCTTGGAGCCCTCATTTACGTTCGAAAAGAGCAATAAGAACTACTGCAAAAAGGCATTTTACCGACCCATCTATTGCGACTGCGGCTCTGCGCGCAGATAAAGATAAATTGCTGAATGATTTTGAGACATTCGGTTTTCTTTTCGAATCCCTATGTATTCGTGATTTGCGGATTTATGCGGACAGCGTGGACGGTTCCGTGTATCATTACCGCGATCAGTTGAATCATGAAGTCGATGCGATTATTCAGCTAAGAGATGAACGGTGGGCAGCTATTGAAATCAAGATGGGCGCAGGTGAGATTGAAAAGGCGGCGGAAAATTTAATAAATTTCAGCAAAAACATCGATACTGAAAAGATGCCGGCACCGTCTTTTTTGATGGTACTTACAGGAACGGAATACGCCTTTCAAATGGAAACTGGTGTGTGGGTTGTGCCGATTGGGTGTTTGAAGGATTAGGAGAAATCAGCTAATGTGCGCATATTCCCCACTCCCCTATTTTAATAGTAGGAAACGCGGCTCGTGATCTCGGTGCCGAGATTGGTACCGATATATTCCCCATCCAGCCCGTCGTAAGCGTTCGGCTCCATCATAAGGGCCGTGCCTTCGGAGGCCGAATACTCATCAAACGCGTGGAAGATCTGATCGCGCAGTCTGGCTCGGCTGGCGTCGCCGGCCGCGATATCAGCTTCCACCATACCGGTGACGCCCGACAAAAAGGAGAGCGGCTTGTCGAATTGATCTTGGATCATATTGGCATAGCGCCTGCCTTGTTCATAAAAGGTCGTGCGGGCCGTCTCCGAAAAAGCGCCCCGCAAATAGAAGAAGAGCGTAGCAAAAATAATCAACATTCCCACCCCAAAACAAAGGATTGCCGAAATTGTGATTTTTTGTTGAACGCTCGTATTTTTCACAATAGGGCTAGTCTATCATAATGCAGAGAAAATGATAACGTTCTCCCGCCATTCCCGCGAAAGTACATTGTCATTCCCGCGCAGGCGGGAATCTCTAAATATTAACTTCTACTGAGTTTTACGCCTAAACGAAGAAATCTACAAATAAATGGTGAAAAAGCCCGATTTTGTGTGTTTCTTGTTGCATGGGATCGGGTTTTGTGTTACACTTTCTTTAGGCGTA
>BNUG01000041.1 GCA_025997195.1 Clostridia bacterium | reverse complement strand
CGCTCATCTGCCGCCCGACCTCAAGGAAAGTCTTCTCATCCCCGAAATTCCGCACGAAATCGTTGCCCGACCCCGCCGGAATAATAGCAAGTTCCGCATCCGGATGGCTGTACAGCCCATTCAGGACTTCCTTCGCCGTCCCGTCGCCCCCGACCGCATAAAATCTTTTCGTGACACCGGGTTCTTTCGCGAGCCGATCCCTGACATAGAGCGTAGCCTCGCCTGCCCCCGTCGTACGATGGATCTCATATTTCGTACCGCTCTGCTTGGCGGATTCTATGATACGGGGGAGGAGCGCATCCTGCCATTTGCCTTTCCCGGCCGCTGGATTGATAATGAAACAATGGTACATAAACGTAGTATACAGGAAAATTCAGTGATATGGTACAATACTGTCATTCCGCGAAGGCGAGAATCTTAACAATAAGTAACGGTTCACACGGTTGTCATGCCGCAGCGAAGCCCGAGAATCCAGTGCTTCTCACAATTTTCCGGATTCAGCACCGCCGGCACAGAATGACTGGGGTATGAACAATGACAATGGTTATAAATCTAAGGAAGGAAGGAAGCCTACTCAATGGACGAACGCATTACAAAACTTGCTGATATACTGGTCAATTATTCTACTCGGGTGAAGCCCGGGGATCGCGTGCTTGTCTCCTATGAAGGCGCAGCTACAAAGCCGCTGATCCTATCTATTATCCGTAAGATCTATGAGGCGGGCGGCATACCTTATGCAGAGGTGCGCGACAGCCAGGTGCAGCGGGAGATCCTGCTCGGCGCGACCGAGGAGCAGGCAGCCTTTGCGAACGAGACAGAACTTGCGCGTATGAAAGGCATGGCGGCTTTCATCGCCGTGCGGGCGGGTGACAATGCGAGCGAACTTTCGGATGTGCCGTCCGAGCGTATGAACCTGTGGAACCGCGTGAACCGGCCTGTGCTCGATTACCGCGTCAACCATACGAATTGGGTCGTGCTGCGCTACCCCACCCCATCCATGGCACAACTGGCCGGGCAAAGTCAGGCCGCTTTTGAGGATTTTTACTTTGACGTCTGTACGCTCGACTACGGAAAGATGGACCGCGCGATGGACGCGCTGAAAGTACGCATGGACGCCGCCGACCGCGTGGAAATCAAGGGCCCGGGAACCGATTTGACGTTCTCGATCAAGGGCGTTGGCTCTATCAAATGTGCAGGCGAAAAGAACATCCCCGACGGCGAGATATACTCGGCGCCGGTGCGCGACTCTGTAAACGGCACGCTTTCCGTCAATACCGTCAGCGAGGAGCAAGGTTTTACCTACGAAAACATCCAATTCACCTTCAAGGGCGGCAAGATCGTAGAAGCGACGGCCAACGACACAAAGCGCATTAATGAGTTGCTCGACACCGACGAAGGCGCACGCTACATCGGTGAGTTTTCCTTCGGCGTGAACCCCTATATTCTGCACCCGATGAAGGACACGCTGTTTGATGAAAAGATTGCAGGAAGTTTCCATTTCACGCCGGGCAATGCCTACGAAGACGCTGACAACGGCAACCGCAGCGCGGTTCACTGGGATCTCGTCACGATTCAGCGGGCGGACTACGGCGGCGGAGCGATTTGGCTCGACGGAGAACTGATCCGCAAGGACGGCCTATTCGTTCCCGCCGACCTGCACTGCCTCAATCCCGAGAACCTGAAATAGCAGCAAACTTCATGTGAATTGGTAGTCGTTCAGCTCTACAAAATTGATAAATACCGGCAAAATAGGTTTCCATCCAATACTCTATAATTTTATTATACTTTTTTAATGTTTTTTGTTTCAATTGCGAAAAACTGTGGTACATTATCATTGAGACACACTGGTGGGAATACCCGCCACGCCTCATAAAACAACCGGGCGTCACTCTAGGAGATAACGGTGAACAGGATTTCACCCCGGCGCAGAACCATGGTTCTTAACGCCTCATCGATTCCTTTCTGTCGCGATTTGCGCTTCCTGATCCGTTATGGAGGTTCCCGGTCTCACCACCATTGTTCTTCGCCGGGGTACCCTTTGTATAGTAAGATTCACAAAATCAACGATTTTATGAATCTTTTTTATAAGAAGCGTCACTATTTTAGCGAAAAATCATATCTCCGGTGCGTACAAAAGTCCATATTTACACACGTCCGACTTCAAGCCGATCTCACCTTCTCACATACTCCTCAAGGCTGCGGTAATCCGGCTGATCGCCGTGTTTTTTCATGCGCAGCGCCAAAAGAAAAGCTTCTGCGGTATCGACGCAGGTCAGGACAGGCAGATTGCGCTCGATCGCATACCGCCGAACCTCAAAGCTGTCTGTACCCGGATTGTTCGCCACCGTCGGCACATCAAGTACGATGGTAATCTTTCCCTCAGCAATCATCGTTTTCGCTTCTTTCGCCGAGGCCTCCGCCACGTCGATCTCGTTCTCCTGCAAATAGGTCAAAGTCCCGCCGTGTGACAGGATAGAAAAGCCCTCTTTCGCATAGGCGCGAACCACTTCGAGAGACGCCGCGTTTTTGTCCGGATCCTTCAACCGCACATAGAAACTTCCCTCCAGCGGAATATGGACGCCAGACGCAAGAAAGCCTTTGTAGCAGGCCTTTTCAAACGTGGTATCTACCCCGAGCACCTCGCCCGTCGACTTCATCTCGGGGCCGAGTGCAATATCTACATCCGTCAGCTTGGCGCCCGAAAAGACCGGAACCTTCACAGCTGTCAGGTTCTTTGACGGATACAATCCTGTCCCAAAACCGCTGTCTTTCAACGGATACCCGAGCATGGCGGCGATCGCCAGCCGCACCATAGGAACGCCCGTCACCTTGCTAATGATCGGCACCGTGCGAGAGGCTCTGGGATTGACTTCTATTACATAAACATCTTTCCCGTCCCACGCATACTGCACATTGACCAGCCCGACCACGCCGAGTCCGCGCGTGATGCGGTTTGTATAATCAACCAGCGTGTCCTGTACAGACTGCGGGATCGTATGCGGCGGATAAACGCTGATGCTGTCGCCCGAATGAACGCCGGTCCGCTCGACATGTTCCATAATTCCCGGAATCAGGATGTCCGTGCCGTCGCTGATGGCGTCAACCTCAATTTCCTTGCCAAGGATATATTTATCGATGAGCACGGGATGCTCGTCCGAGAGTGAGACAGCCTCCGTCAGATATTCGAGCAATTCATGATCCGTATAGACCACCTGCATCGCGCGGCCGCCGATGACGTAGGAAGGCCGTACAACGAGCGGATAGCCGAGTCTTCCCACTGCTTCAAAGGCGGCTTCCTTTGTCGTGACAGAGGCACCCGGCGGCGTCTGGATGCCGAGCCCCGCCAAAAATTCCGTTGTTTTTTCCCGGTCTTCCGCGAGATCGATGCTTTCGAACGAGGTACCCAGGATATTGATACCACGCCGGTCGAGTTCTTCCGCCAGATTCAGCGAGGTCTGCCCGCCAAACTGCAGGATGATGCCCTGCGGACGCTCTTTCTTGATGACGTTCATCACGTCGTCAATGTGCAGTGCCTCGAAATACAGCTTGTCCGAAGTGTCGAAGTCTGTACTGACCGTCTCCGGATTGTTGTTGATAATAATAGCTTCATAACCGAATTCTTTGATCGCCCAAACCCCGCGCACACAGCAATAATCGAACTCGATGCCCTGTCCGATCCGTATGGGTCCCGAGCCGACGATGAGGATCTTTTTCTCATCGGAAACACGCGTCTCGTCTTCCGCATCAAAGCAAGAATAATAGTATGGGGTGAGCGCTTCGAACTCACCGCCGCAGGTATCGACCATCTTGTAGACCGGATAGATGTCGTTCACAGCCCGAATGTCGAGGAGAACCTCTCGTTTGGCGCCCGAAAGTTCGAGGATCTCATTATCCGTAAAGCCGATTTCCTCCGCCTCGTAGATGATTTCCGCGTTCAGTTTGCCCTTTGCCCGCGCAAGCGTTTGTTCCATCTTGACGATGCGGTCGACCTTCGAAAGAAACCAACGGTCCACCTTTGTCAGTTCAAAAATCGCGTCACGCGTAAACCGCGGATCCGTCCCGCTGCGTTCCCGCCCGCGCCGCATCGCTTCGGCGATCGCGAAGATACGCTCGTCATCGCGTGCTTCTATCTTGGCGATCAGCGCTTCATCCGCCAGTTTCATGATCGAAGGCACGCGCAGTCCCTCGAGTTTGATTTCAAGACTGGTGATCGCTTTCAGCAAGGCGCTTTCAAACGTCCGCGAAATGCTCATCACCTCGCCCGTCGCTTTCATCTGCGTTCCGAGCCGACGCGAAGCCGTTTTGAACTTATCGAACGGCCACTTGGGAAATTTGACGACGCAATAGTCGAGCGTCGGTTCAAAACAAGCGCTTGTTTCACCTGTTACATAATTCTTGAGTTCATCCAAGCTGTAGCCCAGTGCGATCTTTGCCGCCAGTTTGGCAATCGGATAGCCCGCCGCCTTTGAAGCCAACGCCGAACTACGGCTCACGCGAGGATTGACCTCGATGACAATATAGTTTGACGTCTCAGGGTCGAGCGCAAACTGCACGTTACAGCCTCCTTCAATGTCGAGACTGCGGATGATCTTCAGCGCCGCGTCGCGCAGCATTTGATATTCGAAATCACGCAGCGTCTGAATGGGAGCGACGACAATACTGTCACCCGTATGCACGCCGACAGGGTCGAAGTTTTCCATGCCGCAAACCGTGATACAGTTGTCCTTCGCGTCGCGCATGACCTCATATTCAATCTCTTTCCATCCGGCTACAGACTCTTCGAGCAGAATCTGGCCGATCGCCGAGTTTTCAATGCCACTGGTCACGAGCGTATTCAGTTCTTCATCGTTCGTCGCAATGCCGCCGCCCGTACCGCCAAGCGTATAGGCCGGACGGATGATGACCGGATAGCCTACTTCCGCCACAAAAGCGCGGCAAGCCTCCATCTCCGTCGCGATGATGCTGCCCGGAACCGGCTCGCCGATCTCCCGCATCAGCGTCTTGAACTCGTCCCGATCTTCCGCGCGCCGGATGCTGTCCCGGTTGACGCCAAGCAGCACAGCGCCGTACTTGGCAAAGACGCCTTTTCCCTCGAGTTCCATCGCGAGGTTCAGCCCGGTCTGCCCACCAAAACCCGCAAGCACCCCTTCAGGTCGTTCCTTGGCAATGATCGCCTCGAGTGCCTCCTCGGTCAACGGCTCCATATAGACCTTATCCGCGATGCCCTCATCCGTCATGATCGTTGCAGGATTGGAGTTGACAAGCACGCACTCGATTCCTTCTTCGCGAATTGCCTTACATGCCTGCGTCCCCGCATAATCAAACTCGGCTGCCTGCCCGATGATGATGGGCCCGGAACCGATCATCAAAACCTTTTTCAAATTCTCACACTTCGGCATTTTACTTCTTATACTCCCGCACCATTTTCACAAACCGATCGAACAGATACTGCGAGTCGTTCGGCCCCGGAGACCCTTCCGGATGATACTGCACAGAGAAAACCGGCAGTGTTTTGTGTCGCATGCCTTCCACCGTTCCGTCGTTCAAATTCAGATGGGTGACCACCATATCTTTTACCGTAATACTATCCTTGTCAACCGCGAAGCTATGATTCTGACTCGTGATTGCCGACTTCCCCGTCTCCAGATCAATGACCCCGTGATTGGCTCCGCGATGGCCAAATTTCAACTTATACGTGCGCCCCCCCGCCGCCAAAGCGATGACCTGATGTCCCATACAAATGCCGAAAATCGGCAGCCTCCCAAGCAATTCGCGCGTCGTCTTCACGCCGAGTCCGCAAGCTTCGGGGTCTCCCGGCCCATTCGACAGAAAAAGTCCGTCGGGATTCAAAGCTAGGATTTCCTCCGCTGTCGTCCCGTAAGGATACATCGTGACTTCACAGCCGCGATCGGTCAGTCCAGAGATAATATTGCGCTTGATACCGAAATCAAGCACCGCGATACGCAGCCCCGCACCCCTGCTCCTGTCATTCTGACCCTCACCCGCTACCCCCTTACAGATCGCGCGCTCCCGTACCCCGGCCTCGCGCATATAATCCGTCCGCAGCTCCGTCTTCCCGATCATATCTTTCGCCTGTCCTACCGAGATCCCCTCATTCGAAATGACGCATTTGATCGTCCCCTCCGTCCGAATCTTCTTCGTGATCGCACGCGTATCGACATTATAGATCCCCGGTACGCCCTGCTGTTCGAGCCATTCATTGATGCTCATCACACTCATTCGGTTGCTCGGCCGAAACGTGATATCCCGCGTCACAAACCCAAACGCATGTATCCCCCCTGACTGATTATCGACCTCGCTTACCCCATAATTCCCAATGAGCGGGTATGTCATATTGATGATTTGTCCCATATAACTCGGATCTGTCAAAATCCCCTGATACCCCGTCATCGAGGTATTGAACACCAACTCGCCGACATTCGACCCCGGTGCACCAAAGCCCTTTCCCCGGTAAACGGAGCCATTCTCCAAATAAAGAAGCCCTTCCATTGTTATTGCATCATCCTTTCACGCGTAGCATTATACACAATAATGTATAATTATACATTATTGCTTATGTTTATGCAACCAAAGAATCGAGGTTTCTGTGCCCTATTTCAGCACTTCTGTAATCTCAAGGTGTTCTCCGTCCGAACCTCTGAACGTGAGCCATTTTGCCCCGTGCGGGAAGACCCTGTCACTAAAAACCGGCTCAGCGCTTTCAAAACTGATTCCTTTTTTCCGCAGGTCCCCGGCGACTTCTTCGATATCCTCCACCGCGATCGCAATATGGTCATGCCAACCATCCTTCCGTTCTTCGGCAACGGCTCTGCCGACAATCTCAATGGTGAGATCCCCGTTTTTTACAAAAGCAATCTTTGTACTTGTTCCGTCGGGCTCATCCAGCCCGCATCTCCAAATGACGTCAAACTCGAGAACATCTGTATAAAACGTCACTGACCGCTCGAGGTCGTTGACGAAAAGTCCAACGTGCGCCAATCCCTGCATCTTTGCCATGTTAATATCCTCCTTCAATCAAACTGAATCACTGTGATGATTTATCGTCCAAAACGCTGACCGCCTTCCGAATTCAGCCTTTAGATTTTACACGATTTACGCCTTGGTCAGACGTTCTGTTTCTGCCGCAAATACCGGTCGCAGGCCTTCGCCGCACGAATCCCTTCGTGTATCGCCCAGATCACGAGCGATGGTCCGCGCCGCATATCCCCGGCTGCAAATACCGTCGGCAAACTCGTGCGGTATCCGTCTTCATCGGCTTTCACATTGCCGCGCGCGTCCGTCTGCAAATTCATCTGATCGATGAGAATCCGCTCGGGGCCCGTAAAGCCCATCGCCGTCAGCAGCAGACCACAGGGCCGCTCGCGCTCCGTGTCCGGAAGTTCGGCCGGAACCATACGCCCGCCCTGCTCTTCCCATTCGACCCCGACCGTAACCACAGAAGTGACCCGGTGGCCATCGCCTTTGATTTCCTTGACCGTCGTGAGAAATTCGCGCGGATCTTTCCCAAACAGTTTGGAAGCCTCTTCCTGACCGTAATCGGTTTTGAACACGCGCGGCCACAAAGGCCAGGGATTGTTCGCCGCCCTCTCGTCCGGCAGTTTCGGCATGATCTCAAACTGCGCCACACTGCGCGCCCCGCGTCGGATGGCCGTTGCGATACAGTCGGTACCGGTATCGCCGCCGCCGACCACAATGACGTCTTTGTCCCGCGCATCCATCTCCGCCGGCATTGGCGTTCCGTCCAGCAAATTCTTGGTTGAGGCCGTGAGGTACGGAACAGCTGTCACCACGCCCGCGTGATCCGCTCCCGGAGCGGCGAGCAGGCGTTCCTGCGTTGCACCGGCACAAAGTACGATCGCGTCGAAATCACGCATCAACGCGAGTACAGGATAGTCATTCCCGATCTCTGTGCCCGTTTGAAAACGAACGCCTTCGTCCCGCATCAATTCCACGCGTGTCTCGACGACCTGCTTTTCAAGTTTCATATTCGGTATGCCATACATCAAAAGACCGCCCGCCCGATCGGCGCGCTCAAAAACAGTCACACGGTTGCCAAACTGATTGAGCAGATCCGCGCAGGCCAACCCCGAAGGGCCTGAGCCGACCACCGCGATGCTCTTGCCGGTCGTCACCTTGGGATACCTAGGCCGCAGCGCGCCGGATGCTACGATCTCATCCGAAACAAAACGTTCGATTTCTTTGATCGTGACCGGCGGTTCATGTTCACCCAGCGTGCAGCTGCCTTCGCAAAGGGCTGGGCATACCCTTGCCGTAAATTCCGGGAAGGGATGGGTTTTTGTCAAGCGCCGGTAGGCCTTCTCTATTTCGCCTCGATAGACCAAGTCATTGATCTCGGGGACAAGATTTGACAGCGGGCAGCCGATCGACAGCCCTTGCACCACAAAACCCGCATGACAGAACGGTACGCCGCAGTCCATACAGCGGGCCGCCTGCGTATTCAGCGATTCGCGGCTCTGCGGCTCCGTGAACTCTGCGAAATCTTTGATGCGCTCCTCCACCGTACGGTGCCCCGCATCCGTACGCCCATATTCCATAAAACCGGTCGGTTTTCCCATAATTCATCTACTCCGTAACTTCTGTCATTCCGCAACTCCGCACCTTCTGTCATTCTGCGGCGAAGCTGCAGAATCTATATCAATGGCTTGCTATTTTCACTGGATTCTCAGGCTTCGCTGCGGAATGACAGCATCACTCAATAACTGTATCACTGAAGTACCGCCTCAAATCGCCTGCTTCAAAAGCGCCGCGTATTCTTTTGGGATGACTTTGACGAAACCCTTGAACCCATTCTGCGCTCCTTTGAGCGCCGCTTTGGCGGCATCGCTTTCCGTATAGCCGACATGCTTTTTCAGGATTTCTTTCAGTTGTTTTGCGTCTTCCGGACCGAGCGGCTCAAGCGTGACCTTTTCCGGATTACACCGTTTTTCAAAATCACCATCTTCATCGAGCACATAGGCGATGCCGCCGCTCATGCCGGCTCCGAAATTGCGTCCGGTCTTTCCGAGCACGACGACGCTGCCGCCGGTCATATACTCGCAGCAATGATCCCCGACGCCCTCGACCACAGCAGTCGCCCCGGAGTTGCGGACACAAAAACGCTCCCCCGCGATCCCGCGAATGTAGATTTCTCCGCTCGTCGCTCCGTAAAGGGCAACATTCCCGATGATCACATTTTCATGCGGCTCAAAGATCGTACCATCGGGCGGCACGACGATGATGCGTCCGCCGGACAATCCCTTGCCCAGATAATCATTCGCGTCCCCGCGCAAGGCCATCTCGATGCCACTCGTCAGGAAAGCGCCGAACGACAAGCCGGCGGAGCCATTGAAACGAAGCCTGATCGAACCATCGGGCAAGCCTTCCGGCCCGTATTTGCGCACGATCTTGGCGCTCGTCATGCACCCTACTGTGCGATTGCGGTTGTTGATATCCAAACAGTAGTCCGCCTTCTTTTCGCCCCTGCGGTCAATCGCCCCTCTGCACAGCGAAATCAATGTGCTTTGGTCGAGCGTCTTCCACAGCGCGTGATCTTGCGGCTGCGTGAAATAGCGCGCGCCTGCATTGTCGACCGATTTTGGCTGATAAAGCAAAGGCGATAAGTCTACAGTCTGAGCCTTCTCATTGAGACGACTTTCCGCCGGCGTCTGCCGAAGCAACTCGACATGGCCGACCAACTCGTTCACCTGTCGAACGCCGATACGACTCATATATTCGCGCACTTCCTGTGCCAGAAAACGCATGAGGTTTTCAATATATTCGGGCTTGCCGGCAAATTTGTTACACAGATCGGGGTTTTGTGTGGCGATGCCGACCGGGCAGGTATCGAGATTGCAGACGCGCATCATATCGCAGCCCATGACGACAAGCGGCGCAGTCGCAAAAGCGAATTCTTCGGCGCCGAGCAAAGCAGCGATCACAATGTCACGGCCTGTGAGCAGTTTGCCGTCTGTCTCGAGCACCACGCGGTTGCGCATATTGTTTATCAGCAAAGATTGATGCGCCTCCGCGATGCCGAGTTCCCACGGTAGGCCGGCATGGCGGATGCTCGTCCGCGGCGCCGCGCCCGTGCCGCCGTCGTAACCGCTGATCACGATGACGTCGGCCAGCGCTTTTGCCACTCCCACGGCAATCGTACCCACACCGCCTTCACTGACAAGCTTCACACTGATGCGTGCGTATTTGTTAGCAGCCTTCAAATCGCGAATCAGCTGCGCGAGATCTTCGATCGAGTAAATGTCATGATGCGGCGGCGGACTGATCAGTTCGACGCCCGGCGTCGAATAACGCGCGCGCGCGATCCACGGATACACCTTGCCTCCCGGCAGATGTCCGCCCTCGCCGGGCTTCGCGCCCTGCGCCATCTTGATCTGAATCTCTTTCGCGTTGTTTAAATAATGAAGAGTCACGCCGAAGCGTCCCGAGGCGACCTGCTTGATCGCACTCGATTTGTTCTCGCCATTCGGTCCAACCTCAAAGCGTTCGGGCAGTTCTCCGCCCTCGCCCGTATTGCTCTTTGCCCCGAGCCGGTTCATCGCGATCGCCATGCACTCATGCGCTTCCTGACTGATGGATCCGTAACTCATGGCGCCGGTCTTAAACCGCCGCACAATACTCGAAACAGGCTCCACCGAGTCAATCGGAATCGGCTTGTCCGCCTCCACAATCTGCAGCAGGCCGCGAATATTTTTCAGTTCCGCCGTCCGCTTGTTCACCGCCGCAGAGAAGTCCTTGAACATCGCGTAATTACCCGTCCGGCAACTCTGTTGGAGCAGGAAAATGTTTTCGGGATTGTACAAATGATACTCGCCGCGCTTGCGCCATTTGTAATCGCCGCCTTCATCGAGCGGCTCATCCTTTGTCCGGATATCAAAAGCTTTTCCATGCCGCGTACGGATCTCGCGCTCGATCTCCCGCATGGTCACACCGCCGATACGGCTCGTCGTACCCGTGAAATAATGATCGATAATGCTGTCGCTGATCCCGAGTGCTTCAAACACCTGGGCTCCGTGATATGACCTGACCGTTGAAATTCCCATTTTCGACATGATCTTGACGATCGCGTGCGTCATGGATTCTTTGTAGTTGAGGGCGCCCTCTTCCGCACTGACCAACAGCCAGCCCTCGCCCGCCATTTGCTCGATCGTCCGGTATGCGAGATAGGGACAAATCGCATCCGCTCCATAGCCGACCAGCAAAGCGATATGATGAGCCTCCCTAGCCTCTCCCGTTTCGCAGACGATGCTGATATGCGTCCGCGTACCCTTGCGCACCAGGTATTGGTGGAGGGCCGAGACCGCCAACAGAGCCGGGATCGGCACCTTGCGCTCGCTCGTCCCCTTGTCTGACAGAACAATGATATGGTAGCCGGCGTCCATCACAAAATCGGCTGCCTTGAACAGATCGTCCAGTGCGTGTTCCAGCCCGTCTTCTTCTCGGCTGTTGAAAAGCATCGGCAGGGAAACCGCCTTGAAGCCGACCGCCTCTGCATTCTTGAGTTTTGCAAGTTCCTGCGGCAGGATCACCGGAGTATCGTGACGAATCATATGACAATGTTCCGGACCGGGTTCCAGCAAATTGTTCTCGCTGCCGATCTGAATAAACGAACTCGTCACTACCTGTTCCCGGATCGCGTCGATCGGCGGGTTTGTGACCTGTGCGAAAAGCTGCTTAAAATAATTGTATAGAAGCTGCGGCCGATTGCTGAGTACGGCAAGCGGCGTATCGGTACCCATCGAAGAGACCGGATCCTCACCCGTGTTTGCAATCGTCTTGAGCGTGAGATTCAGATCCTCCCACGTATAACCAAAGACCTTTTGTTCCGTCTCAATCGGCAGTTCTTCGGTTTCCCCGGACTTGTTGGCCATCAGCAATTCCAGGCTGATAAAATCCTTGAGCATGGCTTGTTCATACGGTGCCGGAGCAGCCTTTTCGCGCGTCTCTCGTATCACGTCGAGCCAGCCTTTGCCCACGCCTTCAGACTCCGGAAGATCCTTTAAATGAATGAGATTTTCATCAAGCCACTGACGATAGGGGCGCTTCTCAGCGATGGCGGCCTTCAACTCGTTATCCTCAATGATACGTCCTTGTTCCGTGTCAACAAGCAACATACGCCCCGGCCGGAGCCTACTGCGACGTTTCACGCGCTCCGGCGGGATACTTAGGGTACCGGTCTCACTCGAGAGAATCAACATATTGTCCGTAGTGACGCAAATGCGGCCGGGCCGAAGACCGTTGCGGTCAAGCGTCGCACCGGCAACACGCCCGTCGGTGAAAGCGATCGCGGCCGGACCGTCCCACGCTTCCATCATGCAACTCGTATATTCATAATAGGCGCGTTTCTTTTCTTCCATCAGGGCGTCGTTTTCCCACGGTTCGGGAATGGCCATCATCATAGCCTCAGGCAGCGAATACCCGCTATTCACGAGCAGGCGCACAAAGTCGTCGAGCATGCCCGAGTCGCTCGCGTCCTCATTGATGACAGGCAGGATTTTGGCAAAGTCTCCTTCTTCGAAGAGCGGCGAATGTAGCATTGCCTCCCGGGCTCTGACCCAGTTGACGTTGCCGCGAATCGTATTGATCTCACCGTTGTGGATGAGATAATTCATCGGATGCGCGCGTTCCCAGCTCGGGAACGTATTGGTCGAAAACCGCGAATGTACGAGTGCGATGGCGCTCGTCGTACGAACATCTTTCAGTTCGAGGTAAAAACCCGCCAACTGATCCGGCTTTAGCATCCCCTTGTAGACGATCGTACGGCACGAAATGCTCGTCAAATAATAATAGAGATCGCGGTCTACTTCGCCGTATCGAATCTTTCGCTGCGCCGCCTTTGCCAACACATAAAGTTTGCGTTCAAAATCGTCTTCGGATTGTCCTTTCGGTTTTTGGATAAATACCTGACGAATACCTGGGCATACCGCCTTCGCCGTCGCTCCGATGCCGGCGGTATTGGTCGGTACCTTACGCACGCCGATGACATCAAGGCCTTCCCCGCGCGCAGTCTCACAGAAGCGATCGACCGTCCGGCGCATTTTCAATTCTTCCGGACTTCCAAACATCATAGCGACGCCGTATTCGCCACGCCCCGGTATCGCAAGCCCCTCGGACTCGGCGACCCCTGCGAAAAAATCGTGCGGCAGCTGAATCAACAGTCCCGCGCCGTCTCCGGTCTCCGGTTCGCTGCCGATGCCGCCGCGATGCGTCATATTGAAAAGAGCCTGGATCGCATCCACCACAAGGCTGTGTGTCCTTCTCCCATCGATATTGACCAGCATACCGATCCCGCAAGCGTCATGCTCAAATTTCGGATCATAAAGCCCCTGCTTATGAGGCAGTCCATTTCCTGTCTTCTGATCCGTTTCTTTGATTTCTTGGTTCATAGATTGTGAAGTGCCTCTCTCATATATTCATCGTCATTCTGCGATTCATCGTCATTCTGCGCCACAGGTGCAGAATCCATATCAACCATCTGCAATCATTCACCGGATTCGACAGCTTCGCCGCAGAATAACAGTACCTCTACACTGCAATTTTGTATTGGCAAACATTTTACCAAAAAAACGGCCTCGCACGCAAGGCCGTTTTCAGAATTTTCCGATTATCGACTCAGTTGACTCAGTTCAGCGCGTCATAGTCCTTGTCCAGCGTTCGAATGCGCAGCACACTGCGGAGATCGTAGCTGAAAATCTTGCCGTCGCCGACCTCACCTGTGTAGGCCGATTTCTGGATCGCTTCGATTGTCTTCTTCTCCCATTCTTCCGAACTCACAACGATCTCAAACTTGATCTTTGGCACAAGATTCACGACGACTTCCTGGCCGCGAACGAGTTCTGTGTAGCCTCTCTGCACGCCGTGTCCCATGACCTGAGACACCGAGATGCCGTTGACTTCAATATCTGTGAGCGCCTGAATCACTTCGTCGAGCTTGTCCTCGCGGACGATCGCTTCAATTTTAATAATCATTATTCTACTCCTCCCAATTCTCAGTCAAGACCATTGAACGATGGATAGGCGTGTTCGCCGTGCTGTGTAAGGTCAAGTCCGATAGACTCCTCCTTCTCACTCACACGGATCTTTCCAAATGCTCTTGTTATAAAGAAGCAGATCGCCGTTCCGCCCGCGGCGTAGCCGATGGTGATGAGGATCGCAAGAATCTGTATCCCGACCAGACCGGGATTCCCGTACACAAGACCATCTGTTCCGCCAATCGCAGCAGACGCGAAGATACCGGTCATAATGCCGCCAAAGATACCGCCGATGCCGTGGCAGCCAAAGGCGTCAAGCGCATCATCGATCTTCAGAACCTTCTTGACGAGGATGATCCCGAAGTAACAAACGGGAGAAACGAGCAGCCCGATGATCAGGGCCGCATACGGGGCAACAAAGCCCGCGCCCGGCGTGATACCGACCAAGCCGGCTACCAAACCCGTACAAGCGCCGATCAGCGTCGGCTTACCCTGCTTGATCACGTCGATGAGCATCCAGGAAACCATCGCGGCTGCCGGCGCGATCGCCGTCGTAAGAAAGGCATTGCCTGCAAGCTCATTGGCCGTTAGCGCACTGCCCGCATTGAAGCCAAACCAGCCGAACCACAGCAGCGCCGCGCCGATCATTACGAACGGGATGTTGTGCACACGATAATCGATCTGCGTGTACCCGCGACGTTTACCCAGGAAGAGGCAAAGCACAAGGCCGGATACGCCGGAACTGATATGAACCACATTGCCGCCGGCAAAGTCGAGCGAGCCGAGGACAGAGCCAAGGAATCCGCCGCTGCCCCAGACCATATGCGCCAGAGGATAGTAGACGATGATGGACCAAACGCCCAGGAAAATGAAGAGCGATTTGTACTTCATGCGTCCGCCGACCGAACCCGTGATGATGGCCGGCGTGATCAGCGCGAACATCATCTGGAAAGCGCTGAAAACATTTATCGGGATTGAGCCGGACAAATCTTCCATCGCGACGCCGGAATGGAAGAGATGCTGGAACGAGAAAGACCCGATCCAGGCGCCCTCTCCGCCAAAAGCCACCGAGTAGCCCAAAATAAACCAAAGAACGATGCCCAAACCCATGATGCCGATCGAAGCCATCATATTGTTGACAACATTCTTCCTGCGCCCAAGCCCTCCATAAAAGAAACCCAGTCCAGGCGTCATGATCATCACCATAGCCGCACATACGATGATGAAAGCTGTATCTCCCGTATTCATAGCCATCCACCTCCTGCTTACGCGAAACCAAATACAAATTTCAAAACTAGTATCGCGTAAATAGTCCGTCTTGTCAAATACTTTTTAATTTTCTGAATATTTAATTTACTACAAAGATACACTTCATGCCATGTTGTCATTCTGCAACGCAGAATCCAGGAAGTTGAGATAGGCATCGTCATTCTGAAACTTCATTGCAGAATGACGGTGTGTAAGACGCAGACCGACAAGTGTGTGGGGCGCAGAATGATCCGTTATTTCAACGCGCCGCTGATGGCCTTCCGGATCATGTCTACCGGAATGATCAACGCCGCCAGACCAATCACATAGAGCAGTTCAGGCAGTGATAGATTCACACACCGAAATACAGAGTTGCCTAGATAGAGCAGAAGAACATGAACCAATGCGATGATGCCCATGACCTGCAAAAATCCCTTGTTCTCGTTGAGATGATCAAGAAGATTGATTTTGTCCGTGCGCGCATTGAACGCATTGAATACGGCAGCAAATACAAAATACCCGAAATAACCGGTCATCAGTTTATCGTGCGCGTTGGGCGCGGCGGGATCAAACACGAAATCGGTCAATGACGTCAAAAGAAATACCAGGCTAAAAAAGAAGATCCAAATGCTGCCCGTGAGAATCGAGCCCCACATCGGTTTGTTGACGATCGGTTCATCACGTCTTTTCGGTGCCTCTTTCATCGATCGGCGCAGTGCCGGCTCTCCGCCGAACGCAAGAGCCGCCAGCGTATCCATGACGAGATTGACCCAAAGGATCTGGATCACCGTGAGCGGATACTCGACCCCTATCAGCGGTGCCGCAAACGAGATCATGACAGTGGCAATGTTGATCGTAAGCTGGAAGATGATAAATTTACGAATATTATTAAATATCGTGCGCCCATACAGGATCGCTTTGTCAATGGAACTGAAATTGTCATCCAGAATAACAATGTCGCTCGCTTCTTTGGCGACTTCCGTGCCGCCACCCATAGAAAATCCGACATCCGCCTTTTTGAGCGCCGGAGAATCGTTCACCCCGTCACCGGTCATGCCAACGACTAGATTCAGGCTTTGTGCTATGCGAACCAATCTGCTCTTGTCACTTGGCAAGGCCCTTGCCACGACGCGAAGCCGAGGAAGCGCTTTCTGAATTTCATCATCCGTCATTTCCGCCAGTTCTTGCGATGTGATCATGAGATCGTTGTCTGCTTCAAGCAGCCCGGCCTCTTTTGCAATCGCAATTGCTGTGTCTATGCGGTCTCCTGTAATCATGACGACCTGCACACCGGCATTTTTGACCTCCTGAATGGCCGTGATCGACTCGGGTCGCACGTCATCGCGCAGACCAACGACCCCGACCAATGTCCACTCGTCGTCCGGCAGCCGATCCTCTTCGATCATGCCGCCAGATGTCGCGATCGCGAGAACCCGAATGGCTCTGCCGGCGAGTTCGTCTATCTTGGTATTGAGTGCCGCTCTGTCCGTCAGGGATTGCTTCTCGCCATTTTCATCATAATAGGTTTTGCAATGACGCAAAATGATTTCCGGCGCCCCCTTGATGAGCGTCAATTGATAGTCCCCCGCCACACTGGCGGCCGAATATTTGTGCTCGCTGCTGAATGGAATCGCGTTTTCGACGGATACCGCTAAATCTTTTTCGGAGGAAGCAACAAAGGCAAGTACGGCTCTTTCTGTCGCATTGCCACCCACGATATTGACCGTATCGCCTGTGCGGTTCACGATCGCCGTTGTATTGTGCGCAATACTGAGATGAAGCAAATCTTTCAGCGCCGGCGTCACCGTGTCATAGGAGGTAAACGCCCCTCCTGTACCGTCCACAAAGATGACCGTTTCAAGCTGTCCTTTTGTGATGGTTCCGGTCTTGTCGCTGAACAGGATATTCAGACTGCCAGCCGTCTCGATGCCGGTCACTTTGCGTACGAGAACATTGTCTTTCAGCATCTTGCCCATATTGAGCGCTGAGACGATCGCAATCATCAGCGGCAGCCCTTCCGGAACAGCCATCACGATAATAATGACAGCCAATACGATCGCGGAGACAATGTCGCCCACAACCTGCAGCTCATCGGAGCAGTAGGCGGCAATCTGAGCCGCATCGAAGTGATTCTTGATGATAATATTCTGGAACAGCATCACCACGGCGATCGCGATACCGCCGATATAGCCAAACCGGCTGATCCCTCTTGCCAATTGGGCCAGTTTCACTTTCAGCGGAGAGCTCCGATCCGTCTCTTCCTGCAGTTCGCTTGCGATCTGCCCGTAAAGAGATTTGTCACCAACCACCGTCACCTTCATCACGGCATTGCCGGAAACCACCACAGCGCCACGGTAGACCGTGTGCGGATGTAAGAAATCGATCGCACCGCTTTCCTCGGTATAATTTTCCGTAATTGCTGACTTTGTGGCCTCTTTTGACTCACCGTTGAGCGTCGCCTGATCTACTTTGATTTGACCGTCCACGATCAAGCCGTCCGCCGGGATCTTGTCGCCGGTCTGAAGCAGTACATAGTCACCGACTACAATATCTCCAATCGAAATTTCAGCAATACCGCCATCCCGATATACCTTGCAGAGAATCCGTGAAGCATCGTCCTGCAGCTTACGGAACGCGCTCTCATTGCGATATTCCGAAAATGTCGATACGAAAGTGGCCAGAATGACCGCAAGGGCGATACCGATGGCTTCATACCACTCTGTTTCCCCCAAAAATGCAAAAACAATATTGATCGCGAGAGCAACACAGAGTACTCGGATCATCGGATCTCTGAAACTGCCCCGGAACTTGTGCCCAAAACTCTCCCGCTCGAGTTCTGTTAGATTGTTACTCCCGTATTCTGCAAGCGACTCTTTCGCTTGTTCAGTCGTTAAGCCAAATGACATCGATTACACATCGCCCCTTTGCACTTTTGTATTTCTTCCGCCATTTCTTATTGTCGTCTCTTCCTTCACTCTCCGGTTCTGAGCGCGATAGCGCCTCCTCTGGCCATATCCAGGATTTCATAGGACGAGAGAAGTTTGACGAGAACGTCGATCTTCTCCGGTCTGTCTGCATGTTCGAGCATCAGAGTATCCACCGTGATATCAACAATGGCGCAATCCATGACCTTGGCAAGGTCGATGATCTCCGTGCGTTCTTTCGGCCCTGTCTTGATCTTGATCAGCATGATCTCGCGGCTCGTACTCTGTCCGGGCATCATGCGCTCGATCTCGAGTACGTCTTCAAGTTTGCTGATCTCTGCAGCCGCATTGTCGGCCACATATTCATCACCCTCTACAACGACGGTCATGCGCGTCACATCGTGATTGCGCGTCGGCCCGGCCGTGATGCTGTCGATATTAAAACTCCTGCGGGCAAGCAAGGTCGATATGCGGCTGAGCACACCGGGTTTATTTTCCATCAGTACGCCAATTGTATGTTTCATGAGTCAAACCTCCTTTCGCTATGTTTGTATCTTACACGAACGAGATGCGCCATTCAAGCACACCCGCCATCTTGTCTGCTGTGTCATTTTATTGCTCCACCGATTAAATATTGGACATCTTGACGACCAGCACGACATCCTGCTGCGCCCGAAAGCCTCGCAATACCACCAGTATTGCTGCGGGTTGCCTTTTTTCCACGCAGCTTGCTGCGTAATGGAAAAACGGACAGCGTAGGTGCGCCTTGCACGATGCCGTGCTGCCTCGCCAATTCAGTCCAATATTTAATTGGCGAAGCAATAATTCGGATTTTAAGGCAACAGGAACATTTTAACAGAATCAGCGGCGCACGTCAGAAAAATATCGTCTGATCTGCGTCAGCAATCGGCGTGTCTACAAATACAAATTTCCCCATTTGACATATCTGCGTATTTCACCGTTTGTCACTCCCGAATCATACAAAGCGAAACTCTGCATTGAGCCTGTTCAGCAGCGTGCTGATTTGCCGCGGACTGAAAAGAATCGTTGCCGAATTGTCATTGGGATGCAGTCCGATCAGATCGTAATTCAAGACCTCTTCATCGATCAGAAACGTCATATTTTCATGCGTCGAGCCAATGATATTGAGCAGCGAGACAGAGCCCGGCTTGATGGCGAGTTTGCCCCATAGCGCCTCTTCCTTCGCAAAGCTAAACCGCGTTTCGCCGATCTGATTCCGAAGCGCCGTCAAATCCGCTCGTTTGTCGATCGGCAGCGTATATAAATAGTAGCGGGAAGCATCCTTATTTTCCAGGAACAAATTCTTGAGTATCTTCGCGTTTGGGTTCAGCTGCACATCATCGCAGTCGGCTTCCGAAAATAACGGCTTGTGGTCATAGGCTTCAAAAGGAATTCCATATTCGCGAAAAACTTTATATACTTCGCCCTTAGAATCGCCCTCACGTCCGCAATACCCATACAACACAGCAGTGTCGGTTTCTTTTGTGTCACCAGTTCTCAATCGATTCACCTCTATTTTTTCAGCGAAAGCAAATACGCTTTGTCTTCTTCGGATACCCGTCGGGACTCACGGCATTTTTGGATCGCTTTGTTTTGTGTCCAAGTGTCAAGTGTCTTTGTCAAAAGCAGCTCTTCCGTTTTGCTGCGCTGTTTGATAAAACAATCGCAAAGCGCCCACGCGACCGCAATCTTCACATAATAGTCTTCCCGCGTGATCGCAGAAAGCTTTTCCAAATACGCATCGATATACAAATCGGTCACAAAATTCGTGATTCCGGTCACGACAGCATAGCGAATAAAATACGTCCGGTCGCTCGCAAAATACGCCTGTAGAAAATCCCACAGCAAGGGCTTTTCGCTGTCCTTTACCCGGAAACAAAACGTATCGCAAGTCCCCCAGTTGTCGATCAACGGAACGTAGCCCGCAATCAACGGAAGCTTCTCGGACAAGGGCAATTTCATATTCGCAATGACATATCCATGCAGTGAGATCTCCTCGGCTGTCGTATCTTTGCATACTTTTAGAAATCCAAATGGGTCGGTTCGGGCAATCTCTTTTGCAATCGTCCGAACCTGCGGCACACGTACGCCATAGGACGGGATTGTCGTTCCCGGGACTAACGCATCGTTAAACTCCTTGTATTTTTCATCCGCAAGAGCGGCAAACCGCGACAAGACTGCCGCGTAGTCCGCCTCCGTGAATTTCTTGTTTTCCGTTTTCATCGTCATCTTTCCTCCACTCCTTCTATTCAAGAATCCCAATCACATTCTTCCTTTCGCTTTCTCAATGATAGCATGTTGTCATTCACCTTGAAATGATGATATCTTAGAGCAATGAAATATATCAAACAATTCGGTATCATTATTTTGATCACCCTTTTGGGAGAACTCCTGAGACTCCTCGTTTCGATTCCCATTCCGGCCAGCATATACGGGATGCTTCTGATGCTTTTTGCGCTGATCTTCGGCGTCATCAAATTGGAACACGTGAAAGAAACAGGGTTGTTTTTAGTGGAGATCATGCCGATCCTATTCATCCCTGCCGCCGTTGGCATCATGGATTCCTGGCCGGCGTTGCGGGAGATTCTGCTCGCGGTGCTCCTTGCTCTCACTGTCATCACAATCATTACGA
>BNUG01000040.1 GCA_025997195.1 Clostridia bacterium | reverse complement strand
GGCGTTCGCAATGGGTAGAAAACTGATCATTACCAACAACATACGGCGGCTTCGTTTTTTCGCCAATGAAATGACACAGCTTGAACTTGCCGAAAATGCAGGGGCTTCACGCCAAACAATCGTTGCGTTGGAAGCGGGTAAATATACTCCGTCACTCGAAATGGCATTTCGTATCGCGGATGTTTTCGGCGTACCGATTGGCGAAGTTTTTGAATGTAAACCGGAGAATGACGATAGATGAAAGCAGAATCAGGCAAACTTTTCTGTTTGAACCCCTTTTCGGTATAATGGAGGAACATCCATAGATCAACAGCCGTGAGACGTATGAAGAAACAGCAGTAGGATGCGCGGGAGATTTTATGATTTCTGGTTTTAACACGATACAAATCATCGGACTGGGGCTGATCGGCGGCTCGGTCGCAGGTGCGGTCAAGGCCAAAGCACCGCAGATACGAATATTCGGCATCGACGTGGATGCAGATGCCGTGAGTCAGGCGCTTGCGCTCGGGCTGATCGACGAAGGGATTGACTGGAAGTTCGACACCGGCGTCGCCTCGACCACGCCGTCATTCGCCGGCTTGACCAACCCATCATTCGCCGGAGTGACCGGCGAATCCACGGATCAATCATCCCCCGACCTCATCCTCCTCGCCGCGCCTGCCAGTACCTTCGAACCCTGGTTTCGGCTCATCGCGGATTCGGGGTATACGGGCCTGATCACCGATACCGCTTCCACGAAAAGTGCCGTGATCGAGATGGCAAAACGCATCCTTCCGGACAGCAGGAATTTTATTCCCGGGCACCCGATGGCGGGCAGTGAAGCGGGCGGGATCGCGGCGGCCCGGAGCGATTTGTTTGACGGGGCAACCTGGATCCTCACGCCGGACGCGCACACGGATCCGCAGAAATTCGGCGCGCTCCACGGCTTTATCGCGGCGCTTGGCGCCCGGCCGATCACCGTCGATCCGGCCGAACACGACAAGGCGGTCGCCATCATTTCACATATCCCGCATATCGCGGCGTCCTCGCTTGTGGCGCTTGCGGAAAAACATTCCGGCGAACACGGCGAACTGCTGCGGCTCGCGGCCGGCGGCTTCAGGGACACGACGCGGATCGCGGCGGGCGACCCGGATCTGTGGATGGGCATCCTCACGGACAACGCGGACGTCGTCGCGGACGAACTCGGCGAACTCATCGGCATTTTGTCTGATTATGAAGAGAAGATTCGGGGCGGCGAGAAATCCGGAATCCGCAAACTACTCGCGGACGCGGCGGAACTTCGGAAAACGCTGCCGGCGGCCAAGTGGGTTCCGCAAGAGGCAAAACTCATCGAAATGCACATCCCCATGGGCAACCGCCCCGGCATCATCGCCGAGATCACGGGGATCGCCGGCAAGATGGGCTGCAATATTATGGCAATCGAGATCGACCACCAGACGGAGCGAAGGGCGATCCTCGAACTTGTGTTATCCGAGGAAGGAAACATGGCGGGGTTCGCGGAAGCGCTGACAGCGGCGGGATATGTACCGCAGATCAGCGGGCAATAGATTCCCGCCTGCGCGGGAATGACAGTATGCTGCGCGGGAATGACAGGTTATGCAGGAATGACGGTATGCTATGCGGGAATCCCGATCACTTCTTTAGATACTGCCGCAGGACGTGTACCATCTCATTCAGATCGATCGGTTTTCCGATATGCGCGTTCATACCGACGGCGCGGCTGCGTTCAATGTCCTCTTTGAAAACGTTTGCTGTCATGGCAATGATGGGGATGTCCTTTCCCTTTTGCGTACTGACGCCCAGTGCGCGGATCCGCTTGGTGGCAGTGTAACCGTCCATGACCGGCATTTGCACATCCATAAGGATGATGTCGTAACGTTCCGGATTTTTACGGAACATCTCTAATGCGAGGGAGCCGTTTTCAGCGCCTTCGATGGCCAGGCCCGTGGGCTCGAGCAGGGACTCCACGATCTCGCGGTTGATTTCGATGTCCTCGGCGAGCAGAGCGGTGAAGCCTTTGAATTCGTCTTTTATGATCCGGCCGCTTGTGGCCGCGTTTTGCGCGGCAAGGGCGTCTTCATCGGCGCGTTTCGCGCGCAGGGTAAAACCGAAGGTCGAGCCATTGGAGATTTCCGATTTGACCCAGATGCTGCCGCCCATCAGTTCGACGATGCGCCTGGAGATGGCGAGGCCGAGGCCGGTGCCGCCGTAGTTGCGGGACGTGCTGCTGTCGGCCTGCTGGAAAGAGGTAAAGAGCCGCGCCTGTTGCTCCTTGCTAATGCCGATGCCGTTGTCGGTGACTTCGACGCGAATCGTGCAGTAATCTTCGTCTTCGTCGCCTTCGTTGAGCAGCTGAATTTTGGCAGGCTGCTGCCCGTCTCAAAAATATACGGCCTCTTTTGTATTGCCCTGATCGTTTTGCAATGCATCTTTTCCGTTCAGTTTGCCGAAAACCTGCTCCGCGTCTGGCAGGTCAGCGGCGTTTTGATGATGATGTACATCTTCATTTATGATGTGGTCTATACCTTCTTCAAACGGGCCGGGGCAGAGCGGGATAGCCTGCGGGACGCGGGGGACGAAACCAATCTGCGCCTCGTGGCCGGAAGGAATCTCAGAGATACGCCGCTCGGTAATATTTTTATTACGATCCTGATCCTGTGCGCGACCGCGATCTTCGACCTGATCGACTCGCGTTTCCTGCATACCGGAATCGTCCTGACGAAGTACAGTTTTTTCATCTTCACCGTGAGCGCCGCCTTTATCCTCGCCAAAGAATACGCCAGTTCCTTCAATCTCCAGGCGCGGATCAATGAATCGCTGGAAGAAACGGTGAAGGAGCGCACGAAGGAATTGGAAGAGCAGGTAGAGATCGCCGAGGCGGCTTCCCGGGCAAAAGGTGAGTTCCTCGCCAACATGAGCCACGAGATCCGCACGCCGCTCAACGCGGTCATCGGCATGACCACGATCGGCGAGAATGCGGCGGATTCCGGAAAAAAAGATTACAGTTTCGGAAAAATCAAAGAAGCCTCGACACATTTGCTCGGAAAAGATGCATTGCAAAACGATCAGGGCAATACAAAAGAGGCCGTATATTTTTGAGACGGGCAGCAGCCTGCCAAAATTCAGCTGCTCAACGAAGGCGACGAGCATGAACAGCAGCGCATAGATCGCGCCGTATTCGATTCGCTGCGTGATATTGGTATCCTGTGAAATGAAATAAATCGCGGCACTGCGCGAAATAAAGTACACGGCGACCAGAATGGAAAACAAGCCGTAGGCCAGATTGTAACGATCCGTCCGGCGCATGAAAAACAGGAGCAGGTGATACAGGCCGACAAAAATGTAAATCGTACAAAAGACCATCGTGACGACATTGTTGTGCCGGGCAAGTGTCTCCGAATACGCCCCGATAAAATAGGGAGAGGCATAAAACAAGCCGGTCAGCGAAGAACTATGTGCTCCGATGATGCGGAAGGTCAAAACATTCTCCCCCGCCTTCAGCAGATTTCGGTCGAGCGGGAAGGTCACGTCACGCTGGCTCCGGTGATGGGTGATTTGCCCGTCCTCCCCAAGGTAGACTTCCGAAATCACACGGGTTCCGTTCAGGAAGATTTCCCAATTGTCGCCGATGCCGGACAGAAAAATTCCGGGCACGACCGGCGTTTCCGCAAACAGTAGGTCAAACTGCGCGCTTGTGAACGCGAACGGAATGAGGATGGTATATTCGCTGTCCGCTTCGTCCTGAACGGAAAGGAAGTGCCGGCCCGCGCCGCCCATGCTGCTTGGAACGCCGGACGCTATGACTGCGCTGCTATGCCCCGCGGGCAGCCGTTCATCCCACATCGAAATGCTTTCGGGATCGGTGATGGCGGTATCGGCGGGGTCAAATCCGGACCGCACATAGACGGGGCCGTCCGCAAGATTTACATAGAGGGGATCCGCTTCTATGGTTTCCGGCCGGTCGAGATACAGCAGGAAGGCCATCGCGATAATAACGACACAGACCAGCGCCGCTGCCTCGACAACCTTACCGAATTTTGCGGAAAATGTATGAATGGCCAGCCCTCGTATTCAATCCTATTATCTGTAAGTTCGTTACTATGAAGCAACCGTGTCATTCCCGCGTGGCTCGCGGGAATGACGGTTCGTATTTCATACCCATGAATAGCAACGTAAATTATTAGAAGATTGTATCACATTTGGGCATTTCTTTCCTTTCTCTGTCGGTTTGCAAAATACCGGATACAAGCACACAGGCGAGGCCGAAACCTCGTCTGTGTTATATCAGAGGCGAAACCGGCAAAGCCGTCCGCCTGAGGGGAAGGGCTCCGAAACACCAAAGCGCAGTGAAACCCTTCATATACTATTATACCGTGTATACGAGAATGTCTATTAGCGTCGTTGGAAAAACGGACAGTCCTCGCAATGATGCCCCCCCCTACCCCTACCGAATCAACTTCCTTGCGTTTCGATAAGTCACCGCGAAATACCCGCCGTAAAGCACCACCAACATACCGCCCGCGACAACACTGGTCGCGAAAATATTCACGTTTTGAAGCGCCGCTACCAAAATGCCAAGCACCCGGATGGCCACGACGGAATGGGCGATGGCAAGCACGAGCGGCAGCAGAAAGTATACGCCGATCTGGACAAAGAGGCTTTTTGACAGCATGGCTTCGGGCGCGCCCAATTTGGAAAGCAGCGCGTAACGCGTTTGGTTGTCGCTGGCCTCCGATAACTGCATGATGGCAAGCACGCTTACGCAGGCAAGCAGGAACACGATGCCGATGTAAACGGACATATACGCGATGCCGACCGAGGCGGCGGTTTCGTCGGGCAGATCACGGACGCCCCACGACAGTGAACTGCCCACCGAGATGGCGGTGATGGCAAAACACAGCATCATGCAGCAGGCCGTCTGCGACAGGAAAGCGGTGTGCATCTTGCTGCCGAGTTGTTTGAGCGTGAACATATTCAGCCCGCTGAAATAGACTCGCTTTTGTTTGGAAATCAGCCGGAGCAAAAATCCGGACAGCGAGAAGAAAATCAGCAGCGTAGCCACAATGAACAAGACGACGGCAAGCACCTGCACGCTTCGTTTTGCTTCGTCGAAAAAACCGACCAGCCCGTTGGTGAGCAATTCATGATAAGCAAATCCCAATACTGCCACGCCGATGATGAACAGGACGAGCGAGAGCGCCATCGGGATTTTGTGAAATTCGGATGTTCTTTTTTCCGCGTAAATCAGATTCAGCAGTTTTTGCCTGTTTAGATTGACCATATTGAACAGCGCCACGATGAGAAACGCGACGCCGAAATAAAGGACGCTTTTGCGCAGGGCGTCTATGGAAAACACAAAGGCGAAACGACCGATGCTCACGCCGAACAGTTTGGCGGTGAGAAGCGCCATGCCCTGAGAAAGCAGTACGCCAAGCAGGATGCCGACGGCAAGTGAAATCAGTCCGACAAAAATGGTTTCGGCAATCAGGATGGCGGATATTTTGCGCCTTGTCATCCCGAGTACGATATAAAGTCCCAGCTCTTTTTTGCGGCGGCGAATGAGGAAAGCGTTTGCGTACACGATCAGAAATCCCAGAACCGCCGCTACAAAACCGGAGAGAAAGTTCATGTCCTGCGCGATGCCGAGCAAGGATAGCATATCATTTTGACTCAAATCCATCATGACCGTTTGGCTTTCAATGGAATTGAAAATGTAAAACAAGGCTACGCCGATCATAATAGTGAGAAAATATATACTGTAATCCCGCAGACTTTTGCGCACATTGCGAAGAGCCAGTGCAAAAATATTCACGCGACCTCACCTCCCAATACTGCCATGACATCGATGATTTTATCAAAAAATTCTTTGCGGCCATCCGCTCCGCGAACCAATTCGGTGAACAGTTTCCCGTCACGAATGAACAAAATCCGATCCGCGTAACTGGCGGAGAATGGGTCGTGCGTGACCATCAAAATGGTGCTTTGCATTTCCTTCACCATGGCGCGGAAACTTTCCAAAAGCGCTTTCGCGGATTTGCTGTCAAGCGCGCCGGTAGGCTCGTCGGCAAGCACCAGTGCGGGATCTGTCACGATCGCCCGCGCCGACGCCGTGCGCTGTCGTTCACCGCCTGACATTTGCACAGGATATTTGCCCATAACACCTGTAATGCCGAGTTTTTCGGCGATGTCCCGGACTCTTTGCTCCACGACCCGCGGATTCGTCTTCGTGATGGTGAGCGCCAGCGCGATATTTTCAAAAGCGGTCAGGGTATCCAATAAATTGTAATCCTGAAAAATAAAGCCCAGTTTCTTGCACCGGAAATTTGCTAACGCGCTTGATTTCAAAGTCGTAACATCTGTTCCTTCGATATAGATGTTTCCGGCCGTGGCGCTGTCGATGGTAGAAACGCAGTTGAGCAATGTCGTCTTGCCGCTGCCGCTCGCTCCCATGACGCCGACATATTCCCCTTCAGGCACATCGAAACTCACACCGTCAAGCGCCTTGGTGATATTACCCTTGCTCCCGTAAATCTTCTCTAAATTTCTGACCTGTAATATATTTTGCATGTTCGTAAAACCCTTCGTTTTTTCATGTACCCTCGTACTGACTCCGTCCCTACTTCTGCAGCATCCACGCGATGATATAGAACGCGTAGATATGCGCGGGATAAAATATATAGAAGAAATATTTGTTTCCACCGCCGCGCTGTCCGTTGTACAGCAAAATCGGAATCGCGGCAAAAATCATCATCCACTGGATAGAGTCGCCGCCCGAGGTGAAACTCATCAAGCTGAGTACAGCCAGAGGCACCATTTGCGCCCAGCGCCAATTGCGCAGATAATAAAACGCGATGCCCATAATCACGGCGGTAAAGCCGCCCTCCGTCATCAGTATATTCGGAACATACCAACTCAACCGAATGCTCGCCATCATCACCGCAGGATTTTCAGAATAAAGCAGCATCGTAAACACGACGGAAGCAAGAATCGGCGCAATCAAAAGGCCAATACTGCCAAGAACCTTTCTCGGTTTTTTCTCCCGAATACCGCCGCGCAGTGTTTCGATCGCCAACAGATAAAACGCTACCATAAACAAGGTTGTAAAAACATTGTTAATCAGTTCTACCCTGTACAGATCACCAAAAGGAAGCGCCTCGGTCAGGATGTAATTGAACGTACTCATCACCCAGATTCCGATCAGCAGCAGCAGCAAATAGCGTTTGCGGCTGCGCGTATAATAAAATCCCTCCGCGCACATAAACAGGAAAATCGGCAGAACGAGCCGTCCCAGCATACTGAACCAATCAGGCGCGCCCTGCGCTCCGAACATTTGGTGCAAATGATCAAAGACCATCAAAATCACGCCGATCATCTTGACCGCGTTTCCCGAAAGCCCCGGCGTCAGCCCGAAAAAGCCCCGCTGCTCTGTAATAATTTCCTGATTCATTTTCGTCACCTCACAACTGAACAATAACTATATGTCAAGTGTAGCGTGAGCGCGCGTGGGCTGCCATTGATTTGTCTTACGGAAACCTTACAAAAATGTCACCTTGCCCCCGCTGATCTTACATAAGGATTGCGCCGACAACTAAACATTGTATTGGTTTGGCGACTATCTTGTCGGCATGCAAGGCGCAAAACGCAGGCGTAGTGGTGCTACGGCGAGGCTTTGCAACGCAGCAGGACGGCAAGATAGTCGTCAAGGCAGTGCAATGTTTCGTTATTGGTGCAATAAATAAGGGTTTTCCGGAAACGCTATGGATATTGAAGCACCGCCGTTCGGAGCCGAGGCCGCCGCGATTTCAAGCCCAAGTTTGTCGCACAGTTTTTTGCACAGATACAGCCCCAGTCCTGTCGATTTCGCGGTTTTGCGCCCGTTTTCTCCGGTGAATCCGCGCTCGAACACGCGGGGCAGGTCGCCCGGCGGGATGCCGATGCCGTCGTCCGTCACGGTGAGAATGTTGTTTTCAAATGAATACACGATCGTTTTCGCGCTGTATTTGACGGCGTTGTCCAAAATCTGCTGCAAAATAAATCCCAACCATTTGGGGTCGGTATGCACCAGACCTTCCGCGCGGATTTCCGGTTTGATTTTTCGCGCGATCAAGCGCCCTGAATTTTTTCTGACCACATCCGAGATCAGATTTTTTATGTCTGTTTTTCTGATTATATAATCCTTTTCGACCGAGCCGCTGCGCGCGTAAAACAAGGCCTGTTCCACATATTTTTCGATTTCGTCGAGTTCGCCCGTCAATTCGTCATAACCGCTGTTTTCGCAAATAAGCCGCGCGCCGCTGATGGGCGTTTTCACTTCATGCACCCACAGCTCGATGTATTCACGGTAGTCCCTTTTGTCCCGCGCGTGCGCCGCTATCTCATCGTTCATGGATTTGCCTGCGGTTTTCAGTATCTCCGCCAAAATCTCACCCTCGCCAAAGGACGCGGGTTCCATCACTTCCGCGATATAATATTTTTTGTCCAAACCCTCCAGCGCCGACAGGAGCGTTTTGTAATAAGCGTTTTTTTTCGTATACTCATACATCAGACCGAAAGCCGTGCCGAAAACGTATACGGCGCCGATGAAAAATACAAAGAAAGCGGGAGCGCCTGTCACGTACATCACAAAGCCGCACAGCAGGACCGCGCATATTATGGTTATAATAAAAATCAGCCTGTCCCTTAAAAACACGGAGATTTTCATATCATATAACCCTGTCCTTTTTTCGTGCCGATGAAGCCCGCGGCGCCGATTTCGGCAAGTTTTTTTCGCAGGCGGTTGATGTTGACGGTGAGCGTGTTGTCGTCTACGAACTCGTCCGACTGCCACAATTCCGTCATGATTTTTTCGCGTGAAACGATCGTGCCCGCGTGCGCCATCAGTAGGCGCAGGATGCGAACCTCGTTTTTCGTAAGTTCCCGCGTCCCGTCCCCGTGACTGACGGAACTGTTGTTCAGGTTCAGCGACAGACCACGGACGGTCACCTCCGCGCTTTCCTCCGGGTCGCCGTACGCGCGGCGCAGGACATTCTGAATACGCGCGAGCAGAATACGCGTGTTGTACGGCTTCGCGACGAAATCGTCCGCGCCAAGATTCATGCTCATGAGTTCGTCCGTTTCTCCGCTTTGGCTCGTCACCACGATGATCGGCACGTTCGAGTTTTTGCGTATCTCGCGGCAAATATGATGGCCGTCAAAATACGGCAGATTGATGTCGAGCAAAACCAGATGCGCCTTTTCGCTCAGTATCCAATTCACAATGTCGTCAAATTTGTCCGCCGCTTTTGCGGCAAACCCATACCGTTCGATCAGAACGGCAAGTTCGCGCCGGATCGTTTCATCGTCCTCAACAATCAAAATTGTTTGCATGATGCCCCCCGCGTGTCACGCCTCATCCACAAATTCGAGAGGAAATTTCTCGCCGTCCGTGACCGCTTCGCCCTCATCTCATTCACCTTCCGTCAATCCGGTATCTGATTTGAAACCGTTTGTGAAAGCCTTCGGGAGCAATTCGCTTATGGTATAGCGCTCCAAATGTTCTTCATCCGCGCCGACGATCACACGAATATCGCCGCCAAATTCGCTCAGAAACTGCCTGCAGATGCCGCAGGGATAGGCAGGTGCGCCGCTCTGCGCATCGGAGCCCGCAGTTCCTGCGTATGCCGCCACCGCAATCGCCGTGATGTTTTTTTCGCCCTCAAATACCGCTTTGGAAACAGCGGCCCGCTCGGCACAAATCGTAGCGCCGTAAGAAGCGTTTTCGATATTCGCCCCAACATATACCCTGCCGGAGGACGCAAGCACCGCCGCGCCCACATGATAATCCGAATACGGCGCATAGGCGCGCGCCGCCGCCAAAGCTGCTTTTCGGTATAATTCTAAGTCAGTAATCATGAGTGCGCCATGATGAATTCGTCAACGCAGTCGGCCGTGTATTCGGCGCCAGTCGTATGAAGCGCACCGTAACAATCAAGAATATAATCACATACGCAGTGGCTGCGAAAAACTTCATAGGTCTGCTTTCCGCTGATATGCTTGGCGGCTTTATAGATTTCAACACAATATGATAAAAATTTTACTTGCTCACTCATTGTTTTCACCTGTATCAGTATAACATTTTCACCCTGCCATGTCAGAGGCACAGTGACTGGAGGCATTTGCGCTTGTTATTTACAAAGCGGTTTTATTCCCACTCTGGCGAGCGTATAATATTGCTATTCGAGAACGATGAACAGGAATTTGCAGAGGAATTAACTTATGAAATCGACTAATTTAAGCAAAGTGAAAAACAGAGCTTTTTGGGCGATTGCTGCGCTTATAGCGTTGTACAGTAGTTTTTTATTATGCAGATATATCTTCTTTGCGTTGCACGGAATGAAAGAATATCCGTTTGATTTGTTCTTGTTTGGCTTGGTTATCATAATTATCGCTGTGATTTTCAACTGGAAAAAATCAATGATTTTTACTGTTACAGGCTATCTTGGCGGATTTGCGGTTGGGATATTATTTAATACCGATGGCATTGGCCAAGGAGGCGGCCAAACAAATAACGCGTGGATTATATGGACGATTTCATTTGTTGTTATTGTTTTTATAGGCATTATTATAGAACTTGCGAGCGGACGCTTAAAAAAGAAAATTTCGGATAAAGCATCCGGACGATGACCGACGGGCGTTTGCGCTTGTTATTTACAAAGCGGTTTTATTCCCACTCTTCGCTGTGCTTTTTGAGGGACGTAAAACCGCATATTTTTCAAGGCTTGTAGAGACACTATTGTGTCTATTATTCATATTTTCGGGTTCCCTTCGGGGAAGACCTGAGTTTTTGCAATCAAAATGCAATCACAAGACCGGAGTATCTCTTCACGATTCCCGTGTAAGTCTCTTGAATCAATATGCGGTTGTCAAGGTGCATTTGTAAATTGATTATACATCAAATCCGGTTTAATGGGGACATTATTAGGGACATTCAATGTCCCCATTAATGTCCCTATTCCTCATTTGCTAACTGCCAATATCCGTCTCTATTCGTACCGACGCGAACAATCAACCCTTTTTCTTTTAATGAACTAAGGTTACGCTTTGCAGTCTTTTCTGAACGCGATATCAAATCAGCAAGATTGGCAGCAGTAATATATGGTTTCTCTCTAACTATTGCTAACACCAGAGCTTCCGTACTATTTATGGGGACATTATTGAGGACATCAGGGTCACTTATAGGGACATTCGATGTCACTGTAGGTTTTTCGGCGGGTCCTTTATATTTTCTTTCTCTATAAATATTCACACGGAGCTTTGAACCAAGTTCGATAAACTCAGGATCGCTAATTCCGTATTCACGACAACCGCCAATCATTCTCCTGATACCGGTGCCCCAATCTTCAATGATGTGCATGTGAGAGAATACCTCAGCAATCACCTTGTTACGAATATTAGATGTTCCGTTGATAATGTCTTCTATCTTCAGACCGCCCGACAGCATCCCCGGTGAAGTCACCTCTACCCGATCCTCATAGACAGCGACCTGCACAGCAGAATTGTCGGAATAATTCCTGTGCGTTACGGCGTTGACGATCATCTCGCGAATACTTTTGATAGGTAGCTCATAGATGTCTTTCCGGATAAGCCCCTGAATCTCTGCGCCAAGATTGATATGCTTTAGTACAAAATTATATGCCTGTTCAATTTGCTCATACAGAGGGCCTTTGAATTCACGCTTATCAATGAACACCACCCTGTCAGTACCCTTAAACAATCCACATTGAACTTTTACATATTGGAATGGATTGTCGGTCAGCATCATATACGCATTCGTTGGCAGGAGTTTGCCGCCCTCTCGTTTAATTACACCCCAACGTTCAAGTTGGTCCGGCGTAACACTCTTCTCAACTTTTTCAGCTTCAAGAATATATCGCTCGATCACACGGCAAAGCTCATTCGACTTGTTCTCATCATAGTCAACCCCTATGTAAACTAAGCCGTCATATGATATTTTTGCGCCTTGCATTTCAAGATCTTTTATAATTGCCTCATCTGCCGGTCTGGTAGTGCCCCCAACATTGACATACGTTCCCTCGTCCTTGCCCAACGATGCAATATAATACGGTCTGTTTGGCCCGGGATATATCTCACATACCACAACATCTTTATCATCAACTTCCGCTACATAGATATTGGGAACGATTTGAGGCGTGATGGTGTCAGAAATCACATTAGACAATTTGTCACAGACATCTTGAATTTTGGCTTTGGGTACGCCAAATACTTCATGCGTTGTGTCCTCAACGCCAACAAGTAATTTCCCACCGGAAGCATTTGCAAAGCCAACGACGGACTTCGCGTATTTGATTGTTTGTTTAGGAAGCTCAAGTTTGAACTCTACTCGATCATCCTCATATTTCAATATGTCTGCTAAATCCATTTATTCCTCTCCTTCAATTCTCTACGCATGCGCAGAGAATGAAAACGTTTGTTCTCATTATATCACATCCCTGATAACAAGTCTCTTAGTTTCTCAAGTTCATCCTTCGAGAACGTCAACCCCTTGCCCATCTTTTCATGCTCCGGATCCCACTCGCGAATATCATACTTCGGCTCACGTCCATTCCAACTCACGAGATTGAGTTCCTTCTTCCAACCCTTCGTGCTCTCCGAGAGTATGCCCAGCGTTTCTTTGATTTCAAATGTTATATCAGTCATAATTTCATTCTCCATTTTTTTGTGTGATCGCATTAATCTAACGAAGGAAGACTATTATCACATCGCTGAGCATTCGAATGTGCCAACACCCGCCCTACTGAGGTTATTTGTATTGATTGAGATGTGTTGCTGTCCCACCATTCTCTTAGTTTATTTAAGCCAGCACGTTTATTCCATTCGTCCATAAATATTTGTAGAATGCGGCTCTTTTCCTCAGCATCTGTTGAATACAATTCGTAGACTTTTTTCAATGCTGACTTCTGATTTTCAGTAATATCATCCCACCTAATTGATGATGGCTGTATTATTTGCAATAATTTCATGTTATCTATCGATTTCAAATTCACAATGGATAAACGGACATAACCTTCAAGAAGTTGATGATCAACCAACATTCCATCTTGAAATCCAGCATCCTTTAAAATTGCAATTGCCTGTCGATGTTCTTCAGAATCCTTTTTTATTCCAGTAACCACATATCCGTCGAGGCTTTCAGGATAGTATTGTTCAATTGTTTTCATTGTTCCAATATTTGAAATGCGAACAGCATCCAATACATCTAAATGATCCAACCACTCGGTTCCAGATGGCAATTCACCATATATTAGTTTTGAAAATAAATTCTCTAAAATATTTAGACCATCGTAAATCTTTCCGCTTGTTGGAGTAAAAGTGCCTACAGCGTGCAAGACAGTCAATCCCAATAATGCTTCGTCAGATATTTTATCAACTACTTCTACCGCCCGTTCGATACCCGCTCTTACAGTTCTGTTTTCGCCTCTTTTAAACCTATGAATCATCAACTCCGTCAGCAAATCATAATCCGGCTCTCTTTCTGTAGATGCTGCGGCTTTCTGCGCCTCAATTAATAACATCTGGAATCCAGGATCTGAAAAGGCTGATAGTGAATCTTCAATATTTGCCATACGCCCCATTAATTTATCCTCAAAAGACGCAATTCGACCTTCGGCGATTGTTTTAGCTTCATGGCTTAAGGACTTAGCGGCTATCTCAAATTTTTCGTCATATATCTCACGTGCACGTTTTTCATTAATTCCATTGATGTTAACAGTTTGTATGCTACTAGCCTGAATTTGATTAGCATTATCAGAAGCTGTTTGTGTTTGCTGTATTTGATGTGCTTTTTTCCGCTTTGTGGTGATAATACCAATAACAATAGAAACAATGGCAACGCCTATACCGCTAAAGACCCATTCCTTATTTACAAAAATCCAATCCATTATATTATTCAGTGTTCCCATAAGTTCTACACCAACCCCAAGTACTTCTCAAAGAACGCCAACAGTTTCTCGATCACGCTCTGTTTCTTCTCGGAACGACTACTCCCGCCACCGCCAAAGCGCGATACCGGTGGTAGAATTTTATCAATATCCGTTCCTGTCGTTTTCAGTGCACCATCTCTAAACGCATTGTCAATGAACCTGCGCGTCTCGTCCTCTTTGAGATTCTCCTCGGTGATAATCAAGGCGATATCCTGCTCCCGCTTCGCAAGTACAAACTTCCGCCAGTCATCATCAACCTCGCTGTTAGTATTGATAGAGTCAACGAACTGCTCGATGAGTTCCTTCTTGCTCCGCAGCTCAATACTCGATGAAACCGCCTTATTGATAGCGAGCAGAATACTCTTGTCCGTACAGTTTGAATCGTGATACTTTGCGACAAGCATCAGTATGTAATCGATATTGACCTCAATCTGTTTAACGAGTTCGATTTCAAAGATGATGTCATCGTTGATATCCTCTTTGTCGGCATCAGTCTTATTACTGTATTTCTGGTATAAATCGATATATACGCTCTGATAATCCTGAAAATCTCGAGGTGTTAAAATCTCATTACCAGCAAAATCATCAAAGGCGTCAAGAATATTCTTATAGCGAAGTATTGCTCCAAATAACTTGATGAAAGACTTTTCATCCGTCTCACCCAATATCTCCGAGCCAATCGGGAACTGTTCGGTAATTTCCTCTACGAGTTCAACATATCCTTTCTTGTGCTCACCATCCTCATCATAGCCATTCATGTAATCAGCATAGGATTTGAGGAGCACGATGCCACCGGCATCCTTGTCACCAAACAATGCAATCGCATCATCAGTCTCTTTGGTCAAATCGCGGAAACATATGATATTGCCATACGTCTTGACTGAATTCAGGATTCGGTTTGTCCGCGAGAACGATTGGATAAGCCCATGCTGACGTAGATTTTTATCAACCCATAGAGTGTTGAGCGTTGTCGCATCAAAGCCCGTGAGAAACATATTGACGACAATCAATATGTCAATTTCTCTGTTTTTCATTCGCAGAGACACATCTTTATAGTAGTTTTGGAACTTATCGGAGGACGTGTCATAGTTTGTGCTGAATGCCTGATTGTAGTCTTCGATAGCTGACTCCAGAAAATCGCGTGAAGTCTTATCCAGGCCGGCAGTATCAAATCCTTCGTCGCCAAGAACATCTTCAGGATCATCTTCATTTGCGCTGAAACTGAATATCGTGGCAATCTTTAGTCCAGCGCGTTTCTCTGCTATCTGTCTTTTGAGTTCGAGATAGTACTTCTTTGCCATAGGAATTGAACTAACTGCAAGAATGGAATTAAATCCGGATAAACGTACTATTTCATGCGTTTCCGTTATTGTAGTCTGTTTTGGTGCAGCGATGACTTCACTGATATTTTGAAGTTTCTTGAAAGTGAAAAACTTGCTTTGTTTCGTCTTCTGGTCGAAATGTTCCAGTATGTAATCCACAACAAGGCTGATACGCTCTGGTGCACCCAACGCTTTTTCTACATCAATAGCCCGAACTTGCTTATCAGTAAGATTCTCCGGTGTCTTGACAGTATCGACATAGTCGATTCGGAACGGCAAGACATTTTCGTCATTGATTGCATCGACAATCGTATAAGTATGAAGTTTATCTCCAAAAGCCTGCTCTGTAGTTTTTAGTAATGGATTCCCACCAGAGCCTGCATTGACTGCAAATATAGGTGTACCCGTAAATCCAAAGATATGATACTTCTTGAATGCCTTGATAATCTTCGCGTGCATATCGCCAAACTGCGAACGATGACACTCGTCAAATATGAGAACGATGTGCCCACCAAATATCTCATGCCCTTTGTTCTTTGTGATGAATACATCGAGTTTCTGTATTGTGGTGATGATAATCTTCGCTTCTGGGTCTTCGAGTTGCTTCTGTAAGACTTTCGTGGATGTATTGCTGTTCGCTGCACCCTTGGCAAACTTGTCATATTCCTTCATCGTCTGATAATCGAGGTCTTTGCGGTCTACAACAAAGAGCACCTTGTCGATATATTCAAGTCTGGTTGCAAGCTGCGCCGTCTTAAACGACGTAAGTGTTTTACCCGAACCGGTGGTATGCCAGATATAACCGCCCGCCTCAGTAGTCCCGAGTTTCTTGTAGTTGGTGGATATCTGAATACGCGACAATATCCGTTCCGTAGCGGCGATCTGATACGGTCGCATCACAAGTAGCAAATCGTCAGTCGTGAATACACAATAGCGAGTCAGCACTGCGAGAATCGTATGCTTTGCAAAAAAAGTCTTTGTGAAATCAGTAAGGTCGGGAATGCGCCGATTGTTCGCATCAGCCCAGTAACTCGTAAATTCAAAACTGTTGCTAGTCTTCTTAGTATTCCGCTTCGTGCCATCGCTGCTTTCTTTGATATGTTGCGCTCTGGTCGTATTTGAATAGTATTTGGTATGCGTTCCGTTTGAGATGACAAAGAGCTGCACATATTCAAACAGACCGGACGATGCCCAGAAGCTATCACGCTGATAACGCTTGATCTGATTGAAAGCCTCGCGAATGGCTACTCCCCTGCGTTTCAACTCTATATGAACAAGCGGCAATCCATTCACAAGAATGGTCACATCAAAGCGTGTCTGACGATAACCCTCGGATTCATATTGATGAATGACCTGAAGACTGTTTGCGTGAATATTTTTCTTGTCTACGAGTTTGATATTCTTTGTCGATCCGTCGATTCGATGAAGATTGCGGACGTAGTCCTCCTGTATGATGCGAGTTTTCTCTACGATTCCATCGTTTTGATTTGCGATATCGCTCGAGAAAAAATCAAGCCATTCTTCTGTTGTAAATTTAATTCCATTTAATCTCTCTAATTGTCTTTTGAGATTAGATTCAAGCTCATCCTCCGAAGTAATTTTCAGAAATTCGTAGCCCTGCTCACCAAGATTCTTGATAAGCTCGCGTTCAAGGTCAGCCTCGCTCTGATAGTCAGAAACCCTGCTCACCGAAGGAATGTACTCAGAGACAACAGTCTGCTCATCCATGCTGACTACGATGCTGTAATTACTCATCGGTTTCCCTCCGAACTGTTCGGAAATTCCGAACAGTTGCTCACCGCAGTTGTCGCAAAATTTGCGACAACTGAATTGCGACTGTCGTCTTTTGAACCTGTCGGTAATTCCGACAGGTTATTGAGGCTATTAACCTGCAAGCGTTCCTTGCAGGTTGACAATTTGTCAGTATGTAAGAAAACCTTACCGACTGTAGCATTTTTTGCAATATGCATTATTTGCATATTGCTTTTCTCGTTCACACTCATGAAACCGCCTCCTTTTCTTTGAATGTCAGGAGTTTGTCGCAATAATATTCGTACTGCTTGCGGCGAGCTTTGATTTCAGCAGGGAGACCTTGCTTAATGTCATTAACAAGTGCGTCGAAGTTATCAAGCTTTTCTACTATTTTTTGTTGTTCAGATAATGGTGGGCATGGAACCATTATTCTATCCAATATAGTCTTTGTGAGACTTGGTACACCACCAGCAGTATTTAATTCTTCTAAATGTTGCGTGGTTAAATAATAATAGAAAAATTTTGGCATCATCACTGCCGTGTTTATCTTTGTATAAAAAATGGTATCTACAGTCCAAAACGGATTATCAACATAAAATAAATTACCAAGAGAACCTTTCCGCGGAATTAGCACAGATTCTTCTGCATATATAGAACTATCAACATAGCGCATGATTCCACCCGAGCCATAGACTGGGATATCGCCATCAGTCAATGATTTATGATCTTTCCCATTTGATATTTTTGCTATCTCTCCAAGTGTCTTCCATTCCACATCATCGTTATGATAAAATTTAGTAAGACTATCCCTATAGTACTCATACTGTTTGACTCTCGCCTCAAGCTCCGCCTCAAGCTCCGCCTCAAGCTCCGTGAACTTATCAAGTATCCGCACGATTTCCTGCTGGATAGGGATTGGTGGGATTGGAAATTCAAATTTCTTAAACTTTGTCATATCAACAGATGCGAAACCTGAAATATTAATATTATTTCGACACCATTCTCCTAAGATAAAGCAATAGTAATATACAAACTTTGGATCGAGTTCTTTTTCGCGATTTACTTTTCTGGTAAGAAAAGTAAATCGCTGATTCGCAAGCGAATCAGCAATTAGCAATGCATGTTCGCCAATAGTTGCAGTTGTAGCCATAATGATTGAGTTCGCAGGAAACAACTTACCTTTTACCGCCGTCTCAGAGATATGCTGTATTGAGTCGGAGAGGATCCTTCCGTTTTTTCTTATGTCCTCCATACGAAACCATGGAAGAGTCCCATTTTCCCAGTATTCACTCTTCGCCTTTGATGGAGTGTATCCATTTCGTATATCAAAGATGTCCTGGAGGGGCTCATATTCCACCCCATCAGGACAAAGCTCATTTATCAGTTTTTCAAGTTTACTCATTTCCATTCCTCAATTTTTGCAAGGATTCTTCTACACCACATACGATTGCTATATTAATCACTGAATTACGCCTCTTCGTTTCAAATCCTCTAAAGTGGCTTTATCTTCATCAGAAATTTTTGATACAACCGATTCTTCCGTTCTATTCGGATTCTGATTTAGCCCCCAATCCTTATAGATTCGCATAAGTTCATCAGATACTCTAATATCCTGTTCTCTAATATTATCAAGTTTCCAATTGTCACCCGATGTTTTCGATAGATCCTTAACTATAGCAATTTCAGACTTAGCATATTGTTCTTTTTTCTTAGCAAAGTATCCATCACTAGCAATTATATTTAGTTTCTTTTCGAATGGAACCTTATTCCCAATATGCTCAATGAGTTGCTTTATTTCATCATCGCTTTCACCGGAAAAATATGTTTTTTGATAATTTTGCGGAAGGATATGCTCAATCTCCCATTTTTCTGGAAGCAGTTTAACTTGGTTATCTCTTTGATAAGCAAGGAGTTTCAGAATCATTCTGACCGTATTGCGATGTGGGTTTTTGATTTTCTCTTTCAGCGTCTCTTCATCAATACTGGAAAATGAAAAGGTGGGTTCTGGAAAATTAATTATGTCAGCATTCAAATTGAGGATGCCGGTTTTTACAGCATTAATTGTTGGGGTTACAATATAGCGAGCAGATAAAGTGGCGAATAACTTTCTTAAGAATCGCAAAAATATAGCTTCAAAGTGCTCTGAGGTTCTGTTTTCTAAATAGTAAATAACTACTGGATATTTCCAAAATTCGTTAGGATAAGATAGTAAGACATCCAACACTTTTCTAATTTCCATATTGGTAGTCCAAGTTTCTTCATCAATTTCTTCTCGATTGTTAACAACAACCCAAAGATTCAAGACTGTATCCAATTTGTCAAGGATTTCGCTTTCGTCAAGCCTTTGAAAATTATTTTGTGCATAGTATTTTCGAATTCCAGGCGTTGTAGTTTTTCGATCATTATCAAGTGCACGAAGATAGAACATATAGTAATAAAACAACTTCTGAATGCTCTCATCTGCCTCGTTTGCTCTCTCGTCAAGCTGTTGCCACTTCTCAATGAATCGTTTCTTGTCTTCTGGAGTAATTCTGTTGTATATTTTTGCTTTGAATATATCCGCATCCGATAATGCAAGCCCTCTGTCGTTAAGCGTAGAGAAGATTGTTAATGCCGTATCTTGTGTATCTGCCGTAATAGGCAATAAAATTGAATCATTTAAAATATTACGAACGAAATCGCGAAATGATGTTGGATTATCTGCAGCAAACTTAGTAATAGCATTTTGAATCAGTAAGTAGTTCTTTGAATAATTATCTTTTCCTTTATTGTCTGCTTTACCTTTTTCTAAAATGTTTGCAAAAACTCTATTGCCTTCATCACCCATCACGTTTGAATAAACATGTATGTCGCTAAAATCTGAGACTTCTCCTTCTTTGTTGATTTTCCAAACACATGGCTCAATTTGCGCTTTCAAGAAATTCACTTCTTTAGATTCGATTTCATCATCTAGTTTTTTATGTATGGCACGAAGCAGTAGGAAAAGAGTAGTGATTCTTTGCTGTCCATCAATAATTTCCTGCTCTTTTTCTTCATTTTCATAGGACACGATTGAGCCAAGGAAATACGAACTCTCGTCATCATCACCTTTCTCGGCTTTATTGGTTGTATATTCAATTAAGTCATCGAGCAATATCTGCACTTGTTCATCTGTCCAAGCGTATGGTCTTTGGTACTCCGGAATGATAAACTTGTGATCTTTTCCACTTTCGAGCAATTGCTTTACGCTCAATTTATTTACTTGTATTGAAGTATTGGACATGTTATTCCCTTCCTAAATATAACATCAACTTGTTCGGTCTTATCTCTCAATTTCTTCGATTATCTTTTCGATATCTTTGCGGAGAGCATCTTCGTGGGCAACGATTTCCTCTATTTGCGCATTTAATACCTTGATGTCAATTGCTTCTCTTGTATCTTCCTGCTCGACATAAGTGTTCACTGACAGGTTGTAATCAGCTGCTTCAATGTCGGAGTTATCTACGAGTTTACAAAAGTACTGGTTGTCATTCTGCAGCTCACTCGCAGAATCTATTGTGATATCAGTAGATTCTTCAACTGCGGCTTCGCCTTGTGCAGAATGACGGACGGCCTTATAAGTTTCTACAATCTTTGAGATATTATCGTCAGTGAGTTTATTGCTGTTCGTGACCTTGACACATTCTTTACTCGCATCAATGAATAACGTCTTATCTACGGATTTTGATTTTCTCAGAACCATAATACAGGTCGCAATGCTCGTCCCGAAGAATAGATTCTCCGGAAGCTGAATGACCGCATCCACATAATTGTTGTCAACAAGATATCTCCTTATCTTTTGTTCCGCACCACCCCGATAAAGCACGCCCGGAAAACATACGATAGCTGCTGTACCGTTGGTCGCAAGCCACGACAGCGAATGTAATACAAAGGCAAGGTCGGCTTTCGACTTCGGAGCAAGCACCCCCGCAGGAGAAAATCTTACATCATTAATCAACAGCGGATTTGCATCGCCGTCCCATTTGATTGAATACGGCGGATTAGACACGATGACTTCAAATGGTTCATCGTCCCAGTGAAGCGGATCGGTCAGTGTATCTCCGAGGGCAATATCAAATTTATCGTAGCCGATATCATGCAGAAACATATTGATACGGCAGAGATTGTATGTGGTAAGATTGATTTCTTGTCCATAGAAACCCTGCCTGACATTTTCCTTGCCGAGTATCTTCTCGGACTTCAAAAGAAGCGATCCCGATCCACAGGCAGGATCATACACTTTGTTGACCTCAGTTTTTCCAGCGGTGGCGAGTAAAGAATGTGTCAAGGTCACGAACAGCAATAAACTCACTGACGATAATATCTCAAAGATTGTAGAAACTTATAAGGCCGTCCGTCATTCTGCACAAGGCGA
>BNUG01000039.1 GCA_025997195.1 Clostridia bacterium | reverse complement strand
CGATGATGAACAGAACCGAGAGAGCGATAGAATTTAACAAGTCCATGATCATGCAGGAACACTTGGATTGGAAAAATGAAGGCCGAGCAGAAGGACGTGTAGAGGGTATTGAAATAGGTGAAAAGCGCAGCAAGATTGATACCGCCCGTCAGATGAAAAAGAAGGGATATGCGCCGGAAGAGATAAGGGAAATTACCGGCATATCATTGCGTGACCTTAAAGGCCTGTAATTATTCGCATAGTAAATCTTGATGAGGAGGAACGGGCGATGATGAACAGAACCGAGAGAGCGATAGAATTTAACAAGTCCATGATCATGCAGGAACACTTGGATTGGAAAAATGAAGGCCGAGCAGAAGGACGTGTAGAGGGTATTGAAATAGGTGAAAAGCGAGGCGAAAAGCGCGGTAAAAATATTTACAAGTCTTTATCCGAAGCTGCCGGATTTAAGGTGGTTGACATTGGAATTGACCAACCGGCTTCTGCTTTTGTCGAAGCGGCAAAGGCCAATGACGCGAATATCATACGAATCGAGAAGTACAGGATATACCTTTCTTCTTCCTTGATAATTCCTCTCGGTTGATGAATCGTTAGCCGGGAGGCGTTATTTTCATGCAGCCTTATGTTACAATTAACACTATGGCGAACGTGAAACTCTCTTTTCCTGAATATGGTATCACCTCGGAGGCGGGCAAGGGTACGAACCTGCTCGATGTGATCCGCATGAATGAACTGCCGATCGAAGCGCCCTGCGGGGGGCGCGGTACCTGCGGAAAATGCAAGGTACGTGTGAACGGCCTCGAACTGCAAGCCTGCAAAACCACCGTAGAAGAAGATGCTGAAATATATATCCTTTCGGCGGCAGCGGATCAAAATATCCTCACAGAGTCGGCTGCTTCCAGAGATGGCGGCGACCGGGAGCCAGACTCGGGACGGTTGGCTTTTGCGATTGACATTGGCACGACGACCGTGGTCGTCAAGGCGATCGATACGAGCAGCGGCCGAGAACTCGGGATACGTGCTTTCACGAATCCGCAGCGGCCTTATGGCGCGGACGTCCTTTCGCGTATCAATATTTCGATGGATGACGCTTCGCTGCTCTCCGATATCATCACAGAAGCACTGGATCAGGCGATTGCCGGCATCCTGCAGGACGCAAAGATCAGCAAAGAAAATGTAGAAAAGGTCGTTATTGCGGGCAACACGACGATGAGCTATATCCTGCTGAATCTGCGCTGCCGTTCGCTTGGGCTTGCGCCGTTCGCGGCAGAGTATGAGATCGAGCCTTCCTATCCCTATCAGCGGATCTTCGAACAGGATACACTTGCTTGTCCGGTCTTGGTATATCCGTTCATATCCTCCTTTGTCGGCGGCGACATCGTAGCCGGTCTCGTGCATATTGGAACGCATTGGGAGGTGCTGGAGACGTCCTCCTTCCTGCTTGTCGATATGGGAACAAACGGAGAGATTGCTTACCGTCACCTCGGACGCATGATCACGACAAGCACGGCGGCGGGTCCGGCCCTCGAAGGCGGCAATATCACCTGCGGTATGAGCGGAACGGAGGGTGCCATCTATGCGGCGGACTATATGGAAGACACGGGGACTTTTGTTTTTAAAACAATTGGACAATCACCGGCGCGCGGCATTTGCGGCTCGGGCGTCATTGACCTGGTCGCCAAGCTGCTTGCGGCAGGACTGATCGAGCCGACCGGCGCGTTTTCCGACAAGGGGCTGGCGGCGGCGATCGATTACGTTCCGGACGCGCCGGACGCGCGGACCATGAAAGCTTTCCTCATATCGGAGGAAACGAAGGACAGCCCGAGGATCGTTTTCACGCAGAAAGACGTCCGCGAGTTTCAGCTTGCCAAGGGCGCGATCCGGGCCGGAATCGACATCCTCATTTCGGAGATGGGTGAGCTGCCGCAGACATTTTATCTGGCCGGTGGGTTCGGCCAAAACATCGATCTCGAAAGCGCTTTTGCCGTCGGACTCATTCCGGATACGCTGCGCGGCAGGATCCGTTTCGCGGGCAATACTTCGCTCGGCGGGTGTATCGATACGTGTCTCAGGAAGGCGGGGATGGGTGTTTTTGATGACGCCGAGGAAATCAATCTCGGAGCCCACAAAGATTTCAACAATATATTTATGGATACCATGATGTTCTAAGTTAGAGTACGGAAGGAAAGGAGAGAGATGACAATGATCGCAAATACGGAGCAGGGGGGGCGCCTACTGGAGCGGATTCGGGAGACGGAATACGTCAATCAGGCGGACTTTTTTGATCTCGGTGTATTGACGTTTAAGGATGAGATACGTGAAATGTGTGTGCAGAACTCCTGCGGGCGCTATAACCGCGCATGGAATTGTCCGCCGGTCGTCGGCACGATTGAAGAGTTAGAGGCACAGTGTGATCATTTCTCCAACGGTATTTTGGTCAACACAGTCAAGCACATTGAGGACTCCTTCGATTGGGAAGGCATGATGGACGGCGGACGCGTGCTTTGCGATCTGCTCCTCGTATTTGATGCGTACGCGAAAGAGATCGGACTTGCTGACTACAGGATTTTTGGTGGCGGTAGCTGTTACGGCTGCGAGACGTGCTCCTATCCGGACACACCGTGCCGGCACCCCGACAAATTGTTCACGCCGATCGAGGCTTGCGGCATCAACGTAATGCAGACCGCGAAAGACTCGGGGTTCAAATACATCAACGGGCAGAACACCGTCACATTTTTCGGGATGATCCTGTACAACTAGAGATTCCCGCCTGTACGGGAATAACAAGCGACTCCATATTTCCGTATAATTTTTGTTTGCCGGCACTTGCACTTGAGGGCTGGTTTGTGGTAAGATTGCTGCATTAAAGAAGAGGTCTTTCGCTTCTCACCTCGTCGGCATCGGCAGGCAGGTAAATCGTTTCGCAAGGGCAGCGATGCTGCGGCTTGCAAGACTCGGGGCGAATGATTCATTCGCTTTTCTTTTTGTTTGAATGAAGGGCGCGAAAGACTCAGACGAAGGAGGTAGATGATTAAACAAGGAAACACGCGGGATGCCAAGCCAAAGGGCAATCCTGTCGGCGAAGAAATCACAGCCAATGAACTCCGGGTCATTGACGAAAATGGGGAGCAGGCAGGTATCATGCTGCGCGAGGCGGCGTTGTCGCTGGCGGAACGCAGGGGTCTGGATCTGGTTCTGATTTCTCCGACGGCAAAACCGCCGGTCGCGAAGGTCATGGATTTTGGCAAATACCGCTATGACCAGCAAAAACGCGAAAAGGAAGCTAAGAAAAAGCAGCGCGTCATCGAGATCAAGGAAATCAGACTGTCGACCTTTATCGATCAGCATGATCTGGACGTCAAGGCAACGATGGCCAAGCGCTTCCTGAAGGATGGCGACAAACTTAAGGTGAGCCTGCGTTTCAAAGGCCGCGAGCGCGGTCGCACCGACCGTGGCTTTGAAGTCATGGATCGCTTCATCGAAGTGATCAAGGAATACGGAACGCCGGAAAAAAGACCGGCGCTGGAAGGCCGGAGTCTGATCATGATCGTCAACCCGCTCCCGCCGAAGAAAGAGAAGGCGTCCAAACCTGCGGAGGAAGCCAAACCTGCGGAGGAAGCCGAAGCCGAAGCTGTGGCGGTTGCCGGAGCGAAGTTGGCGGAAGAGTCTGCAAAAAATGAAACCAAACCCATAGGGAAGCAGGCCAAGAAGAAGGGCCCTTCCGACGAGCAGGATCTGTAACAGTAAGGAGGAACAGACATGGCAAAAACCAAAATGAAATCCCACCGCGGCGCGATGAAACGCATTCGCCTCACGGCGAGCGGCAAAGCGAAGCGTAACAAAGCGTACAAGAGTCACATTCTGAACAAGAAATCGGCGAAGCGCAAGCGCGGACTCCGGCAGGCGACATTGCTGTCCAAGGCGGATCTCAAGCGCATCAAACGCGCGATGGCGAAGTAGGGAACACGGGATTCTCGGGCCTGACCCGAGAAAGACAGACTGGAGGAAAATACAATGGCAAGAGTGAAAAAGGGCGTGAACGCCCACAAAAGACATAAGAAGATCCTGAAAGCAGCCAGAGGCTATTACGGACAGAAGAGCAAAGTCTTCCGCGCGGCCAATCCGGCAGTCCTGCGTTCGCTTGCTTCCGCATTTGTCGGACGCAAGAACAAAAAACGCGAGTATCGCCGTCTTTGGATCGCCCGGATCAACGCCGGTGCGCGCATCAACGGCATCAGCTATTCCCGTCTGATGGATGGACTTCGCAAGTCCGGTATCGTCATCAACCGCAAGATGCTTTCAGAACTGGCAGTTTCCGATGCGGCAGGTTTTGCCGGGCTCTGTGAGACCGCAAAAAAAGCGGTCGGAAAGTAGTCAATCGTGAAATGCCCATATTGTGGATATCCTGACTCAAAGGTCGTTGATTCCAGACCGACCGATGAGGGACAGGCGATCCGGCGTCGGCGCGAGTGCGAGAAATGCGGTCGTCGTTTCACGACGTATGAAAAGATCGAAGAGATTCCTCTCATCGTTGTTAAAAAAGACGGCAGCCGCCAGTCCTTTGATCGGATGAAAGTAATGAACGGCATCATCAAGGCCTGCGAAAAAAGGCCGGTGCCGATGGATGAGATCGAAAAGATCGTATCCGACATCGAAAAAGGTTTGTCCAATTTGATGCTAAAGGAAATGGACAGTACGATCATTGGCGAATATGTCATGGAGCATTTGCGCAAGCTCGACGACGTGGCCTATGTACGGTTTGCTTCGGTATATAGGCAGTTTACGGACGCCGAAAGTTTTCGGCACGAAATCGAAAAACTCCTCGGCGACGACAAAAAGAAGCGGAAGCCAGAGAAATAGCGTTGAGCGAACAAGGCGAACGAATTCAAAGGCTCCGGTTCTTGCCGCATTTTGTGGTCGCGGTAGACGGGCCTTCGGGCGCAGGCAAAAGTACAGTAGCGAAATTGTTAGCGGAAGCGCTGGGGATCGACTATATCGACACCGGTGCGATGTATCGCGCGGTCGGGCTGAAATTTCTTAGAAGCGGTGTAGCGAAAATGGACAAGAGGGACGGTTCAGACGAACCGAGTGCCTCGGATGATTTGCTTTGGGAAGTGCTTGCTGAGACGGAGATCGATCTTGATGGCGGGCGCGTGCTGCTGGATGGGGAAGATGTATCCGGATTGATTCGTACGCCGGAGGTTTCGATGGTGGCGTCCAGATACTCGGCGCTGCCAGTCGTTCGCGAAAAACTAGTTGCGCTGCAGCGGGAAATGGGCGCCCGAAAAAGCGTTGTCATGGACGGCCGCGATATTGGAACCAATGTGTTTCCTGACGCCAGGTTCAAATTCTTCATCACAGCGGCAGCCGAGACGCGCGCGGAGCGCCGATACAAGGAACTACTGGAGAAGGGGATGAAGGAGCGTTACGAGGATGTTTTTTTGGAGCTCATGAGGCGTGACAAGGATGACTCCGAGCGTGAACTGAACCCGCTGAGACAAGCCGACGATGCCATCCTATTGCAGACAGATCGTCTCGGGATCGCGGAGGTGCTCAATCTGGTGCTGTATGAGATGGAGCAGATTGCGGACGAGAATGTTTGACGGTGAGAGCGCTTGACGCGGATCGATAAATGGAATAATATGTAAATTGCTTACGAAACGGCCGCGCCGGAAAGGAGCGGTCATGTTAGGAATCAAGGATCTGCCTGAAGCCGAAAGGCCGAGGGAAAAGCTGCTGGGGCAGGGCAGCAAAAATCTGTCCAATACGGAATTACTCGCGCTGGTCATTGGCTCGGGTACAAGCGAAGCGAGTGCGTTGATGCTCGCGGCGCGGGTGTTGTCTCATATCGGCGGCGGTGTGGCCTCTCTGAAAGAGGCTTTCCCCGAAGAATTGATGCAGATCGGTGGGATTGGCGAAGCGACGGCGGCACGCATCCTTGCGGCGGCTGAGTTCGGGGCACGGATCGCCTCCGCCGCGGTGATGAGCCGGAGTCGGATCCTCTGCCCGGAGGATGTAGCAGGGATGTTTTCGGCAGAATTTGCCGGAGAGAAGCAGGAGTATTTGTATACGGTGCTCCTGAATTCAAAACACGAGATGATCGGAAAGGAATTGATCGCCAAAGGCGGCATTACTTCCTCGCCGGCCGCTCCTCAGGATGTATTCCGTCCGGCGGTTCGGCGCGGTGCGTCAGGCATCATTCTTGTACACAATCATCCGAGCGGTGATCCGTCGCCGAGCGAGGACGATTGCAAAGCGACAGAGCGAATCGGTAAGGCTGGCGCGCTCATCGGCATCAAACTGGTCGATCACATTGTGGTTGGGGGCGGCGGAGGGTTCTCAAGCCTGAAAGCGCGTGGTATCATCAACGTATAAACGTGTATGCGGGAATGGGATGAAAAGGGGTTCGATGGGCAAACTGATTTTCATATCATCGGGCAAGGGAGGCGTCGGGAAGTCGATCTTCGCGGCAAACCTCGGCGCGACTTTAGGCGAACGCGGTCTGCGGGTCGCACTCGTTGACATGAATATCGGTCTGCGCAACCTCGACATCTATATGGGACTTGAGAACAATGTAGTCTTTGATGTGACCGATGTCCTGAACGGCGTCGTGCCGCTCGAAAAGGCACTCGTTCGAGACAAGCGACTGCAGGCGGCGTGGATCCTCGCCACAACGCAGCGCAAAGAGAAATTCCAATATGATGAAGATCAGATCTGCGGCCTTTATGCGGAACTGCGCAGTAGATTTGATTTTGTGATTGTGGATGGTCCTGCCGGCGTCAACAATGAACTGCGTATGGCTTCGGCAAGTGCGGACCTCGCCGTCATCATCACAACGCCCGAGTATGTTTCTTTGCGCGATGCGGATATGATCGATCAGACACTGCGCGCGCGCGGCATCGGTCGGCGGGTTTATGTCGTCAACAAAGTCAACAAAAATTTTATGAGCGTAGGCGTGCTGCCCACAGTAGAGCAGATCACCGGTATCATGAAGATCCCGTTGCTCGGCGTCGTGCAGTATGATGACGCGATCCACCTGTCCGCCAATGCCGGCTACCCCATCGTGCTCCAAAAAGGCAATTATATAGAACGCAATTTCGGCAAAATCGCCGACCGTATCATCGCGCTGTAATTTAATTCACTGTAACAAGTTCGAGAATCCAGTGCTTATTATCAAGCGATTTGTTTGACAATTCAGTAAGCCTACCATTATAATGGTTTTGGAGTTATCAGCTTAGCAGATACCCTGCGGCGTGAGATTCGGCATGTACCGCGTTTGGATATAGATCGATTTGTTGATCACAGGGAGGTGTTTCAAATAGAATTATTGTTGTCTGTATTGATCCCCGTCATAGCCGCGGTGATCGGAGTTTTCGTTGGCTACATTCTACGAAAATCCATAGGAGAAAAGACCATTGGCAATGCTGAATTAAAGGCAAAAAACCTTGTTTTGGACGCAGAAAAGAATGCGGAAGCCGCCAAGAAAGAGAAGATTTTAGAAGCGAAGGAAGAAGCGCATCGTATCAAGAAAGAGACCGACGAGGAGATCAAACAGCGCAGACTGGAGATTTCCAAATCGGAGCGCAGACTCATCCAAAAGGAAGAGACCGTAGACCGCAAGATCGAAGGCATCGAAGCAAAGGAAGAAGAACTCCTGAAAAAAGAGCGGGGACTTCAGGCAAAAGCGGATGACTTGGATCAGGCCCTCAACCGTCAAAACGAAGAGCTCGAAAAGATCTCGGGATATACGAAAGAAGAAGCCAAGCAGATCCTGCTCGGCAATATCGAGCGTGATGTGCGTGGCGAGGCCGCTGTCCTTGTAAAAGAGATCGAGGCGGAAGCCCGCGAAAATGGCGAGCGCAAGGCCAAGGAAATCATTACAGGTGCGATCCAGCGTTGTGCGGCGGATCATGTGGCTGAGATCACGGTAACTGTGGTGCCGCTCCCGAGTGATGACATGAAGGGCCGCATCATCGGCCGCGAGGGTCGTAATATCCGCGCCATCGAATCCATGACAGGCATAGACCTGATCATCGACGATACGCCGGAGGCTGTTGTGCTTTCCGGTTTTGATCCGGTCAAGCGCGAAGTCGCTAGGCTGAGTCTTGAAAAGCTTATCGTGGACGGTCGTATCCATCCTTCCCGCATCGAAGAGATGGTCAACAAGGCTGAAAAAGAAGTGGCGAATATCATCAAAGAAGCAGGCGAACAGGCCAGCTTTGATACGGGCGTGCACAACATACATCCGGAGTTGATCAAACTCCTCGGTCGCCTCAAGTATCGGACGAGTTACGGCCAAAATGTGCTGAAACATTCGGTTGAAGTTTCTTTGCTGGCGGGACTGATGGCCAGCGAACTCGGACTCGATCCGAAACTCGCCAAACGCGCGGGTCTGTTGCACGACATCGGTAAAGCTGTCGATCATGAACGCGAGGGTACGCACGTTGACCTCGGTATCGAGCTTCTGACCAAATACAAAGAAACACAGATCGTCATCGATTCCATGGCTGCGCATCATGGCGACTACGAGGCGAAAACCCTCGAAGCCGTCCTCGTGACCGCCGCTGACGCACTGTCCGCCGCAAGGCCGGGCGCACGTATGGAAACGCTCGAGACCTATATCAAACGGCTGCAGCAGCTGGAAGAGATCGCAAATACCACGAAGGGCGTCGACCATTCCTTCGCGATTCAGGCTGGCCGCGAGATCCGCATTATCGCCAAGCCCGAAGAGGTCAGCGACAAGGACATCGTCTTCCTCGCGCGCGAGATCAGCAAGAAGATCGAGAGCGAGATGGAATATCCGGGACAGATCAAGGTCAACGTGCTGCGTGAAACCAGGGCGGTCGACTACGCGAAGTAGTCACAGCTGGGGAACGGAGTGAGAATTTATTTAGACAATTGCGCGACAACGCGGGTCTCGGCTGAGGCCGCGAAAGCTGTTTGGCTTGCCATGACGGAGACCTACGCGAACCCGTCCGCCCTGCATACAGCGGGGCAGGAGGCGGAGCGTATCGTAAAACAGGCCAGGCACCATGTCGCATTCGCGGTCGGCGCCAAACCGGCAAATATCGTATTTGTAAGCAGCGGAACAGAGGCGAATAACATGGCCCTGTTTTCCTGTTTTCGGGGCGCTTTTTCCCAGAATAAGCATTTGCTTGTCTCGGCTGTAGAGCACCCCTCGGTATTAAAGGCAGCTGCGGAGATCGCGGGAAAAGGCGTGCGTGTACTGACGATCCCCGTGAAATCCAAAGATTCGGATACTCCTGGTCTGGTTGATCTCAAGGCTTTTCGCGAATTGCTTACCACTGAGGCAGGTTTGGTCTCGGTGATGCATGTAAACAATGAGATCGGCATCATTCAGCCGATCGATGAACTGACGCGCCTTGTCAGCGCGATCAACGAAGAGAGGGGCACGCAAATCCTCTTCCACTCTGACGTGGTGCAATCCTTTGGGAAACTTTCGATTGACGTCGAAAACGGCGAGTTCCGGCGCGTCGATCTGCTCTCTTTGTCGGCACACAAGATCCACGGTCCAAAAGGGATTGGCGCTTTGTATGCGCGAAATCCGGGAAAACTCCATCCGCTTCTTTACGGAGGGGGACAGGAAGGCGGCTTGCGTTCGGGCACGGAAAATGTGCCCGGTATCGCGGGCTTCGGTACGGCGGCGCGCCTGTCAACGAAGGATATTATTGCGCAGGCCAAACAGGCGAATGTCTGTCGCCGACGTCTCGCCGACGGTATCGCGGCCGAGATCCCGGACGTGAGATTCATCGGTCCGCAGGATGCGTCCGTGACGGGAAAGCCCGGTTGCTCGAGTCCATATATCCTAAATGTGAGCTTCCTTGGGACGCGCGGCGAGGTCGTGCTCCATGAACTTGAAAAAAGCGGAATCTTTGTATCGACCGCTTCGGCCTGTACTTCGCTTGCAAAGGAAACCGGAAAAGTTCGCGGTACGTATGCGGCAATCGGCCTCACGGAAGAAGAAGCGGAGGGCGCGATCCGTTTTGGGATATCCCTGATGAATACACCTGCGGAGATGGACTTCGTAGTCGATCGGCTCAAGATCGCCGTAGATCATTTTCGAAGCGTTGGGGCGTCCCGGCATTGACCCAAATCAAAACACAAAACATCCTGATCATCAGGTACGGCGAGATCGCGCTGAAGGGCATGAACAAGCCGTATTTTGAAAAGACGCTGCTTCGGCGTATCCGCGCGGCGATGGCGAAGGTGACAAGACAAGGGCAACACAGCGAGGACGGATCCGCTGCGTTGCCCTTGTCTTGTCATGCCTACGCCGACGGCGGCCTTCTGATCGCCGAAGGGCCCGCACTGGAAGATACGGAGTCGGAGGAGAAGCTGATCAGACAGATCCTCAGGGTCTTTGGCGTATCGACCGTGAGCAAGGCCTGGCGCATCCGGGCGCGCGAACTCACGAAGATCCGTGCGGCGGCGGCGGATTGGATGGAACAGCGGCTGAATGAGTCGCGTCCTGTCACGTTCAAAGTCTTCGGCAAGCGCGCCGACAAGACCTATCCCATTACCAGTCCCGAACTCGCCGCTGACATCGGAGAAGCGATTCTGGAAGCTTTTCCAGATCGCGTCAGGGTCGATGTACATGACCCCGAAGTGTCGCTGTATGTGCATTTGCGGCGCAAGGACGTATTGATTTTCGATGATAGTCTGAAAGGCTTTGGCGGTCTGCCGCTCGGCACGAACGGCAAAGGACTGATCCTGCTTTCTGGCGGGATCGACAGCCCGGTCGCCGCCTGGCTGATGGCGAAACGCGGTATGCAGATCGAAGCCGTCCATTTCCATTCCTATCCGTATACCAGCAAACGCGCAGAGGAAAAGGTCTTAGACCTCGCGGATATCCTTGCCGCTTACTGCGGAAAGGTCAAGGTTCATATCGTGAACCTCTTGCCGGCGCAGGAAGCGCTGGCAGCAAAATGTCCGGAAAACGAGATGACGATCTTAGTGCGCCGCTTCATGGTGCGCATCGCTGAAAAAATCGCCTTACGAGAAAGCTGTGATTTCCTGATCACGGGAGAAAACCTCGGCCAGGTCGCGAGCCAGACAGCGGAGGGCATCGCTGTCACGGACCGTGCGTCCACGCTGCCGATCCTTAGGCCCCTCATCGCGATGGACAAGGTAGACATCATGGCACTCGCGCAAGAGATTGGTACTTACGAGACTTCGATCTTGCCGTACGAAGATTGTTGTACGGTCTTCCTTCCAAAGCACCCGTCAACCAAGCCGGTGCTCTCGCACATAGAAGCCTCCGAAGCTTTGCTGGGAGGCCCGGAAGCAATCGAAGCACTCGAGGATGAGGTCTTGGCAAGCGAGACCCTGAATACTGACGAAATAGAATCGTGACGAGTTCGGAGGTTCTTTGGCATATTGTTATCCCGGTGGCGACGATCATTTGGGGAGCCGGATTGTAAACCGGCTTCCTTTGTTTGGTTCGCTTTTTACGGTAACTTCGCCGCCGTGTGCCGCGACTATGGATTTGACGATCGCCAGCCCGATCCCTGCGCCGCCCGTGCCGCCCATGCCGCGGGTGCGCGATTTGTCGGCGCGGTAAAATCGCTCAAAGATATAGGGGAGGTCTTCTTCCGCAATGCCGATGCCGGTGTCTTCGATTGTCAGGAAGGCCTCGCTTTGCGTGTCTTTGGCGGTAATGCAGATGTGGCCGCCTTCCGGTGTGTATTTTACAGCATTGGAAAGCAGATTGCCGATCACGCCGGTGATGCGGTCTTTGTCTAGGGGGACAACGGATGCGTCACCCCGGATGTCAAGCCCTAGATTTTTCCTGGACAGTTCTCCGTCAAAATTTTCTGAAACAGTGCGGGCAAGCGCGAGCAAATCGGTATCTGTTTTGTCAAGCTGTAGGTTGTCTGCTTCCGTGCGCTCTAAGCGTTCGAGGTCGGACACCATTTTGCCGAGGCGCAGGATCTCTTCATGACAGCTGTTCAGTCGCTCCGGTGTGGGATCCCAGACGCCTTCCGTCATTGCTTCCAGGTGGGTGCCAAGCGTGGTCAGCGGGGTACGCAATTCATGGGCGACATCGGCGGTAAGCTGCTTGCGCAGGGCTTCCTGCTGCGAGAGGGTATCAGCGAGATGATTGACGGCTTCCACGAGATTATGAAGTTCCGTGGTTTTCGTCGGACTCTCAAATCGGATGTCGTAATTGCCCGCCGCGATTTGTTCCGTGACGGCAACGGTCTTCACAATGGGGAGCGAGATGCGCCGTGCGAGGATGAGTCCCATGCAGATCGAGAAAATCGCGGAGAACAGGGCGACCGAAGGGTAGTGCGCCGCCATACAGGCCGCAAACATACCGCTTGTCAGATAATTTGACAAAATGCATGCCGCCACGATCGTGGCAAATACCACGATGCAAGTAGCCACAGCGATTTGTGTTCTCAAACTACGCATAGCTTTGCTCCTTCTTGCGATCAAATTCGCCACGCGACAGAAAAGTGAGGCCGGTTTCAGGAGAAGCTTTCTGTTTGAACTGTTTCACGAGGATTCTCCCCCAAAGGTATAACCGAGTCCGTGTATCGTGACGACATAGACCGAGGCTTTCGAATCGTCCTCGATTTTCTGCCGCAGGTTTTTGATGTGATTGTCGATCGCGCGGTCGTAGCCGTCAAACTCGTCGCCGAATGTGATTTCGATCAGTTCCGCCCTTGAGAAAACTTTACCCGGGTATTTGATGAGCGCGGCGAGGATCTTCATCTCGCTGGGGGTCAAACTGACCGGTACTTGTTTTTTCAGCACCGTGTTTTTCTCAAAGTCGACAATCAGATCGCCGTCCCCTAAGGTGAATTTTGAAGCCAGCGGCACCAGGTCATCGGTCGCCCGCCGCAAGAGCGCTTCTATACGCGCCGCGACTTCCTTGAGGCTGAATGGTTTCGTAATATAATCGTCCGCGCCGAGATGCAGGCCCTCCAGCAAATTCGCTTCTTCCGCTTTCGCAGTCAGCATGATGATGGGTACACGGGATTTTGCGCGTAATCGCCGACAGATCTCTTCGCCGGAAATATCGGGCAGCATGAGATCCAAAAGGACGAGCGAGATGGCCTCGCGCTCAAAAATTCCAAGCGCTCGTGCGCCGGTTTCCGCCGTGAATACTGCGAAGCCGCGGCTCTCCAAATATGACGATAAGACCTCAAGGATCTTGGGTTCATCGTCAACGGCTAAGATGTTTTTGATTTTTGCAGTCATTCCGCTTTGTCAATCGACGACATCATATCCCTGATCTTCGATCTCCGCTTTGATTTTGCCGAGCGGGCTTTTGTCCGGATTGTAGACGACGGTCGCTGTGCCAGCCGTCAGATCTACCGACACGCTCTCCACGCCGTCCAATGCGTTCAATGCGTTCGTGACCGCTTTCACACAATGCTCGCAGGACATACCCTCTACTTTGATAATACTTGTTTCCATGTTTTTCTCCTTTTCTATAATACATTTTTATAATACACTCTGTCATTCCCGCGAAATACACTCTGTCATTCCCGCGAAATACACTCTGTCATTTCTGTAATCCTTCATGTCATTGCGGGCGCCGACCCGCAATCCATCATCACCATGGATTCTACGCCAAATCAAACGGTTTCAAAAACTTGTAAACATCTGTCGGCTTACCGTCAATATCCACGGAAACCTGCGCATAAGCCCATCCGTCCACCTTTTCCGGATCGACGCCCGCCGCGATCAGCGGTTCGGGATTCAGCACAAAAACGATGTCCTTGTCCTGATTCTCCTTCGTCGCGCTGTTTACGGAGAAATCTTTTGCCCACTCGAACATATTCCCGCCGTCCAGCGCGACATTGTAATGGTCGAGTGCGGTGTGGTAGCCGATCGAATCGCGCAGACCTTTTGCGTTGGCTTCAAACTGTTTCAGCGGAGTGGCTTCGGCATTTTGATTCAGCATATCAAGTCCCGCCGATAGGAAATAGATGCTGACTTCGCCCGGGCGGATATTGTGCTCTCCCGTGATTTCGGTTCCCAGTTTTGATAAATCAAGCCCTGCGGCGACAAAGGGTGCCGGGTCCACGACCATGCCCTCGCCCGTATTGTCGAAAAGAAACCACGCGCCGCCGTCCGGCGCCGTCAGCTTCCAGCGCCCGGGTTCATACTCGTCAGCGGGCAAAGCCACCAGCACTTCGCCGAACGCACGTACAGAATCCTTGCCCACGACGTCCAGACCCGAAAGTCCCGAGCAGGCGCTCAGCGAAAACGCAATCAGCAAACCAATTCCGGCAAAAAGTGACTGCCTAAACCGATTTTTCACCTTAACGTCTTTTGTTGTATCTTTTCTCACGACGTTCAATCCTTTCCTGACCTCTATCACAATTCCCTTGAATCATGCACTGTTATTCCCGCTCACCATGTTGTCATTCCGCATACCATGCTGTCATTCCGCATACCATGCTGTCATTCCGGGCGCCGACCCGGAATCCATTTCTCTTACTGTCCCGACGGCTTGAACTTTTTCAAACGCAAGGCATTTGTCAGCACCGACACCGAACTGAAGCACATCGCGGCGGCGGCGAAAATCGGGTTCAGCAGCGGCCCGCCGAACAAATACAGCAGTCCCGCCGCGATCGGAATCCCGACCACGTTATACCCGAAAGCCCAGACCAAATTCTGCTTGATGTTGCGGATGGTCGCCCGGCTCAGCTCAATGGCCGCCCCTACATCCCGCAAATCGCCGCGCATCAGTACAATGTCCGCCGACTCCATCGCGACGTCCGTCCCCGAGCCGATGGCGATCCCGATGTCCGCCTGCGCGAGCGCGGGCGCGTCGTTGATGCCGTCGCCCACCATCGCCACCTTGCGTCCCTCGCTTTGCAGTTTCTTGACTTCGTTCGATTTGTCCCGGGGCAGCACTTCGGCGAGCACGCGATCAATGCCGACCTGCCGCGCAATGGCGGCGGCGGTCTTGGTGTTGTCGCCTGTAATCATCGCCACCTCGATTCCCATTCTATGTAGACTTTCGATCGCGGATTTGCTCGATGGTTTCACCACATCGGCGACGGCAATGATCCCCGCCAGTTCCCCGTCCGCCGCGATATACATCGGCGTCTTGCCCTCATTTGCCAGCCGGTCGCTTTCTTCCCATAATAAGGCAAGCGCGATTCCCCGTTCCTCCATCATCTTGCGGTTTCCCGCCAAGACAGCCGCCCCCCCGATCTTTGCTTCGATTCCCCGGCCCGTGATAGAATCGAAACCTTCCACCGCCAAAAGTGAGATTCCCTGTTCTTCCGCGCCGCGTACAATGGCCTGCCCCAAAGGATGCTCAGAACCTTTCTCCGCCGAAGCCGCCAGCCTCAAAAGCGCGGTATGAGCGTCAGTATTCACCCCATCTACGGTCAATATATCCGTCACGGTCGGCTTGCCCTCGGTGATCGTTCCGGTCTTGTCAAACACGATCGTATTGATTTTGTGTGCGGTTTCGAGCGCCTCGCCGCCCTTGAACAAAATTCCGTTCTCCGCGCCTTTCCCCGTCCCGACCATAATGGCGGTCGGCGTTGCCAATCCCAAAGCGCAGGGACAGGCAATGACGAGAATCGAGATAAAGATGGTCAGCGCAAATTCAAGATCGCGTCCGCCCGCGAAATACCATAGCAATCCGCAGACCACAGCAATGAGGCAAACAATCGGTACAAAATACCCGGCCACGATGTCCGCCAGCGCCGCGATCGGGGCCTTGCTCCCCTGTGCGTCCTCGACCAATTTGATGATCTGCGCCAAAGCCGTATCTGCTCCGATTTTCTCGGCGCGGAACTGAATCGTCCCCGTGGTATTGATCGACGCCGCATAGACCGCATCGCCGGCCTTCTTGTCCACGGGCATACTTTCGCCGGTCAGCATCGATTCGTCAATGGCCGTCCCTCCGGAAACCACCGTCCCGTCCACCGGAATTTTCGCGCCCGGTTTCACCACGACAATATCTCCGATTTCGACTTCTTCAATCGGGATCTCTTTTTCCGCGCCGTCCTGAAGTATGATCGCGGTTTTCGGCGCAAGGCCCATCAGTTTCTTGATGGCCTCGCCGGTTCGCCCCTTCGACACCGCTTCCAGCGACTTGCCGAGCAAGATCAAAGTGATGATGACCCCTGCGGTTTCAAAATAGAGTGAGTCCACAGCGCCAAAATTTCCCGCTGCGATTTGTCCCGTGTTATAGAGGCTGTACACCACAGCGGCGGTGGTTCCGACAGCGATCAGAGAATCCATATTCGGACTTCGCTGAATCAGCGCCTTGAATCCGACGGTATAAAATTTGTGTCCCACGCCGATGACGGGAATCACCAAAATGATTTCGACAAGCGCGTATATCAGCGGATACCGCATCGGGTCAAGCCCGAAAGGGAGCGGCGGATTTGCCCAGGTGATCATGGGCGCCATCGCAATATACAAAAGAGGAATGGCGAACACCGCGGACACAATAAACTTCGTCCACATTACGCGAATCTCTTTTTGTTTGCGGGCTCTGTCCTCGTCCGCGGCGTCGGTTTTGGAAACTTCCAAAGCCTTGTATCCGATTTTCTCGATCGCAGCCTTGATCTCGGATAAACGTACCTTGGCCGGATCATAGCTGACGGTCGCTTTTTCCGTCGCCAGATTGACCGACACCTCGGCCACCCCGTCTAACTTTCCGACCACCTTTTCGATTCGTCCCGCGCAAGCCGCGCAAGTCATGCCGCCGATCGGAATCGTGACCCTGCTGTTTTCCGTTTTCGGGGTCGCTTCATAACCGATCTTAGAAACGGCCGCCTGAATCTCCGGAACGCTCAGGCTGCCCGCGTCAAAATCAACAAACAATTTTTCCGTCGCCAAATTGACGCTCGCCTGTGCCATCCCCGGCAATTTCCGAACGACCTTCTCAATACGCCCCGCGCAAGCCGCGCAGGTCATCCCCCGAATATCAAATATTTGACTTTCCAATAATCCAACTCCGTTCCGTACTTTCTACTATACTTAATTATAAGCACTTATCACGACTGCCTAATCATAAGCGTCCATCACGACTGCCTAATCATAAGCGTCCATCGCTACTGTCTTAGCATAAGCGTTTATCGTTACTGTCATTCCCGCGAAGCACCCATGTCATTCCCTCGAAGGCGAGAATCCGTGTCACCGGGACGGTTCTCCTGACACGCTTAGTAGTTTCCTTTCCAGTTAGCGAAGATGACCGTGGCTTCGGCAAGGAAGTCTGCGGGAATCGTGATTTCGGTGTCCGTCACGGTCTTGTACTCGTCGAAGATGGGCCAAGGGTTGCAGCCACCGGATTCCACTTCTACGTGACTCATCGGGAAGCGGTTGCCGCAGTTCTGGCAGACCAGCACATCGCCGTCCTGCTTGTAAAAGCCTCTTCCGGAATCGTAACAAACCTGACAGGTGTTGAAGGCTGTGCGGATCGTGCCGTCCGGCGCTTTGACGGCGAGGACCTCAAGGTCGATCCCGTTCACGCTTGCCGGATAAAAAGTGGCGGTGGTGCTGATGTCACCGATCGGGATGACAATATCCTCCCCATCGCCGGCCGCACTGATGAGAGCGGGTGCTTCCGCTTCCGGAGCCGCTGCGTCAGCCAAGGGAGATTCGCTCGGGGAAGCCGCTTCGGGTGCTGCTTCGTTCGCTGGTGCGCCATCCGCGGAACTGCCGCCGGCGGAAGCCTGACCGCCGTTTGAACCTCCCTCCGCGCCGCTTTTTTCCACGGGCGAGCAGGCTGCAAACAGCGCCAACGTTAACAGCAAAACCAAAACCAAAGCGGTGGCTGTGAATTTGTAGTTGGCGTGCCTCTTATTATTGTAGTTAATATCGTTTTTGCGGGTCATTTCTCAATCTCCTTGTCTGCTGTGCCGTTAATCATAACTTCCTTTTTTGTTTCCGGCTTGCCGCGCAGGAAAAATACTGCGACTACGATGGCGATCGCCGGAATGATGCAGTGCCAGTGGCTTACTAATAAATTCATTCGCTTCTCCTGTTTATTTCCTGATAGGGTGAGGCTGCCGTCTATGTACTGACGCTTCCGTCGGGTTCGACGACGGTGATGGTGCTGCGGATCATGCCCATCCAGCAGCTATAGGGGATGACGCCGGGCTCGCCGGGGGTGAATTCGATCACGTTTTCACCGGTGCGGAATTGAAACTGGATGCCATAGGCGGGGATTTGCATGGCGTTGTTGCAGCCGTTGAGGCTGCCTTGAGGGGCGTCGATAATCCACTTAACGGGCGTGCCGGCTGTGACGGTGATCGCGGGGTAGCGGCCGGATTCGAGTGAGCTGCGCACCACCTGAACGCCGTTTTCGATTGTCGCGCCTTCGCCGTCTGCCGCGCCGGACCCTGTGCCCTCTGCGCCCGCGAAGACCGTGCTCTGCGGAAGTCCGGCCAGGCTCCAGCCTTGCGTGAACATGGAAATGCCGAGCACGACGACCAGAGCCGCACCCACAGTCATCACACGGCGCGTAAATTTTTTGCTTAGGATGGAACTGAGCGCGCCGATGCCAAACATCAGCGGCAGGGTGCCGAGGGAAAACAGCAGCATCGACAGGGCGCCTTCTCCGGGGCTGCCGGTGGAGAGCGCGTAAAGCTGCATGGCCTGAAGAGGGCCGCAGGGCATCAGACCGTTGAGGATACCGACGATCAGGGGGCTGTTATTTTTGGATTTCTGCTCGTCGATTTTGTCGGCAAAGACAGAAGGCATCGCAGGTGTGAGTTTTCGAAGCCCCGGGATGAGGCCGAGCATACCACCGCCCATAATCAGCATGAAGACGCCGGCGAAAAGTTTGAGCGCGCCCTGTACGCCGCTGCCGAACGACAGAGCCGACCCGACGGCACCGACGATACAGCCGATGGCGGTGTAAGCGGCCACACGGCCGAGATTATATTGAAAGCTGGGAATCAACGCCGTGTTGACGCCGTCTCCCGAAGTACGGATTCTTGTTGCGCTTGTGCCGGCACTTTCGTCGGCGGATGTGTTTGATACACTATTTGCGTTCGGGATCGTGGCCGCAGTGCGAGAGGTGACGAAAGTGTTTTTGCCGGGAAAATTGGAGGGCTGTGTGTCGGAACCCGGTAAGTCGCTGCCGCGAGCCGCTGCGGGGATGCACTGTGACAGGTTGATGCCGCCGCACATCGCGATGCAGTGAACCGAGGTCAGCAGGCCGATGACAAAAATCATGCCGTAGCCCATGCCGGTTTCGGCCGTGGGAAAGATATTGAAAACGCTGGTGAGGCCAAACTGCTGCAGAATCATAAATACCGCAAACAGAAGTATCATGATGCCGACCGCGCGCCGGGTGTCCGCGGAGTCGTTCTTGCCGTTCAGCACCTTGTAGTCCAGCTTTTCGATGACGGCGGAGATGTCTTTCAGCGTGACAAGGTTCGGGTCATAGGCGACGTTAGCGGTGGCGGCGCGGTAACTGACAGTCGCGCTTTTCACGCCGGCGGTGCCCCGCAGTTTCTTTTCGATCTTCCGCTGGCAGCTGATGCACGTCATGCCGGCGATGCGCAGTTTCGCCGACTTCGTTCCGGCGACCCTGCCGGTTGAGGTTGTTTGCTCGGTTCTGTCGTTCATATCCCGTATGATCGTCTGTTCATTGTTTTGGCTTTCATTTTTTCTTTCCTGATGTAATATGCGCAATTGCGGCTACCCGCTAATGATACTATTATAGTAGAGAAATGTATGGATTTTGTGTGGACAGTTTCAAAAATTTCCGCTATAATACTTCTCGTTCGCTTACGGGGAATTAGCTCGGGTTTTCGACACTTTATGAAAAATAATTGAGAGCATAGTAGCCAAGGAATGTTCAAAATACGAGCATCCTTGGTTTTTTTGTTGGCAAATTTTAATATATTTGTGTTGTATATTGTTGTATATCGTGGTATACTTGAGTTGCGAGGAGGTGATTGATTTGAAACTATACTACGACAGGAAATCCAAAGACCCGATCTACTACATCCAGATGGGATTCCGCAACGGGAAAAAAACTTCCACCAAGAATGTGGCGCGGATCGGAAAACATTCCGAGCTGCTATCCATCGATCCTGACCCGCTTGCATATGCCAAGCGACAAGTCCAAAAGTACAACGAGGAATACAAGCGCGGCAAAGCCAGTATGAGCATCGACGTCGACTTTGAGGAGAAATTGTCTCCCACGAATAACATCGCGTCCAAATCAAGTCTTTTGAATATCGGATATTTTCCACTGCAACACATATATCATGACCTTCGCATTGCAGATTTTTTCGAATCGATCCGTCAGAACTACAAAGCCACTTTTCCAATGAACGACATCAATCGTTTCCTCACCTATGCCAGGATACTCGATCCCAAATCAAAACTGGGTACGTTCGACAGGCTTGACACCTACTACGAGCTGCCGTCCTTCGGAGAGAATCCATCTTTTGGCTATCAAAATGTTCTGCGGTTCATGGACATTTTGGCTGAGAACTACGATGGCTATATCGAACATCTTTTTTTGCACAGCTCAGGCGTCGTAAAAAGGAACACATCCGTCTGCTACTTCGATTGCACGAACTACTACTTCGAGACAGAGGGTGAGGACGATGATTATATTGATGACGTCACCGGCGAAATCATCAGGGGATTCCGTAAGTATGCTCATTCCAAGCAGCATATGCCAAATCCACTCGTCCAGATGGGTTTGTTCATGGATGGAAACGGCATTCCCATATCCATGTGCATCACCCCCGGCTCCGACAATGAACAGACCTGTGCCATTCCGACGGAACAGAAAATCGTAAAGATGTTCGGCGGAAAGCCGTTCATCTACTGTGCGGACGCGGGACTCGGCTCCTACAATATCAGGAAGTACAATTCTATGGGCGGCCGCGCCTTCATAATTACACAGTCTGTCAAAAAGCTATCTGAAACATTGAAGCAAGCAGTTTTCAACGATTACGAGTACAAGCTGCTTTCGTCGGATGCCCCCGTCACAATACGTGGCATGAAAGAATTCGACCGGTTCGATGAGGATAACCTACTCCTATACAAAGACACTGCATACAAGGTGCTGTATGTGGAAAACCCCGTGGAAACAGGACTGTATGAAGAGAAGGTTTTCAAGAATGGAAACACCAGGAAAGTGAAATCCAAGGCGGTCTTAAAGCAGCGGATCATCGTCACGTTTTCGCGCAAGGCGATGGAATACCAGCGCCACATCCGGAACGGACAGATCGAAAGAGCTAAAGGCATCTTGAAGAACAAAAACGTGGAAGACGTAAAAAAGGGTCCGCATGACGTTACGAGATTTATCAAAAGAAATTCGGTCGGCAAGAACGGAGAGAAAGCCGCCGACCACTACATGATCGATCAGGCGGTCATTGACGGGGAAGAAAAATACGACGGATACTATGCGGTCGCAACGAATCTGGCGGACGACGCGAAAGCCATACTGGAGATCAATTCGAAACGATACAAGATCGAGGATTGCTTTAGAGTTCTGAAAACCAACTTTCAGGCAAGACCTGTGCACCACAGAAACAGAAATCGCATCATCGCACATTTTATGGTCTGCTACACTGCATTGCTCATCTACCGGCTGCTGGAAAACAAATTAGACAAGTATGGCACGCACTTTACGACAGAGAACATCATCAGCACCTTGCGGAACATGAATGTTATGAACGTGCAGGATTTGTATTTCACTTCGGTATACAAGGGAAGCCAGGTGTGTACTGCACTGAACGGCGTATTTGGCTTGGGATTGGACAAGAAAAACTATCTTCCCAAGACTCTGAACAAAACGATAAAAAATATTTTGAGATAAGTTTTACATACAACATTTTTTACTGACCAAAACAGGCGGAAACTCCCTATTCATGCGGGTTTCCGCCTGTATGATTATCTCCAAGTGTTTAAAACCGGATTATATCATTTTGGCAAACAAAGTAATAACCTAATATTTCTGTGATTTGCCTCGGGCAATCTCCGCGGAAACCCTGAACAATTCCGAAACCTGTGATATGATAACGCAGGTAAACAAGAAAGAAGACATGGGGATGGACCCTCTGTCTTGCAAGGAGGATATTTCATGGTAACGGTAAAACCACTCCGCGCTGTTCGGCCAAAGGACAACGAGACCGCCGAGCGAATCGCTGAGCTCCCTTATGACGTGATGAGCACCGAAGAAGCGCGTGTGATCACGGCGAACAACCCCCTCTCTTTTCTGCATGTGGACAAAGCGGAGATCGACCTCGCTCCCTCCATTGACATCTACGATCCGGCGGTCTATGCCAAAGCCCAGGAAAACTTTGTTGGTTTGATCGCGGGAGGCGAACTCATTCGTGACCCGGACGCCGCTTTTTACGTCTATCGGCTCACGATGGACGGACGCGCTCAAGTCGGCATCGTCGGCTGCGCATCCGCGGACGACTACCTGGAAAACCGTATCAAAAAACATGAATTCACGCGGGCCGATAAGGAAGAAGACCGCGTGCGCCACGTCGATACGCTGAACGCCAATACCGGACCGATCTTCCTCGCGCACCGGCCGAACGCAGAACTCTCCGCGCTGACGGCCCAGGTCATCGCCGCCGGTGCGCCGATTTACGATTTCAAAAAAGACGACAGCGTACGGCACGAGGTGTGGAAAGTAACGAATCCGGCGGCTGGCGTCCGGATTGCCGGCCTCTTTCGCGGCATGGAAGCGCTGTATATCGCAGACGGTCATCACCGCTGCGCTTCCGCCGTCCGCGTCGCCAAGCTGCGCAGAGAGGCAAACCCCGGCTATACGGGCGACGAAGAATTCAACTATTTCCTCGCCGTCATTTTCCCGTCCGATCAACTCGCGATCATGGACTACAACCGTCTCGTCAAGGGTCTGAACGGGCTTGACAACGATGCCTTTGAGAAGGCAGTCCGCGAAAAATTCGACATC
>BNUG01000038.1 GCA_025997195.1 Clostridia bacterium | reverse complement strand
AGATGCTCTGTTTCAATGTCCAATCGCGCGGAACTGATGCTCAATCTCTGCGGATGGGGTGTCCAATCTGCGCGGCACACATGTCCAACCCAGCCGATCCGCCTGCTCAATTCAGACGGCATATCCACGAGCTAAAATTCTGCTTGAGAAGGTAGATTCCGATACACTTCGCAGGCAAGTATGCGATGAATTATTCGAGAGGGATTATTCAAGATTCCTGTAAGAACGTAGAGTATTTGCAAATTTGAAATTGACTATGCCATCCAAGTTTCCGCAAAACTACGCGAAGCGAATATTTCGAACATTCTCTACACCGAGCAAACCGCCTTTAAAAAGAAAATGAAATATGCCGTTGCTATAGGCGTTAAATATACGATTATCATTGGAAGCGATGAAGTTGCTGACAACCATGTCACGATAAAGGATATGCAATGCGGGCAATCTGAACACCTTGTTCTTGAAAATATTCTATATTATGTGTGGTGAAAAATCAGAGAAGGTCTAATCCGAAAGTGAAGTACATATTCTCTTGTCAACAGAAGGTCATCATGGTTTCTATGGCACTGGATTGTAGCATTTTAAAAGATCATTAATCCGGTTCATGGCTTCTTTAATAAATAACTCAAGACCTTTATCCGTTGCCAATTTACAAAATGCGGGATTATAGCTCTTGAAATTCGGGTCACTCTTTTTCTTAAACTCAACAACATGATACCAACACTGATTCGCATTTCGAGAACCAATTGTTGATAGTGCAGCGATCTCATCTGCATTTCTCCCATCTCGCGATTTCCCATTATCGTCAATGACAAACCCGGCAGAAAAAATACCATAATAAAATTCAACCCGAAAACATAAAAACACACCAGCCTGTTCGTTGTAAGGACAAAGTATATAATTTATATTCTGACCGTTTTCGCATTGCTTTTTTTTCGTGTAATCACCTTTGAAATTTTCGTCTCTAACGCTTTGTTCGCCCGATATAGTTTCCTTCGGAATCTCTTTCAAAATCTCTTTGTCGAGTTTTTTGAAGATTGCATCAATGATATCTTGTTTAACTTCTAGAAATGCAGATTCTATTTTCGCTGCGCTTTCCAGTGACTCCGCATTCTCTTTAATAACGTCTATAATTTCTTTACGCATATTATCCTCCAATTGATTTGTTATCACTTTTAAGTTGTTAATGAGTTGAATAAGAATCTCCCTGATGGGTGCAATTCTAATAGTGCATGGTATAGTCAAACACTTTTCGAGCCACATAATGATGTGGTATTTAAATGATATTAATTCCACATCCTCATACCCGATAGGTTCTTTTTCTAAAGGCTCTGGATTAGTATCCGGAGGAAAAATAGGGGTCAAACCTTCGGCGCTTTTTTTACTTGGTGGATGCCCGTCCAACGTCAGATAATAGAGAGGAGAATTTTTTGCCTTTTTTTTGTAATCCGAACATTGCCGCACCTGATCTCCCGCATTTATCTTGACTTCTATTGGTATTTCGTATTTCCCTATCATAATAAAGATATCTATCCGGCGCTGGTTATCGATAGAATCTTCCGTATATACTCCTGATTTTTTATATTCTTCATCGGATATTTCATCACTTATGTCCAAAACATGTTCCACAAATAAACGCAAATACGCTGATCCCTGATAATGTGCACCTTTAGGATCTATTAGTTCTTTTATTATTTTGCATATTCTTACTTCGTCTGTCTCAATCCCTGCAATTGAAAAAATATTAAACTTGCTTCCATCTGCTTCATAAATAGCCTCGTATTTCTTCGAAATACTCGCTACTTGTTCGAGTATCTTCTTAAGTGGCTGAGTATTTTCGTTTTGGATCTCGCTCATAAATAAACCTCTTGATTTTGCAATTTGATTCTGACCTATTATACCAGATAGTAATATCACTTCAGGATATTCCGTTTTATGCTTTAGGTTCCATATTAGACGAAATAGTATCGGCTACTGATTCCGAACGCGGAAAACCGATCCTTTCGGCGGGAATGGCAGCACGCGCCCCTGCGGAATCAGGAACGCATGCTCGCGGCCGTGGAAAATCAGTCTGTTCTCGCAATAGCCGTCCGTGATCACGAGGATCGGGGCGTCCTCCGGGAAGTCCTCACTTCGGTGTAAACAGTCGATGCCGGGCTGGAGTACCGTACCGCCTCTGCCTCGCACCCTGACTGTGCCAGCGATATCATCCGGGGACATATAGCCTTGATCATAGGCGTCAGCATCACAAAAAATCACGCGCGCGGCAGGGACGTCCCGTGCCGCGCTGTAACTTGCGATCGCTCCGAGTGCGGAAGCAAGCAGATGACGATCCATGGATCCGGACGTATCGAGAACCACACCGAATGTTCGCCCATCCACGTCCTCCGGCCGCAGCACCCAACTTGGACGCGGGATATCCGGTGTAGACGATTGACGGCGTGACAGCCTTGCATAGGAACGCTTCTTCTCAAGCGGCAGGAATTGTTCCTCAAACCACCGGGCAAGTTCAACATCCCACGGGATCGCAGGATGGGAAAGCGCCCGAATCTCCTCAACGAGCCCTGCCGGAAGAAAGCCCCGCCCCTGCTCATTGTGATAATCGAGTCCTTCGGACAAGGCTCTTTTATAAAATGCATCCAGATCGATGCCCTCACTGCGCTCCCAAAAGTTCGGATCGCCGGGAATGATATCCGGCCGGCCTCTGCCCGCGAGCGTCGCGATCTTCTCCATATGCCGAAGGCTTCGCCGATCACGGACGATCCGGTCATAAACTTCTTCCGCACTCATACCTTTCAAATCTATATCGTAAAGGACATCCGTCGGGCGCTCACCGATTCCCATCTCCGTGAGCCAAAGGTTGATTACATAATCACACGCCACATTCCACAAATAGGCGTCGCGCCACTCGTGCCTGATGTCATGCCGGAGCGCGGCATGAAGAAATTCATGTGCCATAACAAAGCGTAGTTCGCGCTTATCAAGTCCGGCAGCCGGATTGATATAGATTTCTCCCAGTTGACAGGATACGGCAGCAACGCTGATTCCAAGCCTCTGACAGACCAGCGGATCCTCCACGAGATCAAAGCCTGCCGCGACCGAGCCAAGCAGGGGGTAGTTTGAAATAAACCACTCTTTCACTTCTTGGGCGTCTGTTTTTTCGATCCGACGGCCTCTTTTGTCGCGGGCTTCCACGCCTGCAGCGGTATTGATCGCTTGCCGGATCGCACCGCTAAGTCCTGAGGCAAGAACAGATGTATAGTTCGTACTCGTGCGCCACCAACTGCGCCCAAAGGTATCAAGGCTCATGTCGGGAACATGATCCCCTGCAGTGCCGCGACCCAAATATGTTAATGGTGTCCCAAAGCAGATGGAGTTGAGAAAATTTTCTACTTCGTCATTTAATTCTTCAATGAGCTTCTCATTCTCGCCTTGCCTTTTTAGAATATCAAAATGACCAAATCCAAGATGCAGCAGGCAGTGAGCGAGCACCCTCGCCCATACATCGGGTTCCGCTCGTTTCTTCACATCACAAACGATAGAACCATCCACCAATACAATAGCAAGCCCCTTTGGCGGCGTGACGCCTGTGGACTTTCCGGCAATCACATTCGCATGAGCCAGCAACCCGGAAAACATCGGGTGTGCCTCAACCATGACTCTCCCGGTCAGGAAATTTTCCTCTGCCTCACTAAGGTGGATAATCGTATTCTTCTTTGGCATGACCTACTTGTTTCTCGCAGCAATGCGCGGGATATCGCGGACGGCCTCCACGAGGAACCAGTCCGGCAATTTTGACCCCTCATCTGCGGCGACCACCATCTGTGCGATTTCCACACTGATATTCGCAAGCTGACTGAGGAGTTCTTTTGCACGAGTCGAAAGCGTATGTACACTCACCGACAGATTTTCATTGGACACAGGTAATTCTTTCGCGATTTGCGCCCGAAAACTTTGTGCCAAAAAATAGAGCGCATCTCTGTCCGCAGGTTCTCTTGGCCATTGCTGATCTCCGCTGATAATTTTCGCCAAGGCATAGCGATTGCGAATCTGTTTCACAAACGCCCGAAACTGTACGGCATGATTCGGGCTTAGGCACCCGGAACACAACACCTCTAGTTGCTCCTTGCTGATATCATCCCCAAAACCGTGAAGTGCATCTGAAAGCATATGCCACGAACGAGGCGTCGAGAATGGCTCCTCCGTTTTGGGCGGCTGCATCCAGAGATGATCCGGCCGAAGCCCGAGATATTCGATGACATGGGGATGGATCCCATTATTCTTCGCCCATTTCAGCCAATCCCGATGCGACGCGACAAGCTCGACATGAAACATGCGGTTGATAAGCGCAGAAGACATCGGCCTCACGATCGCATTGTCCTGCGCCCGATTCCCGGCGCCGATCACGATAGAATCCTTCGGCAAAAAGTACTCCCCGATCCGGCGGTCATGAATCAGTGAATAAAATGCCTTCTGGACTTCCTGCGAGCAAGCGTTGAGTTCATCCAGAAAGAGGCAGTAAGGTTGTTCGCGTGCGATCATGCGCGGCGGGCAAAATTCGCTTTTGCCGTCCTTTGTGATACGGGGAACGCCGATGATGTCCTCCGGGGCAAGTTGGCTGCCAAGCAGGGATACACAAGGCAAACCAAGTTCTGCGGCAAATTGCTCCACGATCGATGATTTGCCGATGCCGGGTGCGCCCCAGATAAAGACAGGCCGGACGACCGCGATATTGATCAGGACATCGTAGAGTTGTGTTTGATTTACGGTAATCGGTATGTTCATGCTTTTCCTCATATATTTCTTTTTTTGTCTTGAGTATTTCTTTTGCTTTCACTGCATAAATAATAAATATCTTATCACATGGTGCAAATATGGTACACGGACTCTTATATCAATATCTGAACCACAAAATTCAAAGAGATTTCTTATAGACAAATTGACACGAAAATTGCGGAACTATACGCGCCAAGGATCTATTTCAAAAAATCAATCCTGATTCACTATATGTGAATTTTAATTGATTTTTTGATTGACTCTGATATAATACTCGGCATGGATACAAGTAAACGGCCTATTACAAAATATTTGGCAGGCATCGTTTCGCAACTGGAACTCGACCAACCGGACATTGTATCGCTTGCGGATATCGCAAGCTATGTATCCGTGGACGCGAACAGGGTTCCGCCGACGCGCGTGGCGCATGAACTTAAAAAGCTCGGGTGGCTCATCCCTACTTCACAGCCCGGATTTTATGAGTTTTCCCCGGGGGCAAATTCGGGGGCTTTTTCGCGTGGCGGAAAGACAGCAGATATCAAAGCGATCGCAGCGGCACATCCGGAAATTGAATGGTGCTATGCTTTCCAATCTGCATTGTACTATCACGGCATTGTCGATCAGTTGCCCGATGAACCGCAGCTTTCCGTTCGGACAAACAATGTTAGAAATATTCCCGTTACATTTAGAAAATATGCGAAAAGCGCATTCCTATCGCGTCTTGCCCCGCAGATCATTAACGGAAATCCGGTCGAGCGTTTAGAAACATTGCTTGTTCATATATGCGCGAAGCCCGGCCATGTCAATGACTGGTTTTTATATGAAGAGCACTTGCCATTGATTTGGGAGGCATGTGATAAAGACAGGATTATGGAAGAATTATCAGGACGATCAACGGCAACGAAAAACCGGCTCGCCTATCTCCTTTCGGGTGTAGCCCCTGATTTTTCGTCAAAAATCGATAGCGCAATGAAAAGTCCTATTCATTTTTATCTGCCCATTGATCCGGTTTTAATAAAAGGAAAAGACAATGAGTAAACTCACCATCGGACACCTGCTAAGACATTCGCCCTCAAGGGGGACTGCCGGACTCGAAGCCGCAGTGATTGATGTCGCGCAGGATTTCTTGCTGTCCCATCTTGCGGATATCGGATCTCTCGACGATCTTGCGATCAAGGGCGGGACAAGTCTTCGTAAATTTTACGCCGGGAATGCCGGAAGGTTTTCAACGGATTTGGATTTTTCAATTATTGATCCGGAAGTCAGCATTGACGCCGCGACAGATTCATTGCTTTCCTCGATTGCGTATTACGAAAATGAATATTTCAAATATGGGATTTCGGAGTGCCGAAGCAAGCCGGAGATCACATACGAGACGGATTTCATAGATCGCTTTACCCTCACGACCAAGATCGATATTAATTCACCAATTTGGCTTTCACACAAGGCTCCCCTGGGTTTCAACACCGATCCACAAACAGTACGGGATTGAATTGCCATCCATTCAGGTCGCGAATTTGCAAGAAAACATGGCCGAAAAATTAGCTCGCGTCAACCGAAAGCCACTTGCGAGAGATTTGTATGATTTGGTATGGCTCGCAAAAACATCACCTTACTCACAATTCGATCGGAATATTGTCCGAAATCTTGCTGTACTGAAAATATGGACCGATCAATTTGGCATCCAAAGCAATACCCAACATTGGGGGAATTCTTTTGGCTCAACCGAATATAATGAATCACGATGGAATGCGCCAATCGTCAAAGAGAATATCGCTGACGAGCAAATTGGCTTGCTGACTGTGCCTCCACCTAAAATGGAAGACTTAGCTCAAGAATTCCATTCCTATTTTGGATTCTTAGCAGACTTGTCAGAAAAAGAGCGAGCTATCGCTTTTGGGAATCAATCCGCGCGGCGTATGGTCATTGATGCGATACAGAGTTTCGCAGATTCAAATTTGTCATCATTACCAATTTGGTAATTCCGGCACAACTACATTTTTCCGCGCGAATAAGCGCAAGAAAATTACACTTTTCTGAAAGCGAATCCTCGCGAATCGATCTCAGCAACAACAATGCACCATTAATGCCCCATCAAAAATGGTATTTATATAGCGACAGATTGATCGCGATATACTATGAGATGGAGGGCCCTGTGAATATTATTAAAAATGTCGATTTTGAAAATCTGGGGAAAGTCGTGGGCTTATTTTTCGTTGCCGACGGCACCCTGCTCTTCCACGGGTGTAGTTTTGAAGAAGGAGAGCACAGTCCCAGATTTATCAACTATCCGGAGAGCCACGTCGGCGTGTGGGAACGAGAATACCAAGACATTTACGGCGTTGATTATGATTACTATCCGCGCGGGCGGCTGCTATACGACAAGCAAACCACATTTCTCATGATCTATGCGGATCCCTGCATTAAGGAAGTCGCCATGAAACTGGCAATGGCCTATAAAGACGGCCCGCGCCGGATCTCCACCGATGAACATTACCAGTGCCATCTCTGTGGTGAGGATTATGTCATATAGAGACTGCAAATGGGTCAAAAACAGCGCATCACCTTTGGTATAAATATGTGAGCGGAGGTTCGCCTGAATTCTGTCCGCACATCTGTTGACGATATTTAAAACGCAGGGAGGTTGCACATTATGAAATTAGCAGAGGCTTTGATTGAACGGGCTGATTTGAAAAAACAGTTGGCCCAACTTGCTGAACGTATGCGCGTAAACGCCAAGGTTCAGGAAGGCGATGAGCCGGCGGAGAGCGTTGACTCCATCATAGATACCTATGAAAGCCTGATGGAGCGGCTTGAGAATTTGATTATTCGTATCAACCGGACAAATGCGATGGTGCTGATGGATGACACGCCCATTGCAGATGCCATTGCCAATAGAGATTGCCTCAAAAGCAGACTGAGGGTTTATAAGGACTTGCACAATGCGGCTTCCACGCAGCAGGAAAGATACGCTCGCAATGAGATCCGCTTTGTACGATGCATCAACCCCAAAACCGTTCAGCAAAAGATTGATGAATTGGCAAAAGCATATAGAGTGCTTGACACGAAAATCCAAACAGCCAATTGGAATACCGAATTGATGGAGTAAACCGGTGTACCGAACATGACGATCATGATTCGGGCTAATAATTTCGAATATATCGAGATGCGCAGCACAGCCCCGATAAGTGGGAAACTTATCAAAAATACCATCGTGAGCGATGGACAGCGCAAAGCAATCAATGTAACTGTCAATATTGTTACAAGTCACAAGTGATCTATGCGGAAATACAAGCGAATGCCGCTTATTGTGAATACCAGTGCTGGTCTCGATATATCAATAACGTTATAAAAGAAGAAGGAACATTTGTTGATAAGAATATGAAGAACTCTCTCACCCTGTGCAAATTCATTGTCTTGCATGGTGACAAAGCAGATGATGTCGACAATGCTCGCTACCCATATCATGAGCAAATCAATGCGTATATTGTGATCTCCAGATACGCGTATGGCGGGGAGACGGGGTATCCGGATCTGATTCCGGATCATGGGATGATCTACAAGTCTGTTCCAAAAGAACTAAGCGACTATGGATATATAGCATTCGGCAGCGTGGCACTTTTTAACGATGAGGTGACGCTGTTTATCATGCCTCAAAATGGCGCAACGGAAGAGCAAATTGAATACGTAAGGAATTTTATCAGCACAGAATTCAATCTTGTCAGTGGTGGATTAGGATAACAGTTTTCTTTGTCAGATTAGGGTCCTTAATTTATCCAATATCCGCACCATCGCCAGCGTATCAAGCTCGCAGTATTTGAGCAAGGCGGCGCGGATTTTTTCGATATCTTCCGGCGACTGCTCGTGCAATGTCGCAAAGGCGTCTGCCGCTTCGGTACCATTGTGAATGAGATCCAACGCATGATAGTCGAGCTCCGGATCATCCGGGAAGAATGCCGGCAGCACAACTTTGATGGATGTGCGGCCGCCCATTGCTTCACAATAGTAGTGGCCTTTGGCAAATGGATCTATCAAATCACGCGTATTTTCATAGATCGCCATCAGATGCGCCGACAAGTCGGGGAAGAGTCCGGCGAGTTCCTTGATGCGCGTTTTCTCAAATGCGGCATAGTAGGCAATCATGCAGCCAGCCGCAGGGATGTCTTCACAAATCCGCTCCGCGATGGCCCGCCGGGGATCCTCTCCTTCTTTGCCGAGAAACTCCTTATGAATAAGCGGCCCACCCGGTTCATTTTGTATATGCAGGGAATACTGCGTCGGGATCTGCTCGTACGGCCAGACATCATCAAAAAGTGGAATCGCCTGCGGCCAAGTCTCGAAGTCAAAATAGTATAGCGGGTACCATAGGGAATCCAGAAATTCCTTGATACCATCCCTGTCGACAAAAGGCGGCAACCCCAATACTTTTGTAGTGATCTGCCGAAGAGGTTTGTCGCTTAATCCGCATCCGTCAGCATTGAGAACGTCTTCCATCGTAAGGATCCCTGCACGAAACAGCTCTTCCTTCTTTGTCCCGCGTACCCGGAAGCCAATATCAAAGACATTATTCTCGGGCATATTCCGCCAACAAAAAGCCTTGTATCCACATTCATATGGTTTGTTGCAGCGATTTCCGATGTAATCATCTGAAGGCGGCTCTGCTTCCTGTTCCGCGACGGCAGTAATCCTCGCGAGAGTCTCCGGAACGTCGGCCTGGCGGGACCGCACGGCTTCGGTATAGTCTTCCACGACAAACAGCTTGTGGATATCGAGCTCGCCGTGACGGACATATGACCGATTCAGCTGCATCAGCGACATGGAGTTCACGCGATAGCCGCATGCGGTCAGGACATAATACTGGTAGGCCATGTCATCAAGATATACCTCTTTGACATTTTTCTCATCGCTGTCATCCTCCGCATTTTTTGATGTTGAACTTTTGACTTCAACCACGTCAAAGCTGCCGTCGTCATTCACCCGAAGGATGTCTACGCTACAAAAGTTTTCACCAAAGGCGAACGACGCTTCCGCGATCACTTTGTCTCCGGCGTCAAGATACTTCTTTGTGTCCGCCAGCATATCCGAACGGCGCTCGCCAAATTTCACTTCGACAAAATCGCCGTAATATCCCATGGCAAGATCCCCGACTTGATTTCCGGTTTCGAGTCTCGCCTCATTTAATACGGAACTATCAAACAAGTCCTTCTTGTTCTGGTTCATCCAGAGAATCTTCGCGCATTGCTTGCCCTGGCAGTATTTCGATTTTGAAAGGTATATCATTTTGCCTCCTGACGCGCCTTACGTAAAGGCTCCAACTTCATAATGATTTCGCCCATTGCCTTTTGGGGATGCAAACCGATGATTTCTTCATTTGTCATATTCAATAATACCTCAACATCGTAGATTTCTTTGCATCGCAAAAGATTATAGGAACGAACGCTGAGACCTAAATCATCAATTGTCATTTATCACTCCATTCCGCCGCTTCGCTGCGGCACAAATTCGTCATGAATAATAAGTTATCCACATTATTATTCACACTTTTTTCGGCAGTGCTCCGCAATATCAGCCGAGTGAAAAAAGTCATAAATATTCATTGTACGACCCAACCCATCCAGCGCATTCGCAGATATTGTTTCCTTGGCCATATTTTGATTTTGAAAGGTATAACATTTAATAGGTACCCTGTTTATTGATTACAACATCATTTTGGAGTTCTACTACGCATATCAGGTTAGCACTCTTTTTCTAATTCTTCTATTAAATATCGTTTCATCACTTTCGCGAATCGTTTTTCCCAATCCAGTCCGCTAATTAAGTTTGACTTCGCATTGTTGCAAAAAGGACAGGCAAATTTGCAATTTTCTGACTCATACTTCCCATCTGCGTCTATTTTGTCTATTTCCATAGTCCCATTTTTCCTTTTTTGTTTATTGTTGAGCGTTATATTTGGAACTTCTTCCGTCCCTCTCATTTTTGCAAGTTCAGATAATTGGTCTTGCGTAATTCCGCAATAACCACATTTCTCTCCTTCATCGTTCGTAATGAACCAATCATATAAATTAAGTCCATTCTCTCTTTCGCTCCATTTTTTCCTATCATCGTTTCCGTTGATGTATGCCTTATAAAAAATATCAAATTTCTTCGTTACCTTTTTAAGTTCCTCAAGTTCCCTTGAAGTTATTTCTAATTCGCAAATGAAAAATTCATCAATTGTTTTATAGGTATTGCGAGCGACATCCGCATTGCTCAGCTTTTTATAATCTGCGATTTTATTAAATTCATTAAGCCTTCTACCAAAATATAATTCGATGAATTTCTTAACTTTTTCGTCTTTTGTATCTGACATAATTTCTCCCTTCAGATTTACATGTGTTTTATTTTAATTAATCAAGTATTGGCCATAATTGCAACTCCATTTAACTTACTCTCTTACCGTCCAAGTTGTGCAATTAAGCAAGCCGCCTTCTCTCGCTATCGCACTATAATTTATAGTTTCAATTTTCCGATTAGGAAAAGTATCGCGAAACAATGCTATTGCTTCATCGTCTCTACCCCCCTGCGCTTCAAAAATTGGCATTACAATCAAATTTTGTACTTCCAAATAGTTTATATAGCCTACTTCGCATAACTGATTTTTTTCTTGATTATTTGAAAGAAACGGTACATCTATATATTTCATACCATACTCTTCAAGTACTTTGTTCATGCCGAGAGTCCAGTATTTGTACTCCTCTTTACGCGAACTTCCGATAAGTGTGTTTCCGTCTATAAATCGCACCATTCCGTCGGCGTGTCCGGTCATATCATCATTTATCTGCGGAATAACAATCACTTCGGCTTCCAGCAACTTTTCTATTTTTGAAATGAGTTTCTTTTTATCAGTATATTCGGGATTTTCATCAAAAATACGATCTGAAATAATCACCCTATCCGACCAGGTGACAACATTTCCTCCATCAAGATTAATTGGCGAAAACTCGTAGGGAACTTCGTTGGCTTGGCACACTATTGCAGGATCAGTATGGGAGATTTTTCTTCCCTTTTTATCGTTTAGATACCAGGGCTCATAAAGAAACCGCATATATTTGTCTTCGCTTACCTGTACCGGCATATAATCTCTACACCAAACATCATTTTCATTATTTGTCTTGTTCAGAAATTTATGGTTGATATTATGCTTGTCCAAAATGGCAAGCAAATTTTCACAAGTTGCCCCGAAACGGCTATCTGAATATAGCCGTTCGGACAGATAAACTGTATTGGTTTCTTTTCCAGTTATCATCGTTTCTCCTTCAGCAAACTAGTTAGCGTGCCATCAACTCCCAGACGAGGTCTGGAAATCCTCATCTTTATCTAATATTACTCCGCAATCATTAACATCGCAAACTATCGAACTACGCGCAAAATCCTATCGTCTTTGTTTTCGGCGCCAAATGCGCGGGCTCTTCAAAATCCTCCGCGATGAGCGTCGCCGCCATTTCATTTGTCACGCGGTCCAGGTCGAGCCGCAGGATGCGCGTTGCCTGTTTCATCTGCGCTTTTTCAAGCAGATTGCGTGCGTAGCGCCCGTTTCCGAACTCGGGCACGCCGGACGCTTTGGCGAGCATCGGCAGGACGCGATCCTGTACGCCCTTCTCCAAGATGAGTCCGGACTTTTCAGCCATCATTTCGAGGATCGAACAGAGTTCCACCGGCGAGTAATCGGGGAAATTGACGTGAAAATTGATGCGGCTGCGCAGGCCCGGATTTTTCATCAGGAATTCTTCCATTTTTCCGGGATAGCCGGCGAGGATCACGACGACATTGTCCCGCCTGTTTTCCATTTCCTGCACGATCGTATTGATCGCCTCGTCGCCGAAAGAACCGCCTCTGTCATCCACGAGTGAATACGCCTCATCTATGAACAATACGCTACCGCTCGCTTTCTCAAATGCTTTCTTCACCTGCACCGCCGTCCATCCCACATATTTTCCGACAAGATCCGAGCGTCCCACCTCAATGAGATTGCCGTTTTTCAGCACGCCGTTTTCCTTCATGATACGTGCGATCAGCCGTGCAACCGTCGTCTTTGCAGAACCGGGGTTGCCGGAAAAGATCATGTGCATGGACTGGCGTTTGCGCTTTCCCACTTCCGAAAAGCGTTTCTGGGCTGTCGCAAAATTCAGGATATCCTTTACGAGTTCCTTCGTCTCGGTCAAGCCGATGAGATCCCGCAGTTGATCGATCCCGCTGCCCCGTGTCTCTTTGTCGGCTCGCCGCATCGCGATCGCTTTTTCGGCATACTGCGGATAAATCTTTTCTTTGAGATATCCGTCATACCAATGGTCAAAGATTTTGCACAGATCATTTTTTGAATATCCCTTATCCACCTCGACCATATTCATCAGCTTCCTATTTGTCCGCGCGGCATGCTGTTTGGCAAGCACCCCTAGATAAGCCTTTGCCTCATCATCAAATATGACCGTTTCTTCAATGTTGATCAGCGACATGCCATCCATCTGCTCAAAGAAAGACTCCCGGAGTTTGTAGGACTCTCTCGGAAAACAAAATATCGTCAGCACCTTGTTTTTCCACTTCATCGCCATGCGGCAGAGATCCGCCGCGCGGCTCTCGCTGCCCATCACATAGTCATCCTCGTCCGCCGTATCCTTACGCACCCGGATCACCACCGTCCCTCCGGTTCCGATTCGGTAAATCTCGTTTAGCCGTGATTCTATATAGTGATCACAAAGCGACTTATAATCAATCTGCGTATATCGCCGGCTCGCAACGCGACGGTTTGTGAACAATACGCCCAAGAGCAACTGAATATAGGAGCTTTCCTCTTCGGCATCGTCAGCCGCGATTGAATAGTGAACGGGATGCCCCGGCCTCCACTTTTTGTCTTTCGAAGCATAGATGCGGTCGAACTCTTCTTTCATGGTCGGGATGGTGCAAAGCGCATCGGCCTGTTTTCGGGCGCCCGCCAGAGAGATGTTATCTTCGAACAAAACATACTCTTCGAACGAAAACCCGCCGTACCGATTGCCATTGATCACACGCATGCCGTATTTCTCCATGGTGTCGTCAAAGTCCTTAATGAAATCCGCATAATCAGCTTGACGTAACAAATCGCGCCAGGTGCGCCCCGTGATTTCATCCACAGCAAGAACGCTTCCGGCGTATTCATGCCTCTCCAGATAAACGGCAGTCTTTTCCCGTATCGCATCGGCATCTTCATCATCACGCATCGACACCATACACAAAATAGCAGCGTGATCATCGACCGCCGTAAAATTGATCCGGTAATCCAGTTCGGTCTTCGCCGCGATCTCATCGCTGATCAGGCAAACTCTCTGCGTAAAGGCTTTGAATACTTCATCGTCTTTCTTTCCCTTGCGCCCGTCATGGTCAAACAATTTCTCATCTGTTGTAGTTTTAATCTTGTAAAATCGCATCTTCTTCCTGCCTCCTGTATAACTATATATACACCATTCGATGTACCAAAATAGTCTCATGGCAAAAATGGCCCACGCCTCTGTCCGAAAATTTTGATGGATTACACTTCTGAATGATTCGAATTACATTGATAGCAGACGTAATTCTGATCTACAAAAACCATAGCGTTGCAGTCGCTTCGTTCGATCAGATCCGCAATCATCAGCATGACGGATTTGATGCAGGCGTCGCCGAAGATCAAGAAATGCTTCGATTCCTTGTCATAGGCGATCCTACCGCGCGGATAATAGTCAAAATCTACGCCGTATTCATCATAGTATTCAAGCTCCCAGATATCATGATGCCCGCCGCCGTAGACAAGGAAGTGCTCGTATTCCAGGGCATCTTCGATCATCGAGTAATGCACCAGCACCTCCCGGTCTGTTACAAAAAACAATCCCACGATCCCGGCGAAGAAAAACTTATGCGGCCTGTTCGCAAAATCGAGCATCAGCCGAAGCGTCCCATCGTCCATCATAAATTGAATTCCCTTCCCAATATTTCTTGTACATATATGAGTTGTTCTGTGGTCGCCGAGTTTTCGAGTTGATTGTATATTGTGTTCATATATTCACTGATCTCCAGGCGGCACCTGCCGTTCACAAAATCAACTCGCCCGGACATTACCCACTCCGTGTTTTCCGTTAATACTGTAGGAAGGTTTTGATGCATTTTTTCATGAGCGATCGGAAGCACATCGGGTTTATGAGTTGCTTTATTATAGGTGTAGTAATAATAAATCAAGTAACCGTGAAGTTTTTCGTCATAGATATAATTGGCATCATCCAGCCCTTCGGCTTCATCGCCATCCAGCACGATGAACTTGCAGAGTTGCACATTGTTATCTTTCACTTGATGATTACCTCCAGGGCGCAAGTCTCACAATGGCCAATTCTGCTTGAACCATTCCGCATGCTCTGTATGTACCGGTATGATCTGTTTCGGATTCAGCTTGTTGATCAGACGGTTCAGTGCCGCTGCATCAGCGTGACCGCTGGCGTGGATGTCTACGATCTCAAGGCCCAGCGATACTGCAAGATCAAGAAATGCTTGCATTTTCGGATCCGTCTTGTACCCGTCCCACATGGAATAAATCAGCAAGCCATCGGAGAAACTCATCATCTTGCTGAGTTTTCTCAAATATATTTCCATGCTCTGGCGGATGTACATCGTAAAGTGTCTCGTCGCAATATCCTTCATCGCGATGCTTTTTCGTCCGAAAAAGCGTAATGCTTCATAGAGCGCATTCTGTTCCGGTACAGTTTGGTCGAGAGGTTTAGCGGTGAAAGCGTACACATCTTCAAACGTTTCCGCATTTGGAATATTGCCTCCAATCGTCTTTGTTATCGACGCCATATAGAGTTCCTGAAGGAATACGCGTCTGGAGCGCTTGCTCGCCCGATACATCGTGACGATCCGGTCGATGTTCGTTGCCGATTGGAGGACAAAAACCGGGCCTTTCTTTTCCCGCATGAGTCGTACGGCCTCTTCTTCGAGATCCGACTCCGTAAGCATGACATGATCCGGCCTTGAAAGTGTCGTCCCCTCTGTGATCAGGATATCAATGCCGGTCGAGAGACTCGATATATATCGGTCGAAACTCTTCCGGCCGTGTCCCCTGAAATCCCCCGTATAGAAGATCTGTTTGCCGCCGGCCTCTACGAGCAGACTGTAAGCATCGAATGCAGAGTGATCTGCAAGATATGGCGTGATCTGGATATCTCCACAGCAGAATGTGCATCCGTTCGAAAGAACGCCGGCAAGCTGAAACGGCAAAGGCTGAAGCGGGTGCACATATTCCTGCGATTCCAGGTAGACCCTGTATGCCAAGTCCCCCATATAAACGGGGATCGGATGCTTTTTGAAATCAAGTTTCGTCAATAGCCCAAAGTGGTCAAAGTGCCCATGGCTGATGATGACTGCATCGATGTGTTTTTCTGATAACAGTTTGTCGAGATCAAATTCGCTTGCATTCACATTGCCCGGCAGATTCTCTCCGGCATCGAGCAGGATGGCCGTCGTGTCGGTAGCGATCTCAATGACCGTGCCGCCGATTTGGTTCTCACCCCGGTGGATCGTGATGGTTGGTGTTGTCGTCATTTTCAATATTTCCTTTCGTATTTATATTTCATTGATATAAATACCATAATGCATGGAGTAAAAATGACGCATCCCACAGACGCCTGACGATCAGGAATTGTCGTTAGCGATATCCGAAAACCTCTTTGTCAAAATCGCAGAACCATTCTTCAAGATCGAAATATTCCTCATCGAATTCTCCGGATTCAGTTAATATTTTTACTGATTTATCGGCTTCATCCAATAGACGTTCAATCATTGTAAGCTCGTCGTGCATCTTCAAAAATCCAACACCGGGAATACCGCCGTTAGCAATGTTACGGACATCCCGCTTCAAATGAAAAATGTATCCGGTGGCTTTATGATGATTAGAAATAGAAATAATACCAAGGGCTCTGGCCATCGGACTAAGTCTTCCTGCCTGTTGTTTTAATTCATCATGCCGCAAATACAAAGCCCGCAACAAACCGCCATCATCTATCGGCATATCCTCCGCGCAAGGCGCAGTTGCAATAATGCAAAAACCATCATCGCTTCGGCCCCAGATATCAATGCCGTCGTCCTTGATGGCAGCATATACGTCCTTCCATATATCCATGCGCTCATCGAGAACGAAATCATCTTCCAACTCGATCTGAAAATAATCATCCTCGGAAAGCGTACCATCGAGCACATCTAAAACAGTATGCGCCCCCTTCAGAATTCCGGCATCGGATATTGGTTTCTTTGAGACCCAAAATAATGTATTGTTCATGTTACGCCACCCTTTCTTTTCAAACGTATTATGTTCCTTTGATATAAATACCGCGCGCCATGCACCAAAAAACGGACATGCCAATAGCACCGGAAATCATAGCGGCCTTATATTTCCCACTTACTTCATTTCACTGTAGTTTCTATACCGCCATCACAATTTTCCAGAATCGACGGTACATCGAAATATTCTTTTGCAATTTCTGAAAAGCTATTCTTACTCATTCGGCTTCTCCGTTTCCATTTTTTCACCCTGTTTCCGGTAAAACTCCGCCACTGCTTCGATCGGCGTCACTTTGACTGCATAGATGGATGGGTTCCTCCCCTCCTCACGGGCGACCTTGCCGCGCACCACGGCAATGGCACCTTCCTTAAAGATGGTTCCCGACAGACCGGAATCTCGTTCCACCTCTAAGTCTCGGATCGCTCCCCTGCACTTTTCATATACTTCAGAAAAGACAACGACATCAACGACGCCAAAGTGATCTTCCAAACTGAAAATCGCCATGGCATGATTTTTGTGCCTACCTTTTGTAACGGTGACTTCCCGAATCCCGCGCATGATGCCGATGAGTATGGCTTGTTTGTCCGAGCCGCCTTGTCCCCCGGAATCGCTTCCGTACTCTTCCGGATGCTTGATTTGATACGTCGTTGTATTTGCGACCTTCCAGATAAGCCCCTTCACTTGATCAAGCGGGTGCTCGGTGAAATACAGTCCCAGCATTTCTTTTTCTTTTTCCATGCGGACATCCGGCGGAAAATCTACGGTGTCGATGATGGCCGAGTCTTCTGACCCTTCCTCGTCTGTATCGGATCTCAAGTCAAACAGAGAAGTCTGACCGGGCATCGTCTTTGATTTGCGGCCATAACGTTCGGCCAGCATGATATAGTCCTGAATGAGTTTCGCCCGGTTTTTCCCGAATACATCGAATGCCCCGGCCAGTATCAGACTTTCAGCGGCGCGTTGATTCACCTTGCCGGCGTTAAAGGTGATCCCGTCTGCGTTTTCAATTGCCACCCCGGTAGCAAGCTCCGCGACGAAATCCTCAAGGCTTCTGATTTCCCGTCTGCCGCGTGCCGCGATGATTTCATCAATTGCGCTGCCTCCAACATTCTTCACCGCCTGAAGTCCCATGACGATCGCGCCGTCTACAACGCTGAATTCCTTTTGCGCCTTCAGCACATCCGGCGGAATGACCTTGATGCCCATATCACGAGCACTGAGGATATATTTGGTCATCTTCTCCATATCATCGGATACACTGCTCATAAGCGCCGCCATGAACTCTGCCGGATAGTAAGTCTTCAGCCAGGCTGTCTGGTATGCGAGTACCGCGTAAACGGCGGCGTGGCTCTTGTTGAACGCATAGGAGGCAAAGCTGATCATCTGATCGAAGATTTTGTTTGCGGCGCTCTCCGGAATTTCGCGTTCCCTGCAGCCTGCGACAAAGTTCGTCCTTTCCCGTTTGAGCGCATCCTCTTTCTTTTTGCTCATGGCACGCCGGACACTATCGCTTCCGCCATAGGTATAGCCGGCCAAATCGCGGAAGATCTGCATGACCTGTTCCTGATAGACCATCACACCGGAAGTCACCGCTAAAATCGGCTCCAATGCAGAATGGATATAGCGGATGTGATCGGGGTTCTTACGATTTTTCAGAAAATCCGGAATATCGTTCATAGGGCCGGGACGATACATAGAGATGCCCACAATAATGTCCTCAAAGGATGTCGGCGCGAGCTGCCGCATAAAACCCTGCATTCCTCCGCCCTCCAGCTGGAACACTCCTTCCGTAGCGCCGGAGCCGATCAAAGCAAATACTTTTGGATCATCGTAAGAGAGTGCCGAGACGTCAACCTTGCCGCCCTGACTGCCCTCGATCATTCGCTCCGTGTTTGCAATGAGTGTGAGATTGCGCAAACCGAGAAAGTCCATCTTGAGCAAGCCGAGATCTTCCACCGTCCCCATCGTGAACTGCACACTCATAGACTTATCTTTGTTCTGATAAAGCGGCACACAATCGATGAGAGGTCCCCTGCAGATCACAACGCCTGCCGCATGCGTTCCCGGATGGCGAACTTTGCCTTCCAGGATCTGCGCGTACCGAATCATGGATGCAAGGCGAGTGTCTTTCTTGTGATCCTTGTCCCCCTCAAACATCTGGCAAAATGCTTCGCTCTCCTTGTGAAAATAGATAATAGATCCGTCGTTGTCCTTTGACTCGCCGGATAGTGCTTCCGATAGGTTCTTCGCTTTCGGCGGGAGCATTTTGACAACCTTGTTGACGTCATCAAAGGGGATGTCCAACACGCGTCCGACATCCTTGATCGCAGCCTTCGCCTGCATCGTCCCAAAGGTTATGATTTGCGAGACCTTATCGCGGCCATATTTTTCGCGGACATACTCTATGACTTCTTCCCGCCGGTCGATACAGAAATCAATGTCGATATCCGGCATGGAGACTCGCTCCGGATTGAGGAAGCGTTCAAACAGCAGCCCATAGCGAATGGGATCGATATTCGTGATTCTTAGCGCATAGGAAACAAGACTCCCGGCGGCACTGCCACGACCCGGTCCAACCGCGATCCCGTGCTCGCGGGCATAACGTATGAAGTCCCAGACAATGAGGAAATAGTCCGTGAAACCCATGCTCTCGATTACAGAAAGTTCGTATTCCAAACGCTCCCTGTGCGCTTCTTTATCAGCGCCATATCGATAATCAAGGCCATCTTCGCAAAGCTGGCGGAGCAGTTTGCGATTATCTTTCTCCGTATCATGCTCGAAAACGGGGAAGTAACGTTTCCCGGCGCTATCATCCGCGCCGGGCGCAACGGTGCTCTTGAGATCGAAGTGAAAGTCGCACATTTGAGCGATCTTCTCCGTATTGTCGATGGCCTCGGGAATGTCCTTGAATAACTCCCGCATCTCTTCTTCCGAGCGCATATAGAAACCGTCGCCGGTAAACCGCATCCGGTCCGGGTCGTCGATTTTACTTCCTGTTTGAACACACAGCAGAATATCATGTGCTTTGGCATCTTCTTTTGAAATATAGTGGATGTCGTTCGTCGCAACAAGCGGGATCCCGGTCTCGCGCGATAGCCGGATCAACGACTCTCGGATTTGAGCTTCTTCGGGAAGTCCCTGATCCTGGATCTCCAGATAAAAGCGCCCCACCCCATAGATGCTTTGAAATTCGAGCGCCAGCGCCTTCGCCCCTTCGTAATCGTCTTGCAGCAGCTTTCGCGGAATGTCCCCGGCAAGACAGGCGGAGAGCGCGATCAGTCCTTCCGCATGCGCCCGCAGCATCTCCAAGTCCGTGCGCGGTTTGTAGTAGGTGTTCACGTTCGCATCAGAAACGATTTTCGTCAGATTGCGGTAGCCGATCTCATTTTCCACGAGCAATACGAGATGTCCAAGTTGTCGGTCGAAATCTTTATCCCGGTCAAAGCGGGTCCGCGCCGCCGTATATGCTTCGCAGCCAATGATCGGCTTCAGCTTAAACTGCGGAAGCCCATCCGAATCGAATATGACTCGTTTCTCTTCATCCCGTATGACCGCGGCATTGTAAAAGTCGATCACGCCAAACATATTGCCGTGATCCGTGAGCGCAAGGCTCGTCATCCCAAGCCCCTGCGCCGCCTTGACCAGATCCTTAACGCCGGTCAGCCCATCCAGCACACTGAACTCACTATGAACATGCAAATGTGTAAAACCCATGATATGCCTCCATGATCATTAATATCACAGAGGGTGGGCTAAAAATGGGTCATTTATTTACGTTGGTGATTATCTCGTGTGTTTTGCGTACTTTGCTTTTCTCTTTGGGTAAATTCCCCACTCCTTGGAACAACTTAATTGCCTTTGGATATAATGACCCCATGTCTCGGGTAGGTTCAATTCCTTGATATCTTTTTCACTTCCTCGATATAGTCTTTCAATTTTTTTGTTTTCTGTTCTGGACGATTATTTTCTATACACTTGATATAGAATTTTATTAGATTAGGCTCGTTGATATATGCTAATATTGTCTCCCAATTTATCACTTCAAGCGCTGGTGCGTTTTTTTCATCCTCCCAGAAGCCTTGCCAGTTATCATATTGACTCTTATCCGATTCCGTAGGAAAAGCGAAATTTTTGCTTCTTTCATTAACGGCCCCTCGAATAACAACCTTATTAAAGATGTTTTCTTTTTGAGCGTTTTTATTTTTTTTAGATCCTTCTGATATTTTTTCGTTTTGGGATTTCGGAAGAAATATATATAAGAAACAATTTTCAGGAGGGATATTATATTTGAACGAAATCCATGAAAGGCAGGCGTAATTTCGGGCTATTTGATTGTACCCAGGACAATTTTTCACTCCAGATGAAAAATTGCTGTACATTTTTGCTTCGACAATTACTAATTGTTTTGGATTCGCGTCGCGAATCGGCACCACCTTCCCTTTTGTTCCGGTTTCAAGCTTAACCGTCCCAAAAACTGCATCCGCATGGGTATATCCCTCTCTACCTGTGCCGACAAGAAATGGGGACTCTACTTCAGCTTCCGAAAACCAGCTTGTATCTTGCTTCTTCAGGTTTTTATGTAATTCCAGAACAGGTTTGAGCTCGTCCTTATTGATCCTACTTTCTTTCTTTTTTATCCAATCGTTATCATGACTTTCGAACCAATCCAGTACAAGCCGCAACATCCATCCTTCGTTGTAAATGAGAGTTGGTTGTATCCTGCGCCCTTTTTCTATTTCCGCCGTATCGGCAGATTTGATTATTTCACTAATTCTATTAAGGTAATCATACTTCATCTTATTTTTCTCCCTCATTCTCTTTCAGACAGCACATGTGGTTAAAAATTCTTACCCCTCCTCTTTTAACTCCGCGAACTTCTCCGTCATTGTAGGATTGCCGCGCGTGAGTTTCTTGATCGTCAGATCCTCGGCTTTGTTGTTGGCCAGCCGGAGATTGTTTTCCGAGGAGAGCAGTGCCTCTTTCGTTTTTTCAAGGTGATCGATTGTCTTGTCGATTTCATCGATGGCCGTTTTGAATTTGCGGCTGGCGAGATCATAGTTTTTCGCAAACCCCTGCTTGAACGATTCGATATTTTCTTCGAAATGCGTGATGTCCACATTCTGACTTCGCGCGATGGCAAGTTCGGTCTTGTATTCCATCGAATTCAGCGCCGCATTCCGAAGCAGCGTGATCATCGGAATGAAAAACTGCGGACGGATAACATAGGTCTTTGGATATTTGTGCGACATATCGACAATGCCGGTGTTATAGAGTTCGCTGTCGGCTTCGAGAAGAGATACCAGGATGGCAAACTCGCATTTCTTCTCATTACGATCCTTGTCGAGTTCTTTCAGAAAATCTTCATTCTTGTGCTTGCTCGCGGTTTCGTCGGATTCGTTTTTCATCTCGAACATGATCGAGGTGATTTCCGTTCCGTTTTCATCCGATTCCCGGTAGATATAGTCGCCCTTAGACCCGGTGCGTATGTCGGTATCCTTTTCAAAATAGGCATTTCGGAACGCCGTGGCGCGCAGTTTGTTGAATTCGATTTCGCAATGCTGCTCCAGCGTCTCGCCGACCATTTTGGTGGATAGTTTCGCCTTCAAATCCTTTAATCTCTCAATCGTATCATCGCGGTCTTTGATCTGAATTTCGTATTTGTCCTTTAACGAGGCTTCGAGTTGCTGCTTCTCGATATCTTTGGCCTTTAGGTCGCCGGCAAGCGTATCCCGTTCCTTCTCAATATCACGAACCGCTTTGACAACCGCCAATTCCTTTTCGGTCTCCGCAGATTTGATTTGCGCCTTTAACGCGGATAGCTCTTTTTCCTTTGCTGCCTTCAGCGCAGCGATCTCTTTGTCTTTGTCGGCCAGATCGCTCTGCAAGGCGTTCTTCGTGTTCGCCTCGGCCAATTTCACAGCAGACGCTTTCTCCGCCTCCATCGCTTTGACGCGTTCCGCAAGTTCTTTTTCAAACTCCGCGCTCTTGACCTGCTCGACGATAGCCAAATAACTTGACTCATCAATCTTAAATTTCTTCCCGCAGGCCGGACATGTTATCTCATTCATTTCTTTACACTCCCCTCCCTATTCTTACAAGTGGTGTTACTATTTCA
>BNUG01000037.1 GCA_025997195.1 Clostridia bacterium | reverse complement strand
GGCGCAGAATGATGTTGAGATTCCCGCCTTCGCGGGAATGACAGAGGGGTTCGCGGGAATGGCAGAGGGGTCGGCCGGATGCAGTAGCGCAGAATGACCATGGAATGATATGGATGCTTTGACGGAGACCGGAAATGAGTAGAGATAAGGGATATGGTGTGAATATGAAAAGGCGGAAAGCAAGAATTTTCGCGATTGTTCTTGCACTTAGTATGGTTATAAGTCTTTTCATCGTACCGACTGTCAGTGCCGCGGACACGTTTGTCATTGCGGGTGGTGACCCGCAATCTACGGATACGGATGAGGCAGGCATGGATTCCGGCTCGGCTGTTGGAATGACAGGGGTGGCGACCGGAATGACAGGGGATGGTGATGTTGTCATTCCCGCGCAGGCGGGAATCTCTGACATTGTCATCCCCGATGATAATACTGTTATTCCTGATGGTGATGATGGGGATGATACGTTTGTCATTGCGGGTGCCGCCCCGCAATCCACAGGCACGGGGGAGCAGAATGACATAGGTGGTGACGTGGATTCCGGGGCACTGGATTCCGGCTCGGCGGCCGGAATGACAGGGGGTGAGTCAAAGGACACTCTCGCGGATGAGGACAAGAATACGGATGCAGATAATACGGATGGTTTGGTGTCGGCGCAGGGTGCAGAGATTGGGGCTTTGGATGCAGCGGATCCGGTTGTAACAGCGAATACCAGCGCGCACTGGATTGATGCCGGAACCGAATTTCGGTATACGATAGAGTCACTAAGTTCGTTGCCATCTCAAGGAATAGGCGATTCCGATACGAGGACACCGACCCCAGTGACGACATGGAACACTGATGCAGCCACCGGACTTTATCAGGCGTTGGAACTTGTGAATGGCGAGAATACCGGTATCTTTAATGAAAACAAGCCCTATGTTATCTATGTGGGTTCAGATATTAACATGACTGGGCGTTACCAGATTACGAATAAGAACATTGAGCTGCGCAAGGCAAGTGGAGTTTTGTCAGCTGAAATATTACAAACCATGGCTGGCAGTGCAACGGTGAGTGATTCACGGCATTTCTACATTACCGGAGCAACCAGCAAGCTCGTACTTGAGAACGGTATTGCTTTAGACGGCGGATTCCTCAATGATGGCACGGACATCAGCACTTTGTATAAAGGCGGTATTTATACAACAGCAACACGTTTTATATTCAAGGGAGAAATCAGGTACTGCAGATCTGCGACCGGTGGAGCAATTTCATATAACGACGGAAGAACAATCGAACTGATAGATGTGCATCTGCATCACAATATTGCCGGCGACGGTAATCTAAATCCGTCTAACACTACGGGGCAGGGTGGCGCAATCGCAGCACAGTCTTGGCAGGCCTACTACGTTCTCATGACTATTTCCGGGGATTCCATCATTGAAGACAATTTCTCTGGTGGTTACGGAGGTGCAATCGGTATTTCATGGAAAATGGGAAATGTCGTCACGATTAAGGGCAATACAAAGATCATAAATAACAGAGGGGCAAATGGCGGAGCCATTTACTGCCATGGAGGCATTCTTGAACTTCGTGATAATGCAGAGGTCAGCGGCAATATCACCGATATGATTTACCCAAAAGATATGGCACAGAGTTATCCGGGAACCGGCGGTGGGATTTACTTCTCCGGTGGTACTGGAACCACTACATTCAACATGCGTGACAACGCAAAGATTAGCAATAATGTCACGGCAAATGGTGGGGGTGGCATTTACATGCAGAATGCAAACACTGTAACTCTCAACCTGTATGACGGAGAAATATCAGGAAATATTGCTCTTGGTACTGCGCGTGAATCCTTGTCCGGTGCGAGTGCCTTTGACAAAATTTCCCCCGGTGCCGGTGCCGGTATTTTGGCGGCCGGTCCTCAGAACATTAAAATCCCAGTAGGCAGCACAATCACATTTTTCGATAATAGCGCTCCTTTTATTGCACTGACCGAATTGAGTCCGAACACTACCCCACCATATGAAACGCCTATCCCGTATCAGGCAGTTTTCCCAAATGATACAAACTACAAGAGTCATATTTTGGATCCTACATTGTTTGAGGGAAGCAATAATAGCGCAAAATTTTCTGCTCCCTACAACAATTTGTATAACGGCTATGACATAGGTGTGCCCAACAATTCCGCTACCGCCTTTGGCAAACTAAAAATAGTCACAAGCGCGGGCGGTTCTGTGATTCGCTCGGGCACTTTTGCAAATGTATTTCCTGCGGGACAGGACTGGATTGGTTTGGATGTTGACACCGCGGCCACCTTTACGCCCATGCCTGACCCCGGCTACCGTTTTACCGGTTGGATACGCGAGAGTAGCACGAATCTACTTGCAACGGAATGGACCACTGCGATGAACACCTCAAATGGTACATGGACAAGAGGTCCAAATGATAACGGAAATGCAACTGATGATCGCAACGGAGCGAAAGCGCCGGGTCTTGGCACAGATAAGCATATCGATATTACCGCCATGCCCGCAGCGGACATCACGCTGACGGCGAACTTTGAAATAATCCCCAAAGCCTTTCTGAGCGGCTTTTCGGATATGGACTGGAGTGCAGACCTTGATACGACAACTACGCCCCCTACCTATCCGCAGCCAAGCCTCACAGCCATCGCACTGGAAAATTCAGTGGCAAACTCCACTGCTACAAATGTCACTCTGTCCCTTTCGGATTTCAAGAAGAACGGCGAAGTATGGAGCGGAACTACAGACCCCTTTGCCCTTACGGGTAGTGTTACCTCTATTGCCGGAGGCGTTACAGACAGCACATGGAAAGTGCAGCCCTCGGGCGCTCTTGAGGAATTTGGAAACTATACCGCAACGCTTACCCTGTCCTATCAAAACGGCGTGGACACAGCACCGATTGTAAGTCAAGTACAGCTTTCCTTTGCGCTGATCGATCCCGATATACCACTGTTTGTCTTAGGCTCTGTAACCTCCGGCACCGTGGTTGGCTCCTCATATATCGTCCAGACAGAGCAGATGCAAGATACAGATTATAGGGATGTGGATTTGCAGCCCATCCATATACAGAATTTGAGCGCCAATGCGAAACTGCTGAATATTTCACTTGCCGGAGCGGGTGCAAATGATTTCGATATTATTCCGGGAAACAAGGAAGTGGCAGCGAACGCTCCTGATAGCAGCTGGAAAATCGTACCGAAACCCGGGCTTGCTCCGGGCGTCCACGAGGCTATGATTCGCGTGGGATATGAGGCGGCAGACGGCAGCAGTGTGATGATCTCATCGGTTGCCCCTATTACATTTACCGTCCTAAAACCCGCTGAACTTTCCGCAAACCCAATCAGATATTCATTCCCGGAAGTCCCTGTGGGATACATGCCCGCGCTCGAAGATATCGTGCTGACAAATAACGGTGATGTGCCCGGTTTTATCACCGGAATCGCGCACAAATCAGGCGCTGATGCCTTTACTACCATAGACACTTCCGGAAGTATGGCTACGAGTGGCGAGGTGGAAGTAGGCGCCGGAGGTACGGACAGATCCTTTGAAATCGCACCAATCGCAGGACTTCCCAGAGGCTTCTACACGGAAGTCCTCACCGTATCCTACTACTCTGAGGTATCGGGAGGTGCAATAAAGACAGGTACAGTTGACATCACAGCGAGTATACCGGTTGATGTAAGCGGCAATATCGTCACGGTGAATTATCTTGATATTAACGGAGGCGCTGCCTTGAGGGATCCTGTTTCTCTCTTTGTCGAGACAGGTGAAAAATATACGCCGTCTGACATATTGCTGAATCCATTTATTATGAACGGGAAAAATTATGGCTACTATGGCTACAAGGTGGACGGCGAAAATGTCACAAAGAGCGAGGATCTACCCGCCGAAATCACCGTCACGGCAGACCATAACGTAAACTATTACTACGGCACGCTGGATGTGACGGTAAACGCAGGTCTGCACGGAAGCGCACCCTCGGTCAACGGCAACGGCTCCTCTATGAATGTCGCTTACGGCAGTACGGTAGAGATCGGCGTAGACGCACAGACAGGGTATTCGTTTAATGGGAACTGGAACCCGGACGGCAGTTACACCGGAACTCCGCCTACAGGTGGTTCGGTTTTGCGAAACGTCAAGAGAGCGAGCGCGAGTTTCACGGCGGGCTACGGCACGCTGACGCTGACACCGGGGTTTGCTCTAAACGAGTATGCGGTAGTCATTGATGCGGCTGCAAACGGCGGCACAGGCGGCAGCACGGTTTCTGCCGTCAAAATGGGCGATGCCGTTACGATCACTACGCTGCCGTCGCGGGATTTCAGCAGCCTCTTAGGCTATGCAGTAGCACCGGAAGGTCCTGTTGCTGCCGCGTATAACTCCGGCTTTATCCTCGATGCCACGATGATTTCAGCGCTCTTTGCTTCCGACACCGAAGATACTACGACGCTTTATGCGATATTTGCGTGGATGGATACTACGAAGCCTATTGCACAGGTCGAGTACAAGACAAATGGTTTCAAAGCGTTCCTGAACAAGATTACCTTCGGACTGTTCTTCAAGGCTACTGTGGCCGTTGAAATTGAGGCTACGGATACCCAAAGCGGCGTGGCGAAGGTCGAGTATTTCATGCTGGATTCTGCTTCGGTGCAGAGTTTTGCAAGCGAGGCAGCGGCGATTGATTTTGCTGAAAATTATATCGGCACATGGACCGAGGGAACGCCGGGTTCACGCGGAGCGGAAGGGCCGCCAGTCGTACCCGGAACACCCGGCACCGCTTCCTTTAGCATTACGCCGGCGCAACTCGGTGAACGGCAGCTCTTTGTGAGAGTTACCGACTATGCAGGCAATTCCGATATATTCTTCGACGGACTACTCGTCTATGAGGACAGCACGCAGGCAGCATCGCTAAAAGTGGACTATACGAAACTTGGGGCTGATTTGAGTATTCCGGTTGCGCTGAATGGCAATACTGTAAAGGGAATTGTCAACAATACGGATTCAAATACTCCACTTGGTCCAACAGACTTCGCAAGTGCTGCGGGAAGCGACAATATACAAATCGATAGTACCTATCTCAATGGGCTTGACATAAGGACTTACGTGTTTACCGTTTCATATTATCCGCAGGATAAGACCTATTCTGCGGATAGTGACGACAGAGTCGAGCAACCGACTACTACGACATTTGAGATACTGGTTCATGCGGCAGCACAGAATATCAGCCTTACCGGACTTTCTTCTGAGTATACCTATGGGGACGTGCCGGATACCGATATTGGGATAACGGGTGGTAGCGGCTCCGGCGGAATTACCTATAGTGTTACGTCTGCTTCGGGTGCGGTAAGCATCTTAGGAAACAGCTCTGATAGTGGCACTACGGCGACGCTCACTATCATAAAGCCGGGGACGTTTACCGTTACTGCTACAAAGGCGGGCGATGCGACTTACGGTAGTGCGACAACGACAAGCAGCACAATCACGGTAAACAAGGCGGTGCCTGCTGTCAGCGTATCCGGCTCGGGCGGAGCAAATCTTAATGCAGATGTCCTGCTGAATGCTACCGTCTCTAAGGCGAGCCCATCGGCAGCGGTTCCTACCGGCAGCGTCGATATTTATGTGGACAGCGTGTTCAAAGCGACAGAGAACCTCGTGGGCGGAGAAATAAAAAACTACAATCTCGGCAAACTTTCCGGAGGATCCCATACGCTTGAAGTGCGGTATAACGGAGATAACTATTACAAGGGATACAGTGAAAGCAGTAATACAGCCGATTTGACTACAAGCGGAGCAAAGGACGACGAGTCATTTTCCGTTGATCTTGCAAGTGACAGCATTGCGATTGCACCTGTTGCCGCCAAGGTCTACGGCGATAGCGACTTTACTCTGAGCCTCTCTACTCCCGGTGCAGGTAGTGGCCCTGTCACATGGGCACTGGATAGTTCGTCGGCGGGTTCTACGGTGGCTACCATTGCAACAGATGGAACGGTGCATATCACAGGCACAGGCTCCGTTACCTTTAGGGCGACGAAGGCTCCCACCACAGATCACAATGGCTGCAGTGCTACCATTACGATTAACATCGGTAAGGCTACGCCTACGCTTGCTACGCCGCCGAGCGGTTCAGGGATTACCTACGGTCAGATGCTGTCAGACTCCATGCTTTCGGGCGGAAGCGTGACCGGCTACGGCACGGATAGCGGCAGTACACTTAGCGGGACATTTACATGGACGACGCTTAATGAAATACCCGATGTGACAGGACTGAATACGGCAAACGACTATTACAGCGTGACATGGACGCCTTCGAGTGCGGACGCTGACCACTATGATCCTGTCACGAGCACTGTTGCGCAAAATACAAGGGCGACGCTTACGGTGGGCAGGGCTAATGTAACGCTTGCAACGCCGCTTCATGGCAGCGGTATCAATACCGGTACGGCGATTTCAAACTCTGTGATCTCCGGCGGGGAAGTTACTTACCTGCGTGGCGGGGTGGATACGCCTGTTTCCGGCAGTACGGCAGGAGGTAGAGTAAACGGCTGGGTTTGGAATACACCTGCGGAAGACTTTTCAATGTACGGGCCTGTTACCCGAGATGCGAACTGGGCGCCTTTGGATACGGCAAGATTTAATGTGATCGCAAATGCACCGGTCACGATTTATGTGTATTCGCCGCAGACGGAGATCAAAGTTGCGCCCACAGCAAGCGGGATTACTTACGGCGATCCGGTTTCGCTGTCAAATCTCGATACAACTCTTGCGGCGGCATGGTCTGTTGGCGCGAATCCGGGGCCTGATGTGCAGATACCCGGCACTTGGTATTGGTCATCGCCTTCTGTTATTGCAGGAAACGCGGGGGCATTTGCGGCGGAAGTTACTTTCAAACCGGATTATGAAACGACAACGCCCGATCAGGCGAACACCGGTTACGTCAGGGCTTATGCCAATGTAGACATTCCCGTAGCGAAGGCTACGCCTACCCTTGTAAATGCTCAGGCGGGCGTGATTAAAAACGGAGATACGCTTTCGCAGTCTGCCATCGGCGTTTACTCATTTAAGGGTGTATCCGGCGAGGTCGTGACAGGGACTCTCACGTGGAAGACAGGCAGCATCGTTCCGTCGGACAGCCTTGGTGCGAACGGCGTCGGGGTGTATCAGGCTACAGCGGTGTTTACGCCGGACAGCAGTTTCGATGCGAATTACAAAGAAATCGAAGTCCTTGTTCCTGTGAATGTTACAGCAAACAAGGACGCGCTTTCGGCTTACAATGCTATGGTTCTCGGAATCGACATTCACGAGGAGAATTATAAGGCCGCAGAGCTGGACGCACTTAGACGTGCTTTAATCGCATCAAATCTGGTTTTAGAAGATGCTACGGCGACGCAGGCAGAGGTGGACAAGGCTCTATCTACGCTAAAGGCTGCGTTTGAAGGGTTAAAGCAGGATCATCCTGAACTCAAAAGTTCTCATGATGTGAACTATGGCGGGGTCAATCATCTGACCAAATTCGGCGATACGGTGCGTATTGAGTTTAAGGGCGACATTCGGGATGTGACCGGGTTTGCGCTTGACGGAAAGGATTACCCGCTCACTTCGGGCGGCGTGAATGTGTATGACATTACCGAAAACGGTAGTGTAGTCGGAACGATCACAAAGGGCAGCGCGGTGGTGACGTTTCCGGCGGCGTTTGCGGACAGGTTCGCAAACGGAACGCATAAGGTCGAGGTATTCTTTACGGATGCCATAAGTGCAGGAAACGGCACAGCCGACCTCGTTGTGGATAGGCAGGAGGGTGAAGGCAATTCCGATAGGGGACCGGCGATAAGGCCGCCTCAGACGGGAGATGATATGGCGGTTGATCTCATGCTTGCTGTCGCTTTGCTTTCGCTCTGCGGTCTGCTAATACTACTGTTTGTGCTTCGGCGCAGGCGTAAGGAGAAAACGGCGTAGGGCGGTGGCTGTCATCCTGAACGAAGTGAAGGATCCTGAAGATTCTTCGCTCCGCTCGGAATGACAGTTGGTGATGTTGAGATTCCCGCCTTCGCGTGAATGACATTATGTTGCGCGGGAATCTCAGTCCCTATCACTGTATCGCCAAACAATCCCTCAGTGCGTCTTCTGCAGAGATCTCTCCCTTGGCGATTCTTGATATATCTTTGAAAAGCGCGTCCCGGGCCGCCGGCGTCAGGGAATCCTGCGTGGCCGGAACCATCGCCGTACAGCCTTTTGTCATGGCGACCGTGGATTCCGCCAGCATGTCGAGCTCATTTCCCGAAAGAATTACCCCGTTTTTCAGAGCGGTAACTGTCAATTCTCCAAAGGTAGAAGTGACCTCATCCGTCGTCATCGCCGTGACAAAATCGACACAGGCTTTGCGCTTTGCGGGATTGTTCCAGGCTTTTGTTGTGATGGCGTATCCCATCGAAAAACCGCCGATCGCGTCGGTAGGTCTTCTTTCGCCTTTCGAGGGGAAATAAGTGACCGTGAAATTATTGACGTCCTTCCCAAGGGTCTTCGCGTCCTCCTGAAACCATCCGACCTTCCACGAGCCTTCCAAAAGAAACGCTGCTTTATCTTCCAGAATCATAAGCGAAGTGGTATCATCATCGGCCTCGTTTGTGTTTTCCGGAAAAAACCCTTCCTCGTATAGCGTCTTGATATCATTTAAGCCCGCGACCCAGTTTCGTCCGATGTCATCGCCGGGAGATTCGGGAAGTTTGGAATGGCTTGCGATCGTTCCGTTATTGAAAATGCAGTATTCAAACCAATAGTGCGGGATTTGCCGCAGGGAGCACGCGATCGGCGTATAGCCGTGATCCCGAATCGTCCGGCAATCGGCAAGGAACTGCTCCCAGGTATAGTCCGCGCCCGGAATGGCGACGCCGCAGTCTTCCAGCACTTTTTTGTTCACAAACAGACCTTCCCAATAACCATAGACCGAAACGGCATATTGCCGCCCGTCATAGGTGGAAACCGGCAGCAGGGAGTCCTTCATATTGGAAGCGTACTCCGGATACTCTTTACGAATCTCGCTGATGGCGACAAGTTTGTTATTTTTGATTAACTCGTCCGCATCCGTCCCCACAAAGAAATTGACAATATCCGGTTCGTTTCCGTTTTGAAACTCATCCAAAACATTTTGCTTCCACGCTTCATCCACGGCGTCGGTCTTGACGTCGATCACGGTGTTTCCGCTTGCTTCCTCATAGGCTTTGTAGGCTTTTACATATTTGTCACGATTCCCGTCGCTGGCGCTGTACGGCGTAACGACGGTCAATTCGACGCCCCCGCCCGCCGCCGTTCCACGCCCGCCGCAACCGGACAAAACGCTAAGTGCGACGATGAGTGCCATAATAAAATATAGTTTTTTCACGAAACCCCTCCTTCTTTTTGATTTGTTCGCCGCCGAAACAGCGCAAATCATCCTTTGTTACACAGCTCTTTTAGTGTTTTTATCGCCGCGTGAAAATCGATCGGCTTGGCGATATGTCCGTTCATTCCGGCGTTCAAAGCATTTTCGACGTCCGCTTTGAGCGCGTTTGCGGTCATGGCGATGATGACGACCGATTTCGCGTCCGGGCGGTCCAGACTTCGGATTTTCCGGGTCGCCTCGTAACCATCCATTTCCGGCATCTGCACATCCATCAAAATCGTATCGAAGTATCCCGCCTCCGAATTTTCAAACATCTCTACCGCTTCCAGACCGTTGCCGGCCTCTTCGATTTCGACGCCCGTTTCGGAAAGCATTTCCATGACGATCGTCCGGTTGATATCCACATCATCGGCAAGCAGCATACGCATGCCGGAGAACCCAGCGGCATTCCCGGAGTCGCTTGTTTCCGGCCCCTCCGCGTCTTTTGAATCGGTCCTTTCGCTTGCCGCGATCGTTTGAAACGGAACTTCAAAGCGGAAGGTGCTGCCGACGCCCACTTCGCTTTCCACCCAAATACGGCCGTTCATGAAATCAACGATGTTCTTGGATATGGCAAGCCCCAGTCCGGTGCCGCCGAAGCGTCTTGAAATGCTATTGTCCGCTTGTTCAAACGCCCGAAACAAGCGGCTGCTCTGCTCCTTGGTCATGCCGATGCCCTGATCCGATACGCTGAATAGATAGACCGACCGATTCCCGTCGGTCCCTGTTTCCTTGACGGATACGCTTACCTCGCCCCCCTTTTGAGAGAACTTCACGGCATTGGACAAGAGATTGAGTATGACCTGATTCAGCCGCATGCTGTCTGTTATAACAAATTCATTTGTAACGTCAATATGAGATGTTATTTCAACATGCGCACTGTCTTTCTTTGACTGCATGAGGGAAACCGCGAACAAAACCGTACCCGGGAGGCTGACCTCTTCTTCGGCGAAATCAATTTTTCCGGCTTCTATTTTTGACATATCCAGAATATCGTTCAGGATACCCAAAAGATGATGGGAGGAGTTTTCGATTTTATCAATACAATCCTTGATTTTTTCCATGTCATTAGATTGATTGGCGATTTGCGTCATGCCGAGGATGGCGTTCATGGGCGTCCTGATTTCATGGCTCATATTGGACAAAAATTCGGTTTTGTAACGATTGGCTTGTTCCGCTTCATTTTTTGTGCGGATCAGCTCTGTCACATTTGTCATGGTAAGCAGGACACAATACCGATCGCTGTCTTTCTCTTCCACACCGGCGACGCGGTGAAGCGACAAGCGGTAGAAGCATGTTTCCTCCGGGGCGTTCATGGAAATTTCCATAGAAGCGCTCCCGCCGCCCTTGCCCGAAAAGACTCCGGCCGCGTCTTCGGGCAGTCTGTCCGATTCCCCTGCGGAAAGTATTTCCGCGAGCATCCGCGGATCGTCCGCGTTCAGATGAAAACGGTTCAGAAAATCCCGCATGTTTTTGTTTCCGTACACCAGAAAACCCGATGGCGCAAAAAACGCGATCGCGGCGGGCATGGCGTCAAAATGATGTCCGACAGTCTGCGTCACCATATTGACGCCATGAACGATTTTGTAATAATCGCCGCTGTATGCTGTTTCGTTCGCCCGCTTGTCAAACAATCCCGCGCCGATGTCTGTGAATACCTTGTAGGTGTCCGCCAGCAGGCCCGCGATGTTGCCGGAGGCCTGCGTCAGGGCGCGTCCGATTTGTCCCATTTCATCATTGGACAAATCGATATTTTCAAGTTCGGCATGGCCGTCCGCGAGCGCTTTTGTTGCAACAACGATCGTATTGACCGATTTATTGATATTCCTTATGATCCGGGTGTTGATCAGGATCATGATGAACGTAATCAGGCAGAGAAGCCCTACCATCACGATCAAGGCCGCGATATAGCTGTTTCGGGCGCTGTCACTGCTGACAGCCGCCTCTCTTGCATTGATTTCCACAAGTTTTGCGTTCAGTTCGTTGATGCGCTGTCCTTTGGGAACTGCGGTATCATGCAGGCGCTCGACAGCCGCTTCTTTTTGACCGTTGGTCGCGAGGCGCGCGATGCTGTCGATTTCCTGAGACCATTCCGAGATTCGGACACTCATTTCCGATACGATTTTGTATTCTTCGTCCTCGTCTTTGTAATCGATATTGTTGAAGCAATCCAAATACCCATTGATGCTATGGCGGATATTGTCCTGATAACCGCTGATTGTTTCAAATATGTTCTCGTTCTCCTCCGCGCCGTCCGCCTCAAGAATCGCGCCCCGCAGGACAAGGGATTCGATCCTGCCCAGACTATAAGTAATGTCGTTTAAATACGCAAGAGGCTGTACAATCAAATAATCCACTTCGGTAATGATTTTGTTCATCTTTCCGACAATGAGAAACCCGCTGAGAAAAATCAAAAACGCAGCAAAGATAGCAATCCCGAACGAAATCAGCAGTTTCGTTCTGATCTTGAAATCCTTGCCTGCCAATGCTTTCATTTTTCCCCCTTGCGCAGCAAACCCCGCACCACTTTGCAACATCAACAAACATTTTGCTGCATCCCCTTTTTCTATGTTTGTCTCGAGTGATTCATTATATCAACTAAACAGTCAGATGAAAATAGGAAGTTTTTTAAACTTTTTTGTGCGACTACTTTCATTTCATAAGAAATCTGTCGTCCCCATAAGTTCCCGCGTCATTCGTTGCTTTTAAAATAATCAAGAAATTCTCTGATTTTAAACTTCATATCACCTGAGGTTTTTTCTGCGATCCACCTGTCCTCATATTCGTTCAAAAGGTCGAAATCAGCAGGTCCCGTTTCGAGAATAAATTGGTGAAATTCTTTTGCCTCAAACTGATCCCCCAGCGCCGTCTCCGCTTTCTCCCGCATGGCGTCAAACGCGAGGAAGCCAAACGTGTAGGGAGCATACATCGCCGGTTCATCGGCAACGGCGTCAAATATGACTTCCGCAGACGAAGAGGGATACCCGAAATACTCCAATACCTCGCCGGTCTGCTCAATATCCCACCCGTGATAATTGACGCCAATATCGATCATTTCATATAGAATCAGCATTAACGCACTTTCCGCTTTTTCCACGGTTGCGAGATCTTCACGAAACCCAGCCAATAGAAAGGATTCCATTTCGACATAAGTCGCCCACCCCTCAGAATAGCCGGTATAAGGAAGAAGATTTCGTACCGGATCCGGATCCGTTTTCATGAAATAATTGATTTGATACAGGTGCCCGGGAAAACCTTCATGCGCCAAGATCGTGAAGATATCATTGGCGTCGTTCGCAATCGATTTTTCATTCATATAGATCAGATTATTTCTCATGTCGTCAATCGCCGGCGCCAAATAAAATGCCGGACTGCTGCTGTCTTCCAATGACGCATCCACTTTTTTCACGGTATATTCCACCGAACCCAGATCGGGAAATTCCTTGGCAATCGCCGCCTGTAAATATTCCAGTATGACATCCGGTTCCGTTTCCGGATATTCCAAATTGTCCATCTCATCCCAAATCGCGTCGTTGCCGCCGGTGACAGACTGGATCTCGTCCATGTATTTCTCATACTTTTCCGACAGGAGTTCCTCTGCCTCATCAGGCGTAAGTGAAAAACCCACCTTCCCTTTTAACAATTCCGCATAGTATTCCGCCCCGTTTGGATATTGCGCAAGCCCACCTGCGGGTATACCGGTACCCTTCAAGGCCGCCAAACTCTCCGACAGCTTTTCGTAAGCCGGAACAACATAATTCAAAACCCCATCCCGGTTTGCCTCTTTATAATCGGTTTTTTCTTCCTCCGAAAGCCAGTCTATCGCGTCAATATTCTCATCGAAAATTGCGAGCAAAAGATTCTTCTCCGGGTTTTGAACAAAATCTTCGCACTGCTTGATCACATGATCCGCTGTACGATCCGACATAAAGAGTCCCCGATCCGATTTCTCCTGTTCGAATCTCACAAGCTCGTCAAAGTAACCGGGAACCGATTTCAAAACCGCAATATAATCATTCAAATCCGCCTTTTCGTTGAAATGATACTCCGCAAGCAGCACCGGCAGTTGCGTATTGATCCCGGACGTTGGCTGCAAAGATTCGCTAAAATAAATATACTCACTTCCTTCATCCGAATCCGCACAGAAGGACTCCAGTACATCATAAGTGAGTTGATCGCCCGAAGACAAATCATCTCTGTCGATCTCATCCAACAGATCCGATTGCGCGTCGAAAAAAGCCATTTCCTTTTCGATGCAAGCAACACTGAATTGCCCAAGCGTCGGAGGGGCCGGCCGGTCGACGCCAAAATCTTCGGGATGCGAGACATAGAAATTCATATTGATATTATTGTCTTCGACAATATAGAGGAAAATATTACGCGCCACCGTATCCAGCGCATCCGCCGCCGTTTGCTCGTCCGCCGATGGCGCGGACGGCGCAGATGTATTTGACGAGGAAGGCGTCGGCAAACAACCAACGTTCACAATCGAAATCACAACGGCAAGAGCGACGATCAGTACCTTATAAATTTTTCTCATTCATTTTGCTCCTAGTAATTTGCGCTAGATCACGATTGAAAATGCCCGCTCATGCCTTTAACCCTAATTATACACGCAAAATACTCTCTCCGGCGATACGCCCGGTGACGAAGGCGGCCGTCAGATTGAAGCCGCCAGTATGGCCATTCAGATCCAGCACTTCTCCGCAGAAATACAGGCCACGCACCAATTTGCTCTCCATGGTCTTCGAATCGATTTCCTTCAGGCTCACTCCGCCGCAGGTTACAAAAGCCTTGTCAAGCGGGAGTGAGCCTGTGATATCGACCGCAAAATTCTTGCACAGTGTGGCAAGCGACCAAGCTTCTCCGGATGTCAATGTTTTTAATTGACGCTCTAGATCAAGATCCAATTCGCGCAGAAAGTACAGAAGCAAGCGCTCCGGCAAAAATCCGCGCAGCCCATTTTTGAGACTCTTTTCCCCGCCGCTTTGCCCGTAGTTTTGAATCTCACGGATGATTTCGTCTTCCTTCTTATCCGGAAGTATGTCGATCGCAATTTGAATCACAGGGATGATTTTCCGTATATCACTTTCCTTCTTATTCGGGATTGATTGCCGCACAGAACTGTCATCCGCATCCACAGCGGATTCGCCGGAAAGCCTTCTGCGCTTTTCCAACTCTTTCAGCGCAAACGTACTCGCACAGAGCACAGCCGGCCCGCTGAGACCAAAATGTGTGAACAGGATGTCGCCTCGGTGTGTGACAATCCTCTTGCCCTTCGTCCCAAGCACGCTGACGGAAACATCCTGCAGACTAAGGCCTTGCAGCTGATCTTTCCCCGTGAATGAATCTCCGGATAATAGCGGCACTTCTCCCGGCGACAGCGGCGTGATCGTATGCCCCAAGGTCTTCGCAAACGCATACCCGCCCCCCGTGGAGCCCATAGACGAATAAGATTTGCCGCCGGTCGCGATGACAATTCCCTCCGCGCAGAGCACTTTCCCTGTCCGGAGCCTGACCCCCATGATCTTTCCGGCCCGCGATAAGACTTTTGTCACTTCCGTCCGGCATGCCACAGCAACCCCCAGTTCCGCCATCCGTTTTTCCAGCGCGGCTATCACAGTCAGGGCGTCCTCAGCGGCAGGAAAAATTCGCCCATGATCTTCCTCTTTCAATTTCAAGCCAAGCTCTTCAAAAAAATCGCAAATGTCTTTGTTGTTCCATCGGCTCAGCGCGCCATACAAGAACCTGCCGTTGCCGGGAATGTTATTTATGATTTCATCCACCGAGGCGGAATTCGTAAGATTGCATCGCCCGCCTCCCGTGAACGCGAGTTTTTTGCCAACGACGTCGTTTTTTTCCAACAGCAAAACCCGTCGGCCGCGCATGCCCGCAGTGATGGCCGCCATCATGCCGGACGGCCCGGCTCCAATGATAATCACATCGTACGTCATCACAACAATTTCACTGTTCTTAAATTCACAGACAAATTTTTCATATCCGCCTTATCATAATACATACACCTTTAGCATGCCAGTCAAAGAATTTCAATGATGTATTTTGCAGCCTGAACCGTTTCTCGTGCATTTATTTATGAAGCATCGCGACCGGAAAAACATGTATAATAAGACCGATTTACATTGGGACAGTTGATATGGAGAAAAAGCGGAAATTTCGAATTGCGTATTTAATACTGACGATCGCCGCGGTTTTGGCGATCACGTCTTGCGCATCTTCGGCCCCGGCGGAATCCCCGGCAGTACCGGAAGCGCCCTCTTCTCAGGCTGGCGCATCAAACGACACATCCAACGATTCTCTAAGCCAAGACGCCTCTGCGCCTGACGTTGCCGTACCTGACACAAAACCGGACTCGGGTGACGCCCAAGGTACCGCGCTCGCTTCTGCAGATTCCGAATTTACGATCTACTTCATTGACGTGGGACAAGCTGACAGCGCGCTGGTCGTGTGCGACGGGCATGCCATGCTAATAGACGGCGGCAACGCCGAAGATTCCAGCCTGATCTACGCGTTTCTGCAAGCCCATGAAATCGATCATCTGGATTATCTGGTCGCGACACATGCGCATGAAGACCATATCGGAGGACTTCCGGGTGCGTTGAACTACGCGGCGATCGATACCGCATTCTCGCCGGTACGCACCGCCGATGGAAAACCCTTTGCCAGCCTGGTGAGATATCTGAACATTCAAGGCGTGAGCCTCACGGTACCGCACCCGGGTGATGTGTATCCCCTCGGTGAGGCATCCTTCAAAATCATCGGACCAATCCATGCGAGCGACGAGAAAAACAACACTTCCATTGTCCTGCGAATCGTATACGGCAATACCAGTTTTCTTTTCACGGGCGACGCGGAACGCCCCGAAGAACAAGATATTTTGAACGCAGGCTATGAACTGAACGCTACCGTCCTAAAGGTCGGACACCACGGCAGTGACACGTCGACCACCTATCCGTTTCTCCGTGAGATCATGCCGGAATATGCCGTGATCTCCGCAGGCCAAGACAATTCGTACGGCCACCCCGCAGACAATTTGCTCAGCCGCCTGCGAGACGCAGACGTAAAAGTATTCCGAACAGATCTGCAGGGAACGATCATATGCACAAGCGACGGCAATACCGTGTCTCTTTCAGCCGAAAGAAATCCAGGCGCCATACCATACCCGTCAGATAGCAGAGAAGGCAACAACAACGGAAACAATGACAACGCAGCAACACTAAATGATTCCTCCTATTATATCGGCAACCTAAATTCAAAGAAATTCCACTTGCCGTCGTGTAATACCCTGCCGGCTGAAAAAAACAGAATCCTGTTTGACGCCCGCGAAACCGCCATCGCCGATGGATACGTCCCCTGCAAAAATTGCAACCCCTGATCGTAGTTTATTGCAGTAAAAGTTTTATGATTCAATGGTATCTGCAAATCACGCTGTCATTCCCCCGCAAGCGGGAATCTAAAGCAAAATTATGTTTCGCGGGGATACAGAACCCACAGAACCCACAGAACCCCCTTTGTAAACATTATGTTGCAAATTGAAAAAATCCGCTCTATAATATGGAATATTTAAATGATTCATTCTAAGTACAATTTTAAATGACTTTAAATGACGTTCAAAAAATGCCTTATAAAAATGCTCTTCATTCCATAATGAAAAGGAGGATCCTACCCATGAAAACGAAAATGAAAAGATTCGCAGCAATTACAGCAACGCTATTGTTACTATGCGGTCTGCTCGCGGCATGCGGAGGCGGCAGTGGCAGTGGCGGAGGTGGCGGCAAGTCCGAAAGCGGCCAGGTCTACTTCCAAAACTTCAAACCCGAGCAGGACGAAGCCTATCAGGCGATCGCCGCCGAGTACACCAAGGAAACCGGCGTCCCGGTCAAGGTCATCACCGCCGCATCCGGCACCTACGAGCAGTCCCTGCGCAGCGAGATCGCGAAGAAGGACGCCCCGACCATCTTCCAGATCAACGGCCCCGTCGGCTACGCCAGTTGGAAGGACTACACCGCCGACCTCTCCGCCAGTGAGGTCTACACCCACCTGACCGACAAAAGCCTCGCCATCACAGGCGAGGACGGCGGCGTCTACGGCATCCCGCTCACCATCGAAGGCTACGGGATTATTGTCAATAATAAAATTGCCGCCCAGTATTTCGCCCTGCCCGGCGCGCAGGCGACCAGCCTCGATGAGATCACGACCTTTGCCAAACTCAAGGCCGTGGTAGAGGACATGCAGTCCAAGGCTTCTGACCTCAGAATCGACGGCGTGTTCGCCTCAACGAGCCTCAAGCCCGGCGAGGACTGGCGCTGGCAGACCCATCTCATGAACGTGCCGATCTACTACGAGTGGAGCGGCGAAGACGCGGATCTTTCGGATCCCGCCGCCACAGCCGAGATCAAATTCCAGTACAGTGACAACTTCAAGGACATCTTTGATCTCTATCTGAACAATTCCACGATCAAGCCCACGGTCGCGGGTTCGAAGACCGTCGATGATTCCATGGCGGAATTCGCCCTCGGCAAAGCGGTCATGGTGCAAAACGGCAACTGGGCCTACGGTCAGATCTCCGGCGTAGACGGCAACACCGTCGCGGCGGAAGACGTGACCTTCCTTCCGATTTACATCGGCGCGCCCGGAGAAGAAACGCAGGGCCTGTGCATCGGCACCGAGAATTTCTTCTGCATCAACAAGAACGCCTCGGAAGCCGACCAAAAAGCGTCGCTGGATTTCATGAATTGGCTGTACACCTCTGACGCGGGCAAAGCCCATGTGACGAACGATCTCGGCTTCATCGCCCCCTTCGATACCTTCACGGACGCAGACAAGCCGGCCGATCCGCTCGGCCAGCAGGTCATGGACTGGAGCGCGAAGTCCGGCATCCAGAACGTGCCGTGGAACTTTACGGTCTTCCCGTCGCAGCAGTTCAAAGACAACTTCGGCGGATACCTGCTGCTCTACGCACAAGACCAGATGGGCTGGAGCGACGTCACATCCAAAGTCATAGCCGACTGGGCAGCCGAAAAAGCCGCCGCCGCGTAATAACAATAACAAGTTCCGTCATTCGTCGGCTTGACCAATGTCATTCGTCGGCTTGACCAATGTCATTCGCCGACTTGATCGGCGAATCCAGAGAAATGACAGGCACTGGATTCGCGGGTCAAGCCCGCGAATGACGGACTTATAGAAGGTGACATTATGCAAAAAAGCCTTACGAAATACTTTCCGGCCTTCGTACTTCCGACGCTTGCCGCGTTCTCGATCGCCTTTCTCGTTCCCTTCGTGATGGGGATCGTCCTGAGTTTTAGCGATTTCACCATTGTTACAGACGCCAGGTTTAACGGCTTTGACAACTATGTGCGTGCCTTTACCGATCCGTCCAGCAATTTTGTCTATGCCTTAGGCTTTACCGCGCTGTTCACGGTGGTGTCGATCATCACCGTCAATATCCTCGCCTTCCTGCTGGCCATGCTGCTGACAAGAGGACTCAAGGGGACAAACTTGTTTCGCGGCGTCTTTTTCGTTCCGAATCTGATCGGCGGCATCGTGCTCGGTTATGTATGGAACACCATCCTGAACGCCATTCTCTCCAACTTCGACCTTACCCTGATGTACAGCGCAAATCTCGGATTTTGGGGATTGATCATCGTGAATAGCTGGCAGATGATCGGTTATATGATGATCATCTACATCGCAGGCATTCAGAACATTCCCGGGGATCTCAAAGAAGCGGCGGCGATCGATGGGGCGAACAAAAGGCAGACGCTTTTTCGTATCACACTGCCATTGGTCATGCCGTCGATCACGATCTGCACCTTCCTCACCCTGACCAATTCCTTCAAACTGTTTGACCAAAACCTCGCCCTCACCGGCGGCGGTCCGTCGAACATGACAGAGATGCTGGCGCTGAACATCTATCACACCTTCTATGGCCGAAACGGCTGGAGTGGCCCGGGTCAGGCGAAAGCCGTCGTGTTCTTCGCCTTAGTCGGCGTCATCGCCCTGATTCAGCTCCGGATCACGCGCAGCAAGGAGGTGGAAAACTGATGAAAGTCAAACGCTCGGCGTCAAAGACCCTCACCTATACCGTGCTCATCATCATGGTGCTCGTCTGCGTTGCGCCGCTCCTCATCATCCTGATGAATTCCTTCAAAGGCAAACTTTTCATCAGCGACGACCTATTTGCCTTTTTGACCCCCCAAAGTTTTGTCGGCGGCGCGAACTACGTCTCGGGCGTGACGAAGATGAACTTCGTCGGTGCTTTCGGGACTTCCCTCTTCGTCACCGTCGCCTCTGTCATCCTCATCGTCTTCCTTTGCAGCATGACAGCCTGGTACCTGGTGCGCGTCAAAAACAAATTTACCTCTGTCCTTTTCTACTTGTTTGTCTTTGCGATGATCGTTCCCTTCCAGATGGTGATGTTCACGATGAGCTGGGTTTCGAACCGATTGAGCCTCGGCAACCCCGTCGGCATCCTGGTGCTCTACCTCGGATTCGGGGCCGGCCTTTCGGTCTTCATTTTCACGGGCTTTCTCAAATCGATTCCCATCGACATCGAAGAAGCCGCGATCATCGACGGCTGTACGCCGATGCAGGTATTTTTCAAAGTGGTCTTTCCGATCATGCGGCCCACGATCATTACCGTCGCCATCCTCGACGTGATGTGGATCTGGAACGATTACCTGCTCCCGCTCATCGTCCTCGACACCGGATACACCACCCTGCCCATCGCCATCCAAAAGATATTCACGGGCGGCTACGGCGCGGTGGACATGGGCGGCCTGATGGCCATGCTCGTCCTCTCGATCATACCCATCATCATATTCTATCTCGCAGCACAAAAGCACATCATCGAAGGCGTTGTCGCGGGCGCCGTGAAAGGATAGGGAGATTACTATTATGGCAAGCATTTCCTTACAGCATATCGTCAAGGTGTATTCCGGAGGCGTCACCGCCGTGAACGATTTCAATTTAGAAATCAAATCCGAGGAGTTCATCGTGTTGGTCGGTCCTTCCGGCTGCGGCAAATCGACGGTTCTGCGCATGATCGCGGGGCTCGAAGAGATCACGGGCGGCGAGCTCTACATCGGAGAGCGCCTCGTCAACGAGGTTTCCCCGAAAGACCGCGACATCGCCATGGTCTTTCAGACCTACGCCCTCTATCCGCACATGACCGTGTACAAAAATATGGCTTTCAGCCTCGAGCTCAAAAAAATGCCGAAGGACGAGATCGACCTCCGCGTCCGCGAAGCCGCGCGCGTCCTTGATATCGAACACCTGCTGACCCGCAAACCGAAAGCCCTCTCCGGCGGCCAGCGTCAGCGCGTCGCCCTCGGCCGCGCCATGGTCAGAAACCCCGCCGTCTTTCTGCTCGACGAGCCGCTCTCCAACCTCGATGCCAAACTCCGCGCCTCCATGCGCACCGAGTTGATCAAACTGCACGGACGCCTCGGTACCACCTTCGTCTATGTCACGCACGACCAGACGGAAGCCATGACCATGGGCGACCGCATCGTCGTCATGAAGGACGGCCTCGTCCAACAAGTCGACACCCCGCAAAATCTCTACGACATGCCCTGTAATGTTTTTGTGGCCGGCTTTATCGGCAGTCCGCAAATGAACATCCTAAAGGGTGTCCTGCACCGCAACACCGACGACGCTGCGGGCGCCGACGGCAAAAGTTATGTCGAGATCGGCGAAGACAAACTGTATCTGCCGCCGGAAAAATGTTCGAACGCCCTTCTGGCCTTTGCCCAGCGGGACGTTTTCGTCGGCATCCGCTCCGAAGACCTCCACGACGACGAAGCCTTCCTCGCCGAAAATCCGAACGCCGTCATCACCGCAAAAGTGGACGTAGCGGAATTGATGGGCAGCGAAGTCTACCTCTATTTACAGTACCGGGAAACGTCATTGACCGCGCGCGTCGCCCCGAATACCACCTCGCGCATCGGCGACACCGTCAAAATAGGCATCGACGTCAGCAAGATCCACCTCTTCGACGCATTAAGCGAAAGGAATATTTTGATATAGTGATATAGGCGCGGCACCAAAGTTCATAGTAATCTAGTTCTTTCCCCTGCAAAGCGGGTTCATTCCCACCTCGGCGAGGGTATCATATTGTTATGAGAAATCGATAAATTGGAATTTGCGGAGGAAAATCATGATGAAGTTTTGTTGCTTATTTGTGGTAAAAGATATGGAACGCTCGAAAGCATTCTACAAGAAATATCTTGGTCTGGAAGTTGAGGTCGATTGGGGAGCGAACGTGACGCTGACCGGCGGAGGAATTGCCCTGCAAACGCTTGAAACATGGGAAAAGTTTATCGGCGGACTTGACGTAAGTTTCAGGGGCAATACAAGCGAACTCGCTTTTGAAGAAGAGAATTTTGACGATTTTCTGAGGAATCTTGATGAGTTAGAACTCGTACACCCTCTTGTCGAACATTCGTGGGGGCAGCGCGTCGTGCGTTTTTATGACCCTGACGGTCATATCATTGAAGTTGGCGAAAAGATGAAATCTGTTGTCGAAAGGTTTCAGGCAAGCGGAATGTCCATTGACGAAATCGCGAAAAAGATGGACGTAAGCGAGAAAGATATTTATAAAATGCTGCAATCATAAATTCCGGTTTGGCGGTCAGTTTCGCTCGCTCGGCTTGCTTTGAGCGGAATCATCAGTCGGCAGCAGCACCCGCTACTGTACAAAACTGTATCATTCCCACGGCCTACGCATATTTGACGAATACTCGGCAAGATGATATTATGGTTTCAGTAGATATACTTTGAAACCATGGAGGTACATGATGGCGCAGATTAGCTTCAGAATTGACGACGCGCTAAAGCTGGAAAGCGAGCAGGTGTTTCGTTCTCTTGGCATGAATATGACGACGGCTTTTAATATTTTTCTAAGGCAGGCAGTGAAGGAAAAAGGTATCCCTTTTCCAATCAGCGCCAAAGAAAACAACAATATCGACTATTTGAAAAAAATTGAGACCTCGAAGAAACAGGCAAACAGCGGGAATGTAGTTTCGTTTACGATAGATGAACTTACCCGCCTCGAAACCATGTCTGCTGATGATGCCTATGAGTTCATGAAACAACGCAAGTCAGAGAGCCAAACGTGAGAATCGCATTCACGGAGAACGCACTAAACGAATATTTTGTGTGGCAACGGGAAGATCGGAAAACATTAACGAAAATCAACAGGCTGATTGTCAGTATACAGCGTGATGGGCTTCTCAATGGTATTGGCAAACCTGAAAAATTGAAATACAACAAAGATTTATACAGCCGTCGCATTGATGAAAAGAACAGACTTGTGTATCGGCAAATCACGGATGACTTGATGGAAATCTTATCATGCGAGGGACACTACGAGGAGTGAATTTCCACGTATACGGCTACTATAAAATATCTTTTTAATCGTCTTAATCAGCAGTTGGCAGGTGCGACACAAGCCTGTTTTATTCCCGCCTCGGCGGGAGTATGATATTGTTATAAAAAAGCGACAAACAGGAATTTGATTGTAACTATTGTTGGGAGAGCAAAATGTCTTATGAGAATTTAAACCAGAAAGTATTGGCACTGTATGAAAAACTATTGGAGAAACAGATTTTAATTGTTAAAATTCCAGATGGGTTTTCTACGGAATACGCAGATATTGTTTCGTGGATTTTGGGTAGTTTGAAAGAAACTTATCCGGATATCAAACTAAAAAGAATAATGAAAAGCATTCATTATGCGAACGGATTCCAAGACGAAAATCTGAAGAATACGGCATTTCTTCTCGATGAGGTTGAACAGATATTATCAAAGCTTGGTAGACTGGATCACGATTTATCGGTGGATTTTTTTAATCGGGAAATTAGGAGCAAAGAGGTGAATCAAATTTCTTTATCTGAAACTATGATAGAAAGTTTGTTATTGCTTCATTGAATTGGAATTTGGCGGACGATCAGAGGGATGAATCAATGGCAAATTTCAGCCCTCATAGCACGATAAATTCCAGTTTGTAAAGGAGAATGCTGCATGAAAGAATTATCAAATTCATTAGCAATAGAAATCAAGGAAATGATACACAGGCCCGCGACGAAAATCACGAACCTCGGCGCGATGAAAATCGTGCTTGGCACTAAAAACTTCGTCATGTATATCGCTTTCAGTATGGCGTTCGCCCTCGCCTGCGGCTTGATCGTGAACATCATAATGTGACTGAGTGTTACGTATCGGTTCTTTCCTGCGTTTTCTGCGGTGGCGCAAATAATACAATGCCGAAGTACTATTCTATTTCCCAAATCAGCGCGCTCTATTTTTTAAATTTCTTCGCTCTATTTTTCAAATACATGATATACTATCTGAGAAAGAGAGGTGGTACTTTATCATAATCAAACCGAAAAAA
>BNUG01000036.1 GCA_025997195.1 Clostridia bacterium | reverse complement strand
GAATATAAGGACGAAAAAACAGGCACTTGGTATGCTTCCATTCGCTATACAAATTGGAAGGGCGAACGCAAGCAAACAATGAAGCGAGGGTTTCCGACAAAACGGGGAGCCATCGAATGGGAGCGGAAGTTTTTAGAGCAAACAGCCGCCGACCTTTCTATGTCTTTTGAGAGTTTTGTCGAGGTATATATCCGCGATATGAAAAGCCGTATCAGAGAGCACACTTGGCAGACAAAAGAGAACATTATCCAGAAGAAGATCATCCCGTATTTCGGCAAGAAAAAGATGTGCGAGATTCAGACAAAAGACGTAATCGCTTGGCAAAATGAAATGCTCGACTACCGCTATAAAAATGGCAAAGGGTATTCGGACACCTATCTGAAATCCATGCACAATCAGTTGAGCGCAATTCTCAATCATGCAGTTCGGTACTACGGGCTGAAAAATAATGTTGCGGCTAAGGTCGGTCCGATTGGCAAGAAAGAAGCTACCGAAATGCAATTTTGGACAAAGGACGAATATCTGAAATTTGCTGACGAGATGATGGACAAACCCGTTTCATTCTACGCGTTTGAGATTTTGTACTGGTGTGGTCTGCGGCTCGGTGAACTACTTGCCCTCACGTCATCGGATTTTGATTTCGTGAAACAAACGGTGTCCGTCACAAAGTCGTATCAGCGGCTTCAAAGAAAAGATGTTGTTACCGAGCCAAAGACACCTAAAAGCAAGCGCATGGTCAATATGCCGCAATTCCTCTGCGATGAGATAGAGGAATATTTGAAAATGCTCTACGGCATTGAGCCAGAGGACAGGATATTCGCCATTACGAAAAGTTATCTTCACCACGAAATGGACAGGGGCAGCAAAGCGGCGGGTGTGAAACGAATTCGGATTCACGACCTGCGTCACTCCCATGTTTCCCTGCTGATAGAAATAGGGTTCTCGGCTCTGGCGATTGCCGACCGTGTGGGTCATGAAAGCATCGACATCACCTATCGCTACGCTCATTTGTTCCCATCGAGACAGGTGGAGATCGCAGACAAATTGAATTTTGAAAAGGAGGGGTTTTTCGATGGAGCGCACAGTAGACAAAAAAGGCAGATGGCGTAGTTTGGCGGTGGCATTCCGAATGTCGCCAGAGGAAAACGAGGACTTGAATGTTCGTGTCCGTCTGTCGGGTCTGACAAAGCAGGAGTATTTTATCCGCAGGATTAACAATCGTGACGTAGTGGTGCAGGGCAGCCCCCGCGTGTATAAGGCTCTGCGAAATCAGATGGAGGAAATCCTTGCAGAACTGCGGCGGCTTGAAACAGCGGGCGGTGCTGATGATGAGTTTCTTTCTCTTCTTCGGCTGGTAGCCATTACCGTAGACGGTATGCAGAAGGATGGGTGTGACGATGCGTGACGTCGTGACGATGTTTTGCAGGAGCAAAAATACCGTCACATTGTCACGGGTTGCGTCCGCAAGGACGCAAAAAGCCCCGCAGGGCGCAAGCACTTTTGATACGCAGTGTCAAAAGTGCATTTGCGTTACTTTTGGCAAAAGTAACAAAACCCCGGCTTCGCCGGATTGGAATGGATAGGATAGGAAAGGGTAACGATATTTGAAACGAACAATTAGCATGATGATGGGCAAAGGCTCGGTGAATCACAACAGCAGGACATTCCATGCGCAGAATACCGATCCGGAGCGCAGCCATCTGAATCGGTGTTATATAAGCGAACCGATCAAGGAAGTGTATCATACCCTATTTGATGAAGCCGTAATCCGCTACAACGAAAAACAGATCCGCTCTGACCGCACGATTGATAATTACTACGAAAAAATACGGACAGGGAAGCAGGAAAAACTATTTCACGAAGTCATTTTTCAAGTCGGAAACAAGGACGATATGGGCGTGGGAACACTGGAGGGTGACAAGGCAGTCGCAATTCTTGACGAGTTCGCAAAGGGATTTCAGGAACGAAATCCGAATCTGCACCTGTTCTCCGCACATTTGCATTTGGACGAAGCCACGCCACATTTACACCTCGATTTCGTGCCTTTCACGACAGGGAGCAAGCGAGGACTTGATACCCGTGTTTCGCTCAAACAGGCACTTGCGGCGCAGGGCTTCACGGGCGGCACACGGCAGGAAACAGAATGGAACCAGTGGGTACTTGCCGAAAAAAAGGAACTGGCACAAGTCATGGAGCGGCACGGAATCGAATGGGAGCAGCTCGGCACTGCCAACAAACACCTTAGCGTTTTGAACTACGAAAAAGAGCAACGCGCCAAAGAGGTGGCGGCACTTGAAACAAAAATTGTGGTGCAGGAGCAAACCATAGAATCACTTTCCGAGAAAAAGGAAGATATACAGGCGGAGATTGAAACTGCGGGAAAGAAGGTCGAGAAAATTGCGGCAAGGCTTGAGAAGGTGGAGCGGCAGGAGAATCTAATAGGCCTGAATGTCCGGCGTTACGATGATGACCCCGAATGGCAATTACCCGAACCGCCCGCTCTGATGTCTGCCAAAGCGTACAAAACGAAAATCGTAGAGCCGCTGTTTACCAAGCTGAAAACGGCAATCCGCAGTATCGTGACACAGTATCTCAATCTGAAAGCGACGGTGGCTGACTTGAAGAAGGCGTTGGCTCGGTCGCTGGAACGTGTGGATTCGCTTGCTGAGCGGCTATCGACGGCGAGAGAGGAAAACGCCCAGTTGAGAAAAATTGCCGGCGATTACGGGCGCGTCAGGGATGCGATTGGCGGGGAACGAGTTGAGGCCATTTTACGACAGACACAGATGGCGGAACGGACAGTTGTTGTTGACCATGTATATGATACTTTGCAGAGCACGAAACGTAAGAGCAGAGACGCAAGATAAGTGGAAATCAGAGAAGAATAAATCACGATAAAGAAAGAATAAATTGATAATTTGGTGTAGCGATGATATACTGAACTATATCAAAAATGCACTTTGTGAACGAAGGAGGCAACACTGTGCCTATAAGCTATGACAAGCTATGGAAACTGCTCATAGACAAGAAAATGAACCGTACCGAACTCAAAGATGCGGCGGGTCTTAGCTCAAACGTAATTGCCAAGATGGGCAAGTGCGAAACCATTTCAATGGATAGTATGCTCAAGATTTGCAAGGCTCTTGGCTGTGACATTTCTGACATGGTTGAGGTTTTGTCCGATGATAATGGCGGTGAAGGGGATATGAAATAATGAGTTATAAGATTGGCTCACTCAATATTCAACGTCGGTATCATTTGCCAAAAGAGGAGTATAAGCGCGACTTTTTTGGTTTCATTAGTGATTTTATAAAAAGAGAACATGTTGAAATACTAGTGCTTCAGGAGGTGCTTAAAGAAGAAGAACTGGTAAGGCTGCTGAAACGCTTGCCTGAATTTTGGGTTGGCGGATTTGGTGGTACGACAGGCTGGGATTTCGCTATTTTGTGGGATTCCAGAACCGTGAGCGAGCGTTCCAAGCAGGGAACGCCGGCGCTATATGAACACTTTTCAAACCGGATAAAACGCAATCCTCTACTGGGCAGATTTATTAGGAAAGGCATATATGCGGAATTAAGGATTGTTGACGTTCATTTGTGGCAAAGCGATGAGGAGATAAGACGTGAAGAATGTGGGCTTGTTACAGGAGAATTGCACGATAAAATAGATGTTCATCGTTATGCGAATAGTGAGTTTAGGGGAACATTCACACTGGTTGTTGGTGATTACAATTATTCCATGGAAGACTGCAATGACATTACACATCAAATTGGCAATCCTAATGTAATAACAATTCAAGAAGAGTTAACAAGTCTCAAAAAGGATAGCGATGGTTACAGCAGTAGTTACGACCATTTCAGTTTCAACCAAAGGAAAAACAATACAGTTCCATATAAAGTTTCACGAGTTGACGCAGTGAAAGACTACTTTAATGGCGATTATCGAAAGTACAAGGAATGTGTTTCCGACCACGTTCCGGTCGTACTCGAAATCTATTAGGAGGCTCCGACAATGGAATCAACAGAACTCGCTACCCAGCAACAGCAAAATGTAATGGCAGAACTTACAAACGAAGAAAAGGTAAAGGTCGCGTACGCGCTGAATCTTTGCGCCGTGTCGGTTTCTCAAATTATCGATAGTAAAGACATCATTGTTTTGAAGCAGGAGCGCGAGTACATTCTCAATAACCTCAACCTGCAGAATTTTGTGAAACACCCCGCATTGCTTGATGTTTTGAAGCGTGTTCTCGATACGATTACCTATCTCGAAATTCAAGCTGGAGATTTGTCTTTTGTCGAGAAAGAATACCAACACAAATTGAAGAACGCTATATGGACGGCACTGCCGAGTCCAAGCGCGTTTTTTGCGGGTGGTGACCCTGTATCAATAGCGATTGCCGTTGTTACACAGCTCGGCACTGGATATATGAATTATCGTCGTAATAAGAGCCAATACGCTCTTGAAAAAGACAGGAGTGAATGGGAGTTGCGCCGCCATGAAATCGAGCAGTTGGAAGGATTGCGGGCGCAGTTGTTCGAAACCTCTTGGAAGTTGTCATCGGATTATGACTTTGATGACAAGTATCGGCTGTCTTTAAAGCAGCTATCCCGATTCAGCACGGCCTTACTTGAACTCGAACCGCTCAAACGCTATGAAATGTTGGATGTCTTATCCGACAAGTTTAGTGCCTTTCCGCCGTTTTGGTATTACAAGGGCAATGCGGCTATGGAGGTGTACCGTAACCAAAGCGGACGTTATGGCGAATTTGCAAGTGCATATAGAGCAAAAGCACTTAACGACTACCGCGAGTTTGAAGAACGCTATTTTGAGTTTCTGCGCGAAGATGTTATAGCGGCATCCTGCTGCATCGAACATATTTCGCTTCTTAATCCAGCAGACGATGATTACAGTAACCGGGTAGAGAAATTGCTTCATAAGGCGTTACGGTTGGCGGGCGAGAACTATGATGTGTTACAGCAAAGCGTTCTTGTCAGTCTGCGCTTGGGTAAGGTCAGCGATGTTATCAATCCACTGCGAGAGATGATAGCAAATGATTACAATGTCGGCCTCAATTGGATTCTGTTAGGCAGAATATATTTAGAAGCAAATAATCATACCGAATATGAAAAATTACGTGCTATCGCAGGAGCGGATTATGTGTTGCCATGGGCTGATGACACACGGACGTGGGAGCAGAAACTGCTTGAATCGCGTAAGCCTGAACTGTCAGAAGAATATCGTCAAATGGCGCAGCGGATTGTCAAGGAACTAACGCTGAAAAAGGCCGCAGCGGACACGAACGGCATATATGATAAATTCCGTAGTGTCTCTGATTCGGTGTTGCGCTATTGCGTAGAGTGTGAAAAAGAGTTGGCAGATTCGTTTGCTATTGCTGCAGAAAAACTTTCTCAGGCTATCGTCAACGCAAGCGGCAAAACATATAGTAATAAACTCACGGACTTTAATAAGACGTGTGAGCAAACCGCCGATACAATCAAGTTGGTGAAGTTTACCTTGCAAATTGCCGAAGATGCGCCGAGCTTAATTGAGCAAATGAGAGAGGTCGTGTAACGGCAGTATTTATCTGAGAGGGCTATCGCCAAATGGCTCATTATGGAAGATTAAGGGAGGCATTAAGCTGAAAAGGACAATTTGCATCGTTTATGATAATAAGCTTGCAGAATATGCTGAGAGGTTGTCACGGCTCATTGTAGAGCGTAATTTCGAGATAGAGCTACGCACATTCGATGAACATGAAGAGCTGCAATTCATGAAAAGTGGCGAGCGACTTATTTTTATTGGAACTAAGGCGGTGAAACAATTCATACTTGATACTGACGATGATGGCGAACCATGGGTGCATGACCGTTTCGGGTGTCGCGTCGGACTGGCAAAAAGCGAGTGTGTTCTTTGGGCAAACTCAGCGGACTTGCCACTGAAGGAGTACAAGGAGTTTGTTAAGTACTGCAAGACCACTCATCTAAACCATCATGAGGTCATTATCCCGCCAGATAGTATGGCATGGGAGTTGTGGGAATCGACTAAAGAGAAGTTCGGAAAAGAGCAAACCCAGACTGTAAATCGCGCTCAATATAGCACTTTGATTTATACGTTTGCAGAGCGATACTTAGATGGGTTTATAAACGCTACCGGGGCAGAGGATAGCGATGACCAAGAAGACCTGGAAGTCCCGCCTGAGATTAAAGACGAAGCGAAACGAGCTAAGAAGGCAGCATTGGCACAGCTGTCTTGGCGGCAAGCATTATCATGTCATGCAATTATTCACGGAACGGCCATAGCATGTGGTGCTGTTGCCTTCATTCCCGTTCCAGTTGCAGACGCGATTCCCATCACATCCGCTCAAGCGGGCATGGTAGTTGCATTAGGAAAGGTACTCGGCAATAAAATCACCAAGGCTGACGCAACGGTGTTGTTAAAAGCGCTTGCAGCACCGCTCGTTGGGCGTGCCGCCGCGAAATCGTTGCTTGTATTTGTTCCGGGAGTTGGTTGGGGGATAAATGGCGCTGTTGCCCTTACTATCACGGAGGTGCTTGGCTGGACTGTTGCCAACGATTTTGCCTCAAAGGCACGAAAGCGGACTATCGGCATTTCAGATAACGATGCGGGCGAAGAATAATGATTGACAGCGGAGGATACGTGCATGGTGTCAAGGGTCGGCACGAAGACCCGCAACCGCAGAAAAAAGTCCGTGCGACAATCATAGAGTGTTTGAGTGATGTGTTGTCTGACCGCTCTGACCGTGAGATATTCGCGGCGAAGAGTACAAGGGTATATCAGCCCATTATCGATCAAGTCGTAATGGGCTTGATGTGGGCAGCTTAGATTCAGGGAGGAGAGATGCTTGAATAGTCGCGAAGAATTTATCCAGCAGGTTGCCAAAGCCATAACCGATGCGCAGAACGATTCCAAGAGAAAAGAATCGTTCATATTCGGCTTGTCTGCAAAATGGGGCGAAGGTAAGACAACCTTTCTGGAAGGCCTAAAGATTAAACTTAAAGATACCGTAATCGTAGAAATCAATCCGTGGAAGTACAGTGATAACAAAGTCACCTTTCTCCAATCATTTTTGCTCGCACTCCTTGATTCCTCAAATATCACACTAAAGGATGATATTCGTGATGAGATTCTGATGACGAAAACAGAAAACAGAATCGAGATGAAGAAGGGTAAATGGTGGCTCATCCTTATCGTTGTGGCATTCGTGGTTTCTATTGCTCTTAATCTGCTCCCGCAGTTTATTCCGTTACTCCCGAATTGGGTAATCAGCGTATTTCAATTTACTGGCACTATCGCAATTATCCCATGGATGATGAACCATTTTGAGCAGATGGTTACTTCAACGGTGACGGACAAAACAACATCAGCACTAATAAATTTTGATGAAACGCTTACGAAGATTCTCTCGAAGTATTCTAATAATATAATCATATATGTTGATGACCTTGATCGGATAAGTGCGAGAAACGCTGTGCTTGTCCTCGATAATCTACGTACTTTCTTTGATAAAAAGGAACTTTGTTTTATTGTTTCAGGCGATCATTCCGTAATGGAACGGCATATTGGCAAGGAGCTTCTTCCCGACGGCGAAACGGAAGCGCAAATGGAAGAAGGTCGCAGGTATCTGAAAAAAGTATTCAATATCTATTGGCGTATGCCAATACCTACTGATGCAGAGATTGAAAGGTACATCTCGGATATTATGGGAGTCAAGTTGCAAGACTTTGCTTTGACAGATGAGGAAAACGGTCAGTTAGCTGCATTGCTTAACAAGCTATTTGAGAACAATTATCGCAATATTGAGCGAATGACATCTCAAATTGCTTTTACTCTGCAGATTGTTCAGGGCAAATTGGCTTCGTGCAACAATGATGATGAGACAAGAATCTATTATGAAGATTTGTTGCAACACAAAATGCTATTGGTAAAGGTTTTGCTGATTCAAGAGTTGGCGAATCCTTATTATGAGTTGCTACTGTCAGAAAGCGACTGCCTTCGTGAGTCTGATAAAACGCAAAGAATATACCCAAGCCTTGACGACAAACACTCTGGTGATTCCTTGATTGTAAAAATGACGCATAAACAGCGTACGAATTTAGAAGTACTAATAAAAACATTCCCCAAGTTTCATGGTGAAAACGGTCTTGCGGTTTACGATATGAAGCCCTTCATTTTCCTATCAGCCGATTCGAATTTCGGCGACAACAGAGGCCTGCTTCCGAGTGAGTTTCACGGGAAATTATCGGATTCATTATCTGACCTGAAAGAATTTGAAAAACTGTTGCAACAGCACAGTATTGAAATGCTACACAAGGGTATAGCCGCAATGATAATGGAACGTAAAGCTGTAGCGAAAGATCGCCCTCAACCTTCAGCTAGTATAGAAACGGCACAGGAACTGACTGCACTAATCAAGAGCTTGGGTGAGTTGGAAGATGAATACGAAGCGCAAAAGCAAGAGTTTAAGGCATATTTTGACCCGGAAGTCATATCCGAATACATTGGCTTAAATAATTCTATTGAATATTCTGAAATGGTTTTTTCGTTGGGCGAGCTATATAAGGGCGATATGGGTTATGCAAATAGTTTGTTAAACCGCGCTGACAATATTACGGCAAAGCAATTCTCATCACTTGTTCAGTTTGCTGAGGACAAAGAAATAAATATCCTCTATGAGAATGTCATCTGGAGTTGTTTCAGTAATCTCGCTGCACAGAATCTGAACTCGTTTATCACTCAGTTTGAGTCTATTGTTGATAAACTAGACGGGTATCCTTTGCAAGACGACGTACTCACCGCTCTTGTCGCAAGAATACAAAACAATTCTGCAGATGCTTCGGCAGTGACAGCGGCGAAGATCATCACTAAAAGCAGCAATGCTCAGTTTATTGATGATGCAATCGGTAAAGCAAGAGCGTTGTTGCCGCAGCGACAGCCACTCTTGTTGGAAATACTGCGTACTCTTGATGCAGACAATTGCGATAGTCATGCGTTGTCATTTGTTGAAGAAGCAAGTACATATCAAGATTTGTGCGTGAGGATTCAATTTGTTACTGCAAATAACATTGACGCAGATGCGGTCTGGCATCATGTGATAGAGACAAAATTCGATATGTTAGTTGCAAATGTTGCTCAGCAAATTTCCAACCCAAAGCCTCCAAGTCCAAGCGCAACGCAGGCCAAGTTGCTTGCGCAAAAAGTGATACGTTACGCAAGAGACAATGCCGAGAATCCCTTGTTGACAAGCATCACAACATCCGCTTTTCTTTTTGCCAATCTTGAAAGCATAAAGGGAGAGACTACAGTAACGAGGTATTTAGGTGAGTTAAAGAAATCAGGCGATACTACTAATTCGGAAAATGCAAAGCGATTGTTGGGTATAGGAGAAACAGATGAGTAACCACTCATCGACCGGGCTTATAATGAGAATTAGGAGTGAAACGAATGGACAAGCTAAACGCAGAATTGCTTGAAATCCTGCGGGGTTTAATTGAAGATTGGGAGGATGAGGTTGTCGAGTTCAAGGAGGCGAGCAACAACTTCAAGCTCGACGAAATTGGCCGGTACTTCTCTGCAATAAGCAACGAGGCTAACCTGCGGGGCTTGCAGTATGGGTGGCTTATCTTTGGCGTGAACAACAAGAGCAGGGCTATCGTCGGCACCGACTATCGGAACAAGAGAGGACTGGAGACTTTGAAGCATGAGATTGCCCAAGACACCACGGGCAATATGTCCTTTATCGACATCTCCGAGGTCTATGATGATGGCAACCGCGTAGTGATGTTGAAGATTCCCGCTGCTGTTATCGCCATGCCCACAGCGTGGAAGAACCACTGGTACGGGCGAGAGGGCGAATCCCTCGGCGCTTTATCTGTGGAGGAGCTTGACCGTATTCGCGGGCAGGTTCGCCGCGACTGGTCGAAACAGTTGATTGATGGCTCGTCTGTCGAACATCTGGATGCGGAGGCTTTGCAGATTGCCCGGAGCAGCTACAAGGTGAAGCTGAACAAGCCACACGTTGGCAAAGAGATCGATGCCATGACCGATACGGAGTTCCTGACCAAGATAAAATTGATGGGAGACGGAAAACTCACAAACGCCGCCATCATCCTTTTGGGCAGCCCTGACCATGACGACCTTGTTTCACCGCCCGCCCGCGCAATGTGGAGACTCCACGGGAGCAATGATGTTGACTTGGATTACCGCGAGTTTCGCATACCATTCATCACGGTGGTTGACCGACTGTTTGGAATGGTTCGCAAGCTCACCTACAGGTATATCCCGAACAAGAGGTCGCTCACCACGGTGGAAACGGAGCAGTACGATGAGAGCCTATGCCGTGAGCTGTTGAATAATTGCATCGCTCACATGGACTATACAATCGGCGGGCGCATCTATCTTGACGAGTTTGAAGACAGGCTCGCCATATCCAATCCCGGCGACTTCCTGCCCGGTAGCATCGCAAAGGTTTTGAAGCCGGAATATACGTCGCCGTATTACCGCAACCAGCTTCTTGCAGACACTATGGTGCTTTTCAACATGATAGATTCGGCGGCAATGGGCATTCGCAAGGTGTACCGCATTCAGAAAGATCGATTCTTCCCCTTGCCGGACTACGAGTACGGCGACAGCCGCAAGGTGGTCGTCAAGGTTTACGGCACGACGATGGACATGAACTACACGCATATCCTGTACGACCATCCAGAGTATGACCTGAACACAGTATTCTTGCTTGATAAGGTTCAGAAGCATCGAGAGATTGGAGATGCGGATGCCAAATACCTGCGCTCGTTGAATCTGATCGATGGAAAGAAGCCGAACCTGTTTATCTCTGCCAAATACGACGACGCGCAGAAAGGCTCGATTGGTGACGCTGCCAACGTCACCAATAGCGTCACCAATCACGTCACTGAAACTATCACAGAAATTAACGCGACACAGAGGCAAATGATTGAACTCATCCAAGAAACGCCAAACACTACGCTCGCGAAGCTCGCAGCTGCCGTTGGCATTTCCGAACGAAATATCAAAAGAAATATGAAACTGCTACAGGATGCCGGAATAGTCGAGCGGGTAGGCTCTGCACGTAAAGGATATTGGTCAATAACCTCAAATGTGAGAGGAATTGAGTAAAATTGACTAAATACGATGGATTACTTGGGCAGATTACTCAATCAAGAAACGGTTGTAGGCGGTAGCAATACACTGATAACAATTTGATAACAAAAAAGTTAGCAAAGCAGAATAGCGGGAAGAAACAGTACATGAAATACACTAAAACACACGATATATTAAATAAAATAGTTTAGTATGCGAACAGACTTTGTGAGTGGGAATAAACCAACAAAAGAAAGTGCGATCATATGAAATTAATAATTGTAAGCGGTTTTTTGGGCGCGGGCAAGACGATCTCCATCTTGTCGCTTGCGGATCACATCCTGAAAATTACCGCCAAGAAGAATACGAGTACTACCGATGGCAGCGGAACAAAACTTGTAATCATCGAGAACGAGATCGGTGACGTCGGCTTTGATGACGCGATGTTGTCAGCGAAAAATTATGAAGTGAAAAACATGCTGGCCGGGTGTATTTGTTGTACGCTTGCATCGGATCTCACCGAAGAATTACATTCGGCGGCCAAGACATATGATCCCGAATATGTGATCTTTGAGCCGACCGGTGTGGCATTCCCCAAGAACATCATCGGCAAGATCGAAGCTTATGCAACGGACGTCACTTCGATCAGGATTGTCACGGTTGTCGATGCGTATCGCTGGCAAAAGCTGATACAAGTAGCACCGTTGCTCGTCCAGGGTCAAGTGCAATGCGCAGATCTGATCTTGCTCAACAAGGCGGATCTGGTCAGCACAGATCTCCTGGAAACGGTCAGGGGCGAAATCCGGACTCTCAATCCAACCGCCAAAATCGCAACCACGGTCGCGCAGACCGGCATTGAATCCGGAATATGGGATGAGGTACTTCGCGATGCATGATCACGGCCACAAACACGACCATCATGACCACGACCACGGCCATCACGACCATGATCATTCGCACGCGCTATATTCCGAAGACGGGATTGCGCCTGCCGTCGTCTCCATGAAGCAGCATTTGGGTTCAGCGGAAATCAGTCCTGATGACCTTCTTGCTGTTTGCCGCACCGCCGTACGCATCCTGGTTCAGATCGCGAAGGAGAGAGACTGGCTCCTCGGTCATCTTAAGCTTTATATGGATGCCGGTGATGGTCAGCAAGCTTTCATCTCGGCGACAGATGAGCGAAATATCACGGAGACGCTCTCGGACACTTGGGGGGTTCCCGGCAAAGAGAATACGGAGTATGAAGTCGGCTTTACGGCGATTGCCTTCGGCGCGCACGAAGACGATCTCGCCGCAACGGTACGCGGCATCTTCTCAGGCCTGCTGCCAAATAATTCAGTATGAATTTGTATATTATTGGTTGATATAATGCTGCTCTGCGTTATTTGGTATGACCCATTTGGTTTGTATGCAGACAGCGGGCCTGTCCCCTTGTCCTATGGTTTGTCTGCAGACAGAGGGCCTGTCCCCTTGTCCTATGGTTTGTCAGGAGACAGAGGGCCTGTCCCCTTGTCCTATGGTTTGTCTGCAGACAGAGGGCCTGTCCCCTTGTCCTGTTATCGAAGAAGTTTCAATATCAGTTCTTGACGATTCGATACTTGGAGTTTGCTATGGATATTTGCGATATGCCAGTATACGGTGGAAACGCTCATACACAAATTCTTGCTGATGCTTGCAGGAGTGAGTCCCTGGCACAATAGGTTTGCGATCTCAGCTTCACGGGATGTTAGGGGAAGTTCATTGTATTTTGCGGTTTCGAGTATGCTATTTGTCTTGGATTTAGAGATTGGCAATAAGGATAGATTTTTATGTAAATTATTTGCATGGGTCAAAATAACATTGGCTATACTGATCTCTTTTTCCGAATAGTAAGTATCACTAGTGCGATCGATAGCACAGGCACATCGCCTCATCCCATAAGCATCACGTAAGCCAAACCCTAAGCTATAGTGAATTCCTTGTGGCTTGATATAATTGGTTACGAATTCATCATTTTGACTTGTCCAGTCAAGAATATCCCGATTGGCTACGAGGGACACTGTTGGAGATGTATCGCGGTTTTGTTTTATTTTGTAGCGGCCGCTTTCAATTTTTGAATAGTATTCGCGAAAAACTTTACTCCAGCGTTTTTCAACTTTAAAAAGAACTTCGTCGTATATTCTTCCATCATAATCAATAAAAAAGATTCGTGCCTGATCATAGGGAATAAGATTTTGAATTTGTTTTACAACTTCGACACAGAGTTCTCTTGAATCATTGATGTTGCCGCAGGCAAGAAGAAATTCGTGTATATTTTCCCATGGCAATTCCCGTAATTGAATCATACTGCACCTCTTATTATTTATAGCGCATTATCAGCTTCAGGGTTCAAAGCGGCATTTTGCTTCTTTTTTATTTGAAAATATAACACTCTTATTCCGTTTCAATTTGATTATACGCTTGTCAAGGTTTGTGTCAATAGGCCGAATTTGTGGTTGACACCGGTCAGATTTGTCCTTGAATCAAGAGGATGATTCTCGGGAAAATAAAACTTATATTTGAAAAAAACCCATAAAACTATTGGTGTGCTGAAATTTATTTTGTGCTAATTTGAAAAAAATAAGCACGGTTACGATCCTCGTATGTAATTGCTGGAGGGAGAAAATCCATGGCAACTTATGAAGAAACATTCAAGCTATATGTTGAAACATTAGCCGGCGGTGATGTAAATCAAACACTCACGACATTCGCGGAAGATGCAGTTTTTCATGACGAGGTACCGACACTTTCCAACCTACCGGCTCTGCACATTATAGGCAAGGATAATATTGGGGCTGCTTTGTCACAGTTCGGTTCCCGCAAATTTGAAGTGGAAATCAAGACGATTCGCGACAATGAAATGCTGTTCGATCTCGTTGCCGGACCCGGTCATAAATTCCCCTGTAAAGGCATCCTCTATATGTCAGATGGTCTCGTCAAACTATATCTTATCATTCCGAATGAATCCAATATTGAAATCCTATGAAAGTAATTTGATACCGCAATCAAAACAGAGACTTGCTTGCCGGCAGGAAAGGAGACTGAATATGGTTGAATTCTGAAATGTACTCGCATGAAATCTGCAATTCTTACTCGGTATTGAAAGGATGTGTTGTTATGTCAGATACGAATAATTCGACTGTAATGGTTGAAATGACAAAGCAAAAACGAACTGTTTTTGTGATTGGAACTATGCTCCTGTTTGCAGGGTTCGCAGCTTCGAACTTTGCGTCAGGCGTGGCAATGCCCGCAAAGCTGACTGCGATCGGCGGTATGGATTATTACGCTTTATGCGGAGTTTTAGGAGCACTCGGTATTATGCTTTCGCTCCCGTTGGTCGGGAAGCTGAGTGAAATATTTGGCGGGAAAGCAGTCGTTATTTTCGGTATAATTTTTCAGTTTGCTACACGGTTTGCGATCGCATTTATAACGGATGTTAATGGGTTCATGGTGCTCTATCTGCTTACCAGTATCGGCGCCGGATTGATTGCCTCGGCGCCATTTGCTTTTATTGCGAATGTATTCCCGCGCGAGGAATGTCCAAAGTATTATGGTCTGCTCACAACGTTCCGGGCAGTGGGCTCTCTTGCAGGACCTCTTCTTGCCGGGGTGATGAATGATATGGGATATGTGAATTTTGCGTTTATTGCCTATATACCATTTACCATTATCTCCATCCCGATCATTTTGATTCTTTTTCCGAATATAAAGACCAAACAAACCGCAGGCACAAAATTCGATGTGGGAGGCATAATCCTGTTAGTTGTTGGATTGTCCGGTATCGTGCTATGGCTTAGCTTGAGCGGCAAGAATTTTTCATGGATAAGCATCCCCAGCATTGCTCTATTGGTTGTTGGCGTACTCGCACTGTTTTTCCTTGTTCGTGTTGAGAGCAAGCATCCGAACCCGACAGTTCCTATTTTAATGTTTAAGAAAAGGCGATTCACGATAGCTTTTCTTTGCATGATGCTTGTGAGTGCTTTTACGACCAGTTCGGCAAGTTTTGCAATTGCTTATGCACAGGGCGTCATGCAAGTTTCATCGACGCTGAGTGGTACCATAACTATGCCGCAGACCATTGTACAATTGGCACTCGGTACAGTAATTGGAGTATTTCTGAGTTCGTCCTTTGCAAAACGTTTCCGGCCGCTTGCGATCCTTTCACTGATTCTTGTTGTGGTGGCGTCGTTTGCCCTTTATTTCCTCACACCAACGTCCTCAATGGCGTTGATTTACTTCTCCACCGGCGTCGGAGGGTTGGGTATGATCGTTCCGATTGCCGCCTTTACACCCTTTTTCCAAAGTGAACTTCAACCGCAGGAAATTGCTTCCGCTATGGCCATGTATTCATTCGGCGCATCCGGCGGAAGCACGATATTCGGTTCGATAGCCGGTGCTGTGATGAATTCGGGAGGAAGCTTTAACAGCGTATTCTTGTTGGGTGCTGTGTTCTGTATGATTGCCTTGGTTATCGGAGTTTTCGGTTTCCGGCCATTGACAAAAAAATGAAGAAAGGGGGGTGATGTTTATCATTGTCGAACGGGCTAGATCTGACAAAAAATTATTATTAGAAAGAGTTATCAAATAGAGAAACATTGAAAGGAAGTAACAAAATGGCTATTAGCGGCGTACCAACTACAGGAAGAAAGACAATATGGCACCTTCAGCAGAAGAAAAACAAGGGCGAAAAACTCACGCAAATAAGCCCTGGTGCGTTAGATCCGATTTTCGCAGCAGCAGCAGACAGAGCTGACATTGACATCCTCAGATATACTTCTCCGGGTGAAAGTACGCAGCACATGTCAGACAATTTGGGATGGTGGACAAGGTATACTCGTGAAAGAGCGCCCCATATTCATTTGAATACATTGGTACCGACTCATTTTTATGCCGACAAATACACTGCCGTCAAAGAGTGTTCGAAACTCATCAATGATGGGGCGGATTCTGTGCTGCCGATCGGAATCCCAAACGATGTGGTTGAATATCTGACCTTGAACCATGTGCCGGTATTCGGGCATGTTGGTATTCTCTCTTCTTGGCAGGTTACCAATATTGGCGGATTCAGGAGAGTTGGAAAAACAGCGGAAGAGGCTTTGGTCATTTATCGCCAGGCTTATGAATATCAAGAAAGCGGTATGAAAGCCATGACGATAGAATTGACTCCGCGGGAAATAAGTCATGCGATCGCAAAAAAGCTGCACGTGCCGGTAATTAATATTGCAGGCAGCGATGAGTGCGATGGTTCGGAACTGGTCATTTATGATTTGCTGAAATTGGTTCCGGAAGAGACAATGGGCATCCATGCCAAAGTTTACGGAGATTTCTATGGAAGTATCGGGGGCGCTTTTAAGGCTTTCGGCGACGAAGTGCGCTCTGGTGCTTATCCTGCGGAACACAATGGTTGGACGATGGATGAAAAAGAATATGACAAATTCCTAAATTTACTTGAGAACGCCTAAGAAGCATAGAACATTCGTGTTCCTGTAAACGGTGAGAACAGGGCTTGTTTGTGAGAGGCAGACCCTGTTTCACCTGTTTGACAATTAGAAGTGTACCGTTGCTCCGTGGATTATCGCTTCGTCGATTCCGTGTTGGAGCAATCAATAAGAAAGAGAGGGATACAAGCATGGCAAATCGTTTGGTCGGAAAATCAGCGGTTGTTACCGGAGCGGCTTCTGGTATGGGAGGGGCTATCGCCGTTGCCTATTTACAAGAAGGCGCGAATATCATCGCCGCAGACATTAACGAAGCGGGTTTGGAGGAATTATCAAAGAAAGCAGCCGAACTCGGGGTTTCAGAACACTTCAAATCAATAAAATGCAATATCACAGAGGATGAGGACTGCACAAATGCAATTCAGGCATGCGTGGATACCTTTGGTACGTGCAATGTGCTGTCCAGTAATGCGGGCATTATGGATGATTTCTCAATGGTTGAAGAGATCGTCAATGCCAAATGGGATCATGTGATTCATGTAAATTTGACCGGGCAGATGAAAATATGTCGTGCGGCACTGCAATATTTCGTTCCGAATGACATCAAGGCATCGATTGTCATGATTACATCGAATGCGGCGTTTGAAAGCGCAACGGGTGGCCCCGCATATTGTGCGTCAAAAGCCGGCGCCAATGCATTGATGAAAGCGATCGCGTTTGAATACGCTCGCAAAGGGATTCGCTGTAATTCGATCTGTCCCGGTCCGGTCGCGACCAATATTGGGAAATCCGTTTCAAGTCGCAGTGAAATCGGTTTCCCGCTGCACTACACGACGGGATACAATGCACATTACACCGAGTGGGGTATTAAAACAGTTGGCGTACCGGAAGATATTGCACCCCTTTCCGTATTTCTGGCAAGCGATGAATCGAACTTTGTAAACTCGTCTTCCATCATTATTGACGGTGGCGTGTGCTTAGGATAAAGAATGTGAGAAAAATCAAATGACGAAAATATGCGTAATAACCGGCGGCGGAAGCGGCATGGGCTTAGCGACTGCGAAACGATTAGGAAAAAGTCATCATATCATTATAGTAGGGCGTACTCCAAGAAAATTGGAAAATGCTTTGTCAGAACTCGCTGCGTTAGGTATCGACGCCGAAATCTTGCCCGGTGATGTGGGGGACCGGGAATCTGTCCGGAAGCTTGCCGAACATGCGGCATCTCGTGGTGAGATAAAAACCGTGATTCATGCTGCTGGCATGTCACCTCAAATGGGTGACTTCAAAACCATCTTTACAACGAACGCGTTGGGAACGATCTTCATCAATGAAGAGTTGGCAAAACTTATGAGTGAAAACAGTTGTATTATTGATATCGCATCCATTGCCGGTTATAGGGTTCCGGAAGAACAGCTTCCCAAAGCATTTTATCCTTTAAGCTTGACGAATCCTGAGGAATTCAAGACCGCAGTGTTGAATATCGTATCCAAGCTTCCGGTGGAATATCAAACTGGATTGGCCTATTCTTTCTCAAAAAACTTCGTCATTTGGTTTGCGCAGCAGAGTGCCTGTCTCTATGGAAGGCGTGGTATCCGTGTTGTTTCTGTTTCTCCCGGGATATTCGAAACGCCGATGGGTGAGATCGAAGGGGAACAGGCCGCGAATCTTGCAAAGAATGGTGCTTTAGGTCGCTTGGGCAAGCCAGAGGAAATGGCGGAACTCCTGGCCTTTCTTTCGAGTGACGCCGCAAGCTATATAACAGGGACGGATATCCTTTGTGACGGCGGTTCTGTGGCGTCTTGTCAACAAGTGAAATAGTTTAGGGCACGGAACTTTATGGGCGCATTTCCTGCCCTAAATCAGTCGCCTAATTGAAACTGCTCCAACCGATGAGTCGCATAAAGCCTTGCGTCAACCTCTATCGGTTGCGTTTTGTAAACATCAAAATCTTCGAGTCCCGACCGATAGTCTTCTTCATTTTCTTTAATTTGCTTCACGTTTTTCAACAAACCCAAATTCGCGTAGGCGGGTTCCGTTTCCAGGATCAAATCCAGCATATTTCGCAGTTCGTGCTGATAAGCATGGCGGACTTCGTGAAAGACAGAATTGAGATGGCTCCTAAACAAACCCTGTTCCAAATGGGCGCTGTCGATATTGATCACATTGTTCGTACCATCATAGTTTGCCAGCACACCGTCCTCCAGATCAACCTCCTTAAGGATCGGAGTGCGGAAGCCGAGTTCCTGTGCTTCATACGCCGTGACCTGTTGCAAGATCTCCAACTTGTCCTCGTTGGAATACGTCTGCCAAGTGTCTTGGTCTACGCTCGACAATAAAGCGGCTTCTTCTTTCGGATACCGATCCTCCATGGGAACTGTACTGGGATTTACAATCGTAATCGTGGTGAGATTGTCATTCACAAATCCTTCATGCGAATATTCCGTATGACTTAGAATGGAGTGCCATCTCACGCCAACCAGCACGGCTGCATAAACCAACGCCACAATAAAGGCTACCGTTAGCGATCTGCGTATTGACATCACAATCACCTCTTTTCTGTATGATTGTTATATCAATTACAAATGTCGCAAACATCACCCTAAAAATGATATTTTTTCGACAAATTTGGCACCCGGCGCCTTTCTTTTGAATTGCCCACTGGGGTTGAGGTGTCAAACACGGAGGTTGACAGTGGGATGAATTGCTGACCTCTAAGCCATCTATACTTTCAAAAATGATGGAGTCCCGGCTAGCTGATTTGCGTCGGTTCGCTGGCTGTGATTTTCCAAGTTCCTGATTCATTCTTGATTGTATACTTGGTGCCGTAGCCTTCGAACCGGCGCGGCCATGATACGGCCAGCGTTGTCACCAATTTGGTCCGGGTCAGTTTTTCATCCCGAAAAGTGAGCATCGTCGGATTGTCATCTTCGGTGTCCAGATTTGTTATTTCATTGAAAGTCAACTCATCTCCCCGCGCGACTTCGGCTCCTACTACCTTGACGTGTGCCGCGATCAGATTGTAAACTGCGTCTTTGTCTTCGATTTTTGCTTCGGACAGGTTGATGATAAAAAATCTTGGCACATCGGTTTCTTCGTCTTCTATGTATTCAAAGGGAATCAATTCCTGCGCGATGGTTAGATAGGCAAACGCTTGATTCTCTCCGGCTCCGCCGGTGCAGGCCGTCAACAGTCCGGCAAGCATGGTGATTGACAGGATGGCAGTCACCACCGTCGTGATATGTTTCTTGCATCTCATTGTCCGTTTCTCCATCCCGCTTATCATACGTAGGTTTCGTTAAACTCGTATAACAGATCCTCTATGCTTTCGCCGTTCCAGCGATGGGTCTCCATATCTACCCTTCCGTCGGGCAGGAAGGTGACGCCCTCTTCGATGAGACGCGCTCGCCTGATTTGCGCATGGACGCCGCCGGTAATCGATCCATCGGCTTTGACGACGCGCTGCCAGGGCAGTTCTTCAGGGCAGTTGCTCATCGCCCAGCCTACTTCGCGTGCGGCTCTGGGGCGTCCGAGCATGCGGGCGATCTGCCCATAACTCGCTACCGTTCCGTACGGAATTACGGAGACGACGGCGTATATCTGAGCGAAGAAGGTCACTCTGCGGAACCTCATTCCGTACCGGTCGGCGGGGGTTCGGTCGGCGGAGGTTCGGTCGGCAATGCGCCTTCTTGTTCGGTTGGTTGTTTGAGCGTCACAAGCGACTTCAGGATGACAACGACGAGCAGCACGGTGCCGCCGATGAACGTGCGGACGCCTGGGTTCTCGCCAGTCACAAGAAATACCCACACGGGATTGAGCAACGGCTCGAGGATCGTGAGCAGCGTGATGTCGATCGCTTTGGCGTTCTTTGACGAGTAAGTAAGAAGCAGATACGGGATTGCGATCTGAAAGACCCCGAGGAAGATCACAGGCGGTATACTCCCCGGCGCCGGCGGCGCGATAAAGAAGAACGGCAACCCGATCAGAAACGTGAAAATATTCCCGAGCAAGACCGTCTCATACGGCGAGACTTCCTTTTGCAGGCGCAGACAAATGACGAAAATCGCGTAACAAACGCCTGTTGCCACCCCGACCATATTGCCGGTCAAATGTCCGCCGCTGAGATTACTTGACATCAGCAAATACATCCCGATGGCAACGCCGACGATCGCAAAGATATCATAAACGCGCAGCCGCTCCCGCAAAATCAGCCACCCCAGAATCGCGACAAAAATAGGTGCGGTGTATTCGAGCAGAATCGCGTTCGCCGCGGAGGTCATTGTCGTGGAGAGCACGAAGCAGGTAAGCACCCCGCTGTAAGCCAGCGCGCCAAGCACTTGCGGCCTTGACCAAGTCATTTTCGGCCGCCCTCTCAACGCGACGAAAAAGACGATCGCCGCCACACCGCCGCGTATGGAGGAGATCACAAAGGCATTTGCATCGTTGGTTTTGATAAACACACCGCCCACACTCCACAGAAGCCCCGTCAGCAAGAGCAGCCACATTGATTTTGTTCTCGGATTCATAATGGATTCTATTATGCCTTATATTTCCAGACCTAGCGTAATAATTTGAAATGTGAGACCGTGCCTTCGAGCACTTCCGACTGTTTTTGCATGTCCTGTCCCAGATTTGCGGACTTCCTGGAGGCGTCCCTGTTCGCACGGGCATTGCCGGTGATTCGCTCAAGGTTTTCGTTGATCTGAGAAATCGCCTCTTCCTGCTGCTTAGAAGCGGCATTGATTTGGCTGATGACAGTAAGGATCTCCTCAGCGTATGCAGAGGCGAGGGACAGACTCTCTCCCGTCACTGCGGCAGCTTTGCGCCCCTCTTCCACACGATGAAGTGTATCCGCGATATGACATTCCGTCCTTTTGGCCGAATCAGCGGACCGGATGGCAAGACCTCGCACTTCCTCCGCCACCACGGTGAAGCCCTGTCCAAATTTTCCGGCTCGGGCAGCTTCGATGGCCGCATTGAGCGCGAGGATATTGGTCTGCATGGCGATCTCGTCGATCACTTTGATGATGCCGGAAATATCTTCGGAGGAATCGGCGATCTTTTGCATGGCCGACTGGAGCTGCTCCATATTTCTGGTGCTGGCCAACATGATCTCGCTTGTTTTTGAAACTGCCTCCAGCGCTTCGCGCGCGCTGTTTGCATTTTGTTTTGTCTGCTCGAGGATTTCCAGGATGCTGGCCGAAAGCGCCTCGATGATCCCGGCGGAGTTTTCGGCGCGGGAGGATGCGACCTGCGCGTCAGCCGCGATCCTGGACGAAAGACCCGAAACATCCGCCGACGCATTGTTGATTTGTGCAAACGCGATATTGTTGTTGATCAGCAATTTTTGCAGGCTGTTTCCGACAGAATCCTGCGGCGAGCGCGGCTCATACCGAATGGACAGATCACCTGCCGCGATCCGCTCGATCGCTGCGGCTTGTTCCCGGATCGCTTGGTGCAGCGCCCGGATGCTGCGCTCAAGAACCCCGATCTCATCATCACGCTGCGCGCCTTCCTTCTGTTCATCATACGATTCGGTATCTCCCCGGGCCAGGATGAAGATACGGCGGCTGATGTCACGAATGAGCACAGTGATAGAAGTCAGGGTTCGCGAAAGAATCAGCAGACTGACCACAACGGAGACCAAGGCTATTATAGCCAACACCAACTCCGCCCGGATCTTCTCGGTTTTGATTTCATCGATGTATTTGTCGGTATCTTCCGCGTAGTTGCCGGTGCTGATGTACCAGCCGTAGGGCTCGAATTTCTCCGTGTAGCCGCGTTTGCGATAGGAGCCTTCCTCGTCGCCGGGCTTGCCGAAATAGAAGTCGGAGTAGCCGCCGCCGGCGTCGCCGTTTTCGATCAACATGCGGATATAATAGTTGCCTTCTTTATCCGCATTGTCCCAGCGCATCTGACCCACGTTGTTCGTGTTGTAGTGGACGACGCAAAGGCCGTCCGCCATGTCCGCCCAGAAATAGCCGTCGTCTTCGTGCCCGGGGCCGCTGCTGTAACGGGTATCGCGCACGATGCTTTCCGCAACCATGCGTGCCTGCTCTTCCGTAATCACGCCGGCCTGCGCATTGGCTTCATTCTGATACAGGGCGCTGATCACCGTTTCGATCGCCGTCTTGATCGTATTGTCGAACGTATCCTTCTGCGCCTGAATGAGCCGGTCGTAGGAGGCGCTGAGACCGATCATGGAGATCGCGGAAACGACAGCGATCGCCGCGGTCAGCAAGGCTCCGATCTGTAGAACCGTCTTTCGCTTCAGGCTTGATTTAATTTGAAAATTTGACTGATCCGCACCCACTGCAATTTTCCGATCCACTTCCTTAATTTGTATTCATTTAACCATTATTATACTACTTTGCCGTCATAATATGGTATTGTAATTCTGCAACGTTATTGTTCACAGGAGGCAAACATGATCTACACAAGCAAAGAATCGGAACAAAGCGCAATCCTGAATGTCGCACAGGGCATGCTCACCGCCGCGCGAACCGCGCCAAAGGGCCGCGGCATAGACAACATCGAGACATTTATCGCGGACGGCGAAGACAAGCAGAAATTGGCGGACAAGATGCGGGAGATCGGAGGTCAGACCGGATTCCCCGCCTTCTCGCGCGACGCCGGCAACGTCGAGGCGTCCGGCTGCGTGGTCTTTGTCGGTGTGGCGAACAAGCCGGTCGGCCTCAATTGCGGATTTTGCGGTTATGAAACCTGCGGGGAGATGGCCGCGGCCGGCGCCCGGTGCGCCTTCAATTTCACAGATCTTGGGATCGCGGTCGGCTCTGCGGCAGCTTTCGCCGCAGACAACCGCGTTGACAACCGCGTCATGTACACAGCAGGCAAAGCAGCCCTACAGCTTGGCTGGTTCCCGGAATCCATCAAAGCCGCTTACGGCATCCCGCTGTCCGTCAGCGGCAAAAGCCCGTATTTCGACCGCGGCTAAGAAAGGCGGCTAAGGCGGCAAAGGCGACAAAGGCGGCTAAGAAAGCTTCTCCCGGCGATCAAGTCAGACCAGACCGGTTCCGGTCAGCCGCCAAAATTCAGCCGACGCCTGCTCCGGCCGCCGATGTCTCCGGCGGCTGATACAGCACGTACTTCACCCAATATTCTTCGAGGGACAAGATTCCTTCGTCGTGCATTACCTTAGCCGCATCCCGCCCGATGTAACGCATATGCCAAGGCTCCGGCTTGTACAGCGTGACGTCCGTATTCTCTTTCGTGTAACGCACGATATACCCGTACTGCCAGCAATTTTCCGCCACCCATTTGCCCTCCGCCGTATCGCCGAAGGCATCCGTGATCGTATTGAGATCCGTCGTGAGCCCGGTCTGGTGCTCGCTATACCCGGGCCGCGCGCTGTGAGTATCCGCCCCCTCTACCCCGCCTTGTGCAGAGTAATCCGCATAAAGATTTACCTGCACCCCATAAGACCGGTACCCCGACTGCGACCAAAGATTGAGCCCCTCCGCCGCCGCTGCGTCGATCATCTCCTGCATCGCCGCCCCGGCCTCGGCCCGCATCATCGTGTTCCCGACAGGCACCAAATCCGTCGGCGCAAACCCATCCGGCAAATAAAAATGCTTGTTCACCATCAGCAAGATGTCATTCGGATCCGGCAGCGGGTGCGTGTCCTCATAAGGCGCGACGTCGAGATCGCAGTCCACCATCCAGTAAACGTCCTCCATCCCGATCTCCGGATGCGCGTCCGCGAAAGCCGCATAACGCCCCTCGCGTTCAGGATTATAATAATAAGGTTTGGCGTCCGCCGTGTCCGCGTCTCCGTCTTCCCCGTCATCCTCCTGTGTTCCCGCCGCGCCGGAGTCACCGGCGTCCCCGTCCGCAGCCGCCGAAGCGCCGGTTGACCCGGCGTCTTTTTCTCTCCCGGCGGCATCCTTGCTCACAGAGCCGAGTATCAGTACGGCCACCAGGATCGCGGCGATCACAGCCACCAACAAGATGATTAGGGCCGGTTTGACCTTTTGCCTGCGCCTGCGCTTTTTACGCCGAACCAGCGCGCGATCTTCTCCGTTTTTCAACTCCACGTAGTCAATCTCGATGATCTTATCGCCATGATGACCACGTGCCGAACGTTCCTCTTCATTGCCAGATGCCATACTACCCCTTCTTATTTTTCTTCCGCTGTCTGTCCCTGTCTGTGTCCCTGCTTCTTTACCGTATCCTATTTCTCTCTAACAACATCGCTGCGCACCCAACCGACCAGGGGCTTGTCCTTATAGTTTTCGGTTTGCTTTGTCGTGTCCCGGTACCACTGCGGAATCTCGACCTCATACCACCAATATCCATTCGGGCCCTCGTCATATTCGTTTCCGGTCGCCACCAGTTCCACCGAGGTATTCCCGCCTTCAATCCAGCCGATCTTGTTGCCGTCGTTCAGCTTCTTCCCTTCTCCGTTGACCACGTGTTCGCTGCGCACAAAGATGCCCAGCTTCGGCTCGTTCGTCACAAAGATCGTTCCTCTAAACGGATAGAGTTCGTCTTCGGGCGGAGCAGGCGCTGCGATCACGATATGAAGAGTATCGTCCGCGGCGGAATTTCGGCTCCCCACGGCTTCGACAGAAACATAAAACTCGCCGGACGAAAGGGCATAGATCGTCGCATTGTCATTATCCCAGTCATAATCGGCGACATGACCGTCTCCCGAAACGGACCATTCATACTCCGCCTCGTTTCCCGCGCCTTCCGGACCGACAACGGCCCGAAGGGTGATGACAGCTCCGGCGTCTACCAAAAGGCTGCCGCCATCTGATACCGCCGCATCACGTCCCTCTCCGCCGATCACTACGCGGCGGACGTCGATGCTGACATTTTTGATTTTTGGCGTTTCCTCTTCCTCTGCCGCCGTACTGCTTTTGCCGCTATCCCCGCCTGCGGCCGGCGCCGATTTGTTAAACCCAAACGGGTCGACCGGCAAGAGCTGCATCCCGAGGAATTTGGGCGCAATGACAAAAACAAAAGCCAGCGCTGTCACAGCGATGATGATGATCGCGATGAGCACCATCTGATTGTTCTTCTTGCGCTGCGCCTCGCGGCGCCGTTCCGCCTCAATCCTCTTTCGCTGTACTTCATCCGTCACAACGTTAGCCATGTTGTTGTAAGCAGCAGCGGCTTCGGCGCTCCAATCCGGCGCCGGACGTCCTGCCGTGGTTTGATTCGGATCAAAAGACGGCGAACCGGGAGAGACGGGCGAAACCGGCGGAGCAGACAATATGTCCTCCGTAGTGTTTCCTCCGCAGTAGGGGCAAAATTTTACCGTATCCGGAATCTCTTTCCCGCAGTGAATACAAAACATCTCTATTTCCCTCGCTTACACATCAATAGCCTTCTGAAAGATCAATCCCTTCCAGAACCAAATCAAATTTTGTGCCGGATTTGGCCGCGTAAATATCACAGTCGTCTTCATCGTTCCAAACGGTATAGTACGTCATCGTTGCCAGCGGGGACAAGCCGCGCGCATCGTCCGCTATTTTTTCCTTACCCTTTCCCGTATAGGCATAGAGTGTGCCGGTATAAGTCTTTTCGCTCCAATCGGTCAGGAAGAAAACCGTGTCGTCGTACGCAATGACAAGGCTGAATACATCGTCCGCGATCTTCTCCGGTTCCTCATCCTCCTTCACCGTATAGAGTTCTTCGTCATCATTGATGTAAAAAACTTTTTTGCCGTCGCTTGTGCCAGAGAAATACGACACCTGGCCTGCGAGCTTTTCTGCTCCGTTTTTGCTGTTGGATTCAACGCGATAAAGACTTTCATTCCTGAGATAATACAGCGT